>CAYWRY010000022.1:13783-42654 GCA_964460485.1 uncultured Spirochaetales bacterium
GTGCACGGCGCGGCGGCGCTCGCGCTCGCGCTGCTCCACGCGCGGCGCACCGGCGCCGGGCAGCTCGTCGATCTGTCGCAGGCGGAGGCGCTCACCGGGCTCGGCCTGCACGGGCTCGCGCACCAGGCGCTGCTCGGGCAGGCGCCGCCGCGAATCGGGAACCGCCACGCCGCGCACGCGCCGCAAGGCAACTACCGCTGCGCGGGCGAGGACCAGTGGCTCACGCTCGCGGTCGCGAGCGACGCGCAGTGGCTTGCGTTCCGCGACCTCGTGGGCGACGCCTCGCTGCTCGATCCCGCGCTCGAGCGTCTGGGCGAGCGCCGCCGCCAGCACGATCGCATCGACGCCGCGATCTCCGCGTGGACGACCGAGCGGGAGCGCGACGCGCTTGTCGCTGCGCTCTGCGCACGCGACATCCCCGCGGCGGGCGTGCTCGACGTGAACGAGGTGCTGACGCACCCGCAGCTCGAGGCGCGCGAGTTTTGGCAGTGGATCGAGCGCGAGTATGCGGGCGTGCAGCCGAGCCCGTCGGCGCCGCACCGCACGGGCCCGTCGCCGCACGCGATCGAGCTGCCGGCGCCGACGCTCGGCCAGCACACGCGCGAGGTGCTGCGCGGGCTGCTCCGCCTCGCGGACGCGGAGCTCGACGCGCTCGAGCGCGAGCGCGTGATCGGCGCCGAGCCCGTGCTCGAGCTCGCGGACGCCGAGCTGTGAGACGCCGCGGCGGCGCGCGCCCAACCTGACGAACCGGGGGACGACGCGATGGCGAACGCACTCAAGGCGCTGCTCTCGTCGGGCGGCGTCGCGCACGGCGGCTGGCTGTCGATCCCGAGCAGCGTCTCCGCCGAGATCGTCGCGCGCACGGGCTTCGACTACGTGTGCGTCGACATGCAGCACGGGCTCGTCGACTATTCCGACGCGCTCGCGATGCTGCAGGCGCTCTGCCTCGGCGCGAGCTCGCCGGTCGTGCGCGTGCCGTGGAACGAGCCCGGCATCATCGGCCGCGTGCTCGACGCGGGCGCGATGAGCGTGATCGTGCCGATGGTGAACTCTCCGGACGAAGCGCGCGCCGCCGTCGCGGCCTGCCGCTATGCGCCGGCAGGGGCGCGCTCGTTCGGGCCCGTGCGCGCGTTCCTGCAGGAGGGCGCGCGTTACTTCGCTTCCGCGAACGCCGAGGTCGCGTGCATTCCGATGATCGAGACGGCGCGAGCGCTCGAACGCCTCGACGCGATCCTCGACGTGCCGGGCATCGACGCGGTGTACGTCGGCCCCGCGGACCTCTCGATCACGCTCGGCCTTCCGCCGGGCAACAACGACGACCGTCCCGAGTTCGTCGCGGCGCTGGAGCGCGTCGTCGCCGCCTGCCGCGCGCGCGGCATCGCGCCGGGCATCCACGCGAGCGCCGCCCTCGCGGCGCGCCGGCGGGCGATGGGCTTCCGGATGATCACGGTCTCAGCCGACCAGCTCGCCCTCGGCGACGCGATGAGGGCGGAGCTGAAGCTCGCGCGCGGGGGCGAGGGCGGATCCCGCGGCGGCAGCGGCGCGCATTAGGCTGGCCGCGCCGCGCCCGGCTCCGTAGCGTGTCGCGCTGCGCGATGCCGAACCTCGACGACACCAGCCTGCCCGCCTGGACCTACCGCGATCCGGAGTTCCTGGCGCTCGAGCGCGAGCGCGTGTTCCGGCCGTCGTGGCAGGTGGTGTGCCATTCGAGCGACGTCCCGAGCGCGGGCGACTGGCACACCTTCGAGCTGTTCGACGAGCTGCTGTTCGTGGTGCGCGGCGCGGACGGCCGCGTGCGCGGCTTCCACAACGTCTGCCGCCATCGCGCGGCGCGTCTGCTCGACGGCGCGCGCGGCCACTGCCGGCGCATCGTCTGCCCGTACCACGCGTGGACCTACGAGCTCGACGGCCGGCTGGTCGGCACGCCCGAGCGCGACGCGTTCCCGAACCTCGACTTCGGCGCGCACGGCCTCGCGCCGGTGGACACCGAGGTGTGCGCGGGCTTCGTCTTCGTGCGCCTCGCGGCCGGCGGTCCGAGCGTCGCCGAGATGATGGCGCCCTACGCGAGCGAGATCGCGCTGCATCGCTTCGAGGAGCTGCGGCCGAGCGGCCGCGTCACGCTGCGGCCGCGCGCCGTCAACTGGAAGAACGTGGGCGACAACTACTCCGACGGGCTGCACATCCCCGTCGCGCACCCCGGCCTCACGCGCCTGTTCGCGCGGACTTATCAGGTCGAGTCGCGCGAGTGGATCGACCGCATGTCGGGCGAGCTCCAGGCGGAGCCGTCGAGCGCCTGGTCGGAGCGCGCCTACCAGAAGCTGCTGCCCGACGTGCCCGAGCTTGCGCCGGAGAGCCGCCGGCGCTGGGTCTACTTCAAGCTCTGGCCCAACTTCGCCTTCGACGTGTATCCGGATCAGGTCGACTTCATGCAGTGGCTGCCGATCTCGCCGACGCAGACGCTGATCCGCGAGGCCGCCTACGCGCGCCCGGACGAGCGCCGCGAGATGCGCGCCGCGCGCTACCTGAACTGGCGCATCAACCGCCGCGTGAACGCCGAAGACAAGGCGCTGATCGAGCGCGTGCAGGCCGGCATGGCGTCGAGCAGCTATCGGGTCGGGCCGCTCGGCGCGAACGAGGTGGCGCTGCGCCGCTTCGGCGCGCGCCTGCGCGAGCGCATTCCCGAGTGCCGGGAGCCGGCGCAGCCGCCGCCGGGCTGGTCGGGCATCGCCCACCTCGCGAAGCGCTAGGGCGAGCGCGTGCACGACCGCCGCAAGCTCGGGCCGGTGCTCGCGACCGTGATCGTCGCCGGCAACATGGTCGGCTCCGGCGTGTTCCTGCTGCCCGCCACGCTCGCGCCGATCGGCGGCATCTCGCTGCTCGGTTGGCTGTTCGCCGCAGCGGGCGCCCTCGGTCTGGGCCTGGTGTTCGCGCGCCTCGCGCGGCGCCACCCCTTCGCGGGCGGGCCGGCGAGCCACGTGCACGCCGTGCTCGGCCCCTTCGCCGGCTTCCAGGCGAGCCTCTGGTACTGGGCGGCCTGCGTGATCGGCAACGTCGCGATCGCCGCCGCTGCCGCAGGCTACCTCGCGTCGCTGCTGCCCGGCGCGGAGTCGGGCGCGCAGCTCGCGCTGGCGACGGCGGCGATCCTGTGGGTGATCACGTTCCTGAACCTCGCGAGCCCGAAGCTGGTGGCGCAGGTGGATAGCGCCCTGCTCCTCGTCGGCCTCGTTCCGCTCGTGCTCGTCGGAAGCGTGGGCTGGGCTTTCTTCGACGCGGATCTCTACCGCGCGGAGTGGAACCCGAGCGGCCGGCCGTGGCTCCTCGTGGTTCCGCACTCGTTCGTGCTCGTGTTCTGGGCGTTCACGGGGCTCGAGAGCGCGTGCGTAGCCGCCGCGGTGGTGGAAGCGCCCGAACGCAACGTGCCAATCGCGACGGTCGCAGGGCTCGCGCTCGCCACCGCCGTCTACCTCTCCGCGAGCACCGCGATCGTGGGGCTCGTGCCGTCGGCGGAGCTCGCGCTCTCCTCCGCGCCCTTCGCGCTGGCCGCGGAGCGCGCGCTCGGCAGCGTCGCCGGCTCGCTGATCGCGGTGGCTGCGCTCGTGAAGGCGCTGGGCACGCTGGCGGGCTGGGTCCTGCTCACGGCGCAGGTGAGCCAGGCGGCTGCGGAGCGCGGCGTCCTGCCGAGCGCGCTCGCGCAAGTGCGGAACGGCGATGTGCCCGCGCTCGGGCTCGTGGTCGCGGCGCTGCTGGGCAGCCTGGCAGTGGCGCTCAGCGTCTCGCCGACGCTCGGCGAGCAGTTCAGCCTGCTGATCGAGGCCTCCACGCTGCTCGCGCTGTTCACCTACGGCGCTGCCTGCGTCGCCGCGCTGCGCGTCGGCAGCCGGCTCGACGTCGCGCTCGGTCTCGTGGGCGCCGCGTTCTGCGCGGTCGTCGTCAGCGCGTCGTCGCCTGTGGTGCTGGCGGTGGCAGCGGCTTGCGCGGTCGCGATCGCCTTCGCCGGCGCGATCGCGCTGCGCCGCGGATCGGTGCGCTGAGCGGCTCGCCCCAAGCAACGCTGGGACGCTGGGACTCACGAGGCGCGCCGTGCGCGACCCCCTCGCCGACTGAGACGACGATCACGCTCCGCGCGCGCGTTCGCTGGCGGCAGCGGACGCGAGCGCGCCAGAGTTCGTGAGCGCGCAATGCGCTTCCACTCCCGGAGGCCCCATGGACTTCGACATCCCCGCCGACCTCGCCGCCTATCTGAAGGAACTCGACGCCTTCATCGAGCGCGAGATCAAGCCGCTCGAGAACGAGAACGACAACATCCGCTTCTTCGACCACCGCCGCGAAGACGCGCGCACGGACTGGCACCGCGGCGGCCTGCCCAACGAGGAGTGGGAGGCGCTGCTGCGCGAGGCGCGGCGGCGCGCCGACGAGGCGGGCCACTACCGCTACCCGCTGCCGAAGGCGCTCGGCGGCAAGGACGGCACGAACCTCGGGATGGCGATCATCCGCGAGCATCTGACGGCGAAGGGCCTCGGCCTGCACAACGACCTGCAGAACGAGCACTCGATCGTCGCGAACAACGTCGGCGTGTTGCTGATGATCGCGTACGGCACCGACGCGCAGAAGAAGCAGTTCCAGCAGGGCCTGCTCGACGGCACGACCGGCTTCGCGTTCGGCATCACCGAGCCCGAGCACGGCTCGGACGCGACGCACATGGCGACGACCGCAGTGCGCGACGGCAACGGCTGGCGCATCAACGGCGAGAAAACGTGGAACACCGGCGTCCACGCCGCCCCCTACGACCTGATCTTCGCGCGCACCGCCGGCAAGGCGGGCGACGGCCACGGCATCACGGCGTTCCTCGTGCCGATGGACGCCGAGGGCTTCAAGGTCGAGGAGTACCTCTGGACCTTCAACATGCCGACCGACCACGCGCGCGTGTCGCTGAAGAACGTTTGGGTTCCCGACGCCGCGATCTTCGGCGGCGAGGGCCGCGGCTTGCAGGTCGTGCAGCACTTCTTCAACGAGAACCGCATCCGGCAGGCGGCCGCGAGCCTCGGCGCGGCGCAGTACTGCATCGACGAGTCGGTGAAGTATGCGCAGCAGCGCAAGCCCTTCGGCAAGCCGCTCGCGTCGAATCAGGGCATCCAGTTCCCCCTCGTCGAGCTGCAGACCCAGTGCGAGATGATGCGCGCGCTGATCCACAAGACCGCGTGGCAGATGGACACCTACGGCGTGTTCTCCGCGTCCGACAAGGTCTCCATGTGCAACTACTGGGCGAACCGGCTCTGCTGCGAGGCGGCGGATCGCGCGATGCAGGTGCACGGCGGCCTCGGTTACTCGCGCCACAAGCCCTTCGAGCACATCTACCGGCACCACCGCCGCTACCGGATCACCGAGGGCGCCGAGGAGATCCAGATGCGCCGCGTGGCCGGCTACATGTTCGGCTTCATGAAGCAGCGCGCACCGAAGGGCGTCGCGGAAGAGGGCTGAACGGCTCCGCGCGGCTCCCGAACGGGCGGTCCCTCGCACTGTCAGAGCGTGTCAGCAGCACCCGTTCTGCCGACTCGGCTCCGGCACCCTGCTGACAGGACCCTGTCACCCGGTGGCCGTACTCTTGGCGACCCCGTGAAGTCCTCCGCGTCTCATTAGCGACGGTATTTCGACCGTTTGCGCCGGGAGGTCCCGATGCCTTGTCCGATTGTTTGGTTCGAAGCCGTGGGGCAGCATGCTGACAAGCTGCACAGCTTCTACGGCGAGGTGCTCGGCTGGAGATTCGACCCCGAAACCGCTGCCGAGGGCCGCAAGCAGGCGGCTGCGCGGCCCGCGCGCTTCCGGCGCGGCGTGGCCGCGTCGAGCGAGCCGCCGCCGTGGTGGGTGACGTTCTACACCCGGGTCGCCGACCTCGACGCCGCGATCGAGACGGCGCGCGCGCACGGCGGCCGCGTCCTGGTGCCGCCGACCCGGCACGGCAACTCGCTGCTCGCAGTCGTCGCGGATCCGGAGGGGCACCCGCTCGGGCTGTGCAGCGGGGGCGGCTGAGCGCGCCGGCTTCGCGGGTCCTGGAAGAGAGGAGGTAGCCCTCGTGCGCCGTGCAGACCGGCTCTTCCGCCTCGTGCAGCTCCTGCGCGCGCGGCGCTTCGCGACCGGCTACCAGATCGCCGACGAGCTCGGCGTCTCGAAGCGCACGATCTATCGCGACGTCGCCGACCTCCAAGGCTCGGGCATCCCGATCCGCGGCGAGGCGGGCGTCGGGTACCGCCTCGAGCGCGGCTTCGAGCTCGCGCCGCTCATCTTCACGAGCGACGAGCTGGAGAGCCTCGTGCTCGGGGCGCGCATCGTGGCGGCGTGGGGCGACGCGGACCTCGCGGCCGCGGTGGGCAGCGCGATGACCAAGGTGGAGGCCGTGCTTCCGGACACGCTGCGCCGCGTGGTGCTCGAGACTCCGTTCTTCGCGCCCGGCGCACCGAGCGGCGCTGCGATGGCGGGGGAGCTCACGGTGCTGCGCCGCGCGATCGGCGAGCGCCGCTTCGTGCACTTCAGGTACCGGCGCGAGGACGGCGAGGAGAGCGAGCGCGACGCGCGGCCGCTCGGCCTCTACTTCTGGGGCCGGAAGTGGACGCTCGCCGCCTGGTGCGAGGCTCGCTCCGACTACCGCAGCTTCCGCCCCGACCGCATGCGCGAGGTGCGGATGCTGGAGCGCTCATTCGATCCCGCCGACGGCATCTCCCTCGCCGGATTCCTCGCGAAGCGCGACCCGGCAGATTGGGAGCAGTGGGAGTGGCGCAAGCCTCACGAGCAGGCGGAGGCGCACGGCGGGCCTCCTCCGGGCGAGCGCTCGCACGGGGGTGAGCCCGAGGCCGCTGGCGACCGCGCGCACTGAGCGGCGCGCCGCATTGCGGCGCGGAGCGCGATGGCCGGGCTACCTGTCCGCGCATCGAGGCGGCTCGCCGAGATCGCCGGTCGAGGCAGTCGAAGCTCGCCGCCCCCCCCCTCCGCCCTTCCGCCGAGCGAGTCGTCATGCGCAGCGTCCCTTCCGCAACCGATCTGCCCGAACGCACCACCGTCCTCGTGATCGGCGCCGGCCCCGGCGGCATCTGCGCCGGAATCACGCTCGCCCGAGCGGGCATCACGGACTTCGTGATCGTGGAGAAGGCCGCGGGCGTCGGCGGCACCTGGTGGCACAACCGCTACCCGGGCGCGGAGTGCGACGTGCAGTCGCACCTCTACTCGTTCTCCTTCGAGCCGAAGCCCGACTGGTCGCGGCCCTACTCGGGGCAGGCGGAGATTCGCGCGTACGTGGAGCACGTGGCGCAGAAGTACGGGGTGCTGTCCCACTGCCGCTTCGAGCGAGAGGTGAAGGCGCTGCGCTGGGACGAGAGCGCGGCGCTGTGGCGCGTCGCGATGGCGGACGGCCGGCGCCTCGCCGCGCGCTTCGTGATCAGCGCGATCGGCATGTTCAACGAGATCGCGCTGCCCGAGATCCCGGGGCTCGCCGACTTCGCCGGCACCACGTTCCACACCGCGCGCTGGAAGGACGGGCACGACCTCGCGGGCGAGCGCGTCGCGCTGATCGGCAGCGCGGCGAGCGCCGTGCAGACGGCGCCGGAGATCGCGCCCGTCGTCGCGCAGCTCGACCTCTACCAGCGAACGCCACAATGGGTGCTGCCGAAGAAGGACACGCCTTTCACCCAGGACGAGCTCGCGCACTTCCGCGCGCACCCCGAGGCGGTCAAGGCGCTGCGCGACCAGATCTACCGCGAGGTGGAGGCGTTCGTGCTGTTCGACGACCCGAAGGCGTTGGCCGAAGCCGAAGACGCGGGGCGCCGGAATCTCGAGCTGGTGAACGACCCGGATCTGCGCCGCCGCCTCACGCCCGACTGGCGTTACGGCTGCCGGCGGCCGCTGCTCTCGAACGTGTACTACCCGATCTTCAATCGCCCGAACGTGCGCCTGATCGACGAGGGCATCGCGCGCGTCGTGCCCGAGGGCATCGTCACCGCGCGCGGCGAGCTGCGCGCGGCCGACACGATCGTGTTCGCCACCGGCTTCGAGACGACCAAGTACTTGTCTGCGCTCGACGTCGCCGGGCGCGGCGGCGTGCACGTGCGCGACGCCTGGCGCGACGGCGCGATCGCTTATCAGGGGATCACCAGCGCCGGCTTCCCGAACCTGTTCATGGTCTACGGGCCGAACACCAACAACAACTCGCTGATCACCATGCTCGAGCTGGAGACGGACTACGCCGTGCGCTGGATCCGCCGCATGCAGGACGAACGGATCGCCTGGATCGACGTGACGCCGAGTGCGATGGCGGCGTACAACGAGCAGCTCCAGAAGGACATCGCCGGCATCACGGTCTGGCGCAGCGACTGCCGCGGCTACTACCGCGCGCCGTCGGGACGCATCGTCACGCAGTTTCCCTACACGATGACGACCTACCGGCGCATGCTCGCCGCGCCCGACGCGCATGCCTACGAGATCGCCCGCGACTGAAGCCCGAGCCGCGCGGGGCGACTCCGAACGATCGGGGTCACAATGCCGCTCCCTCTCCCTCCTGCTCGCGTCCGCGCACGACCCGCTGGCCTGCGCGCGAGCCGCTGCGCTCTGTGACGATCGTGCACTGGCCCTCTTGGCCGTCGCGTTCGAAGTAGACCACTACCCAGTCGTGGGTGGTGCCGAGCTCGTGAGCGCGCGCGGTGTTCGAGTAGAGCGCGGTGAACTGCCAGTCCCCGCGCTGCGTGTGGAGCACCGGCAGCCAGGCGCGCCGCTCGGGGTTGAAGCGCCGCGGCGCGATGCGGCGCAGGGTGCCCGCCTCCGCGCGCGCGCGGTACTCGCGGTCGACGTCGAGCAGCGCCGCCACGTCGGGCCGCTCGCCCGGCGCCGCGGCGCCCGCGAGCCGCTTGCCGCGCCGCGCCGACTCGCGGCCGAG
Source organism: uncultured Spirochaetales bacterium (assembly GCA_964460485.1). Lineage (GTDB taxonomy): Bacteria > Myxococcota_A > UBA9160 > UBA9160 > UBA6930 > VGRF01. Next base: position 22,701 of record CAYWRY010000022.1, read on the forward strand.
GATGCCCGCCAGCGCCTGCTGCGCCGCCCGCACGCGGCGCGGGCCGAAGCCCGGCACGCGCGCGAGCCGGCCGTCGTGCGCCGCGAGCTCCAGATCCTCGAGCGACTCGATGCCCAGCTCGGCGTGCAGGCGCTTCGCGAGCTCCTCGCCGATGCCCGCGACCGTGGTGAAGCGATCCTCGGGCGACACCTGCCCGGCGAGCCGCTCGAGCAGCGAAGAGCGTCCGGTTCGCACCAGCTCCGCGATCACGCTGGCGAGCGTCTTGCCGATCTCCGGCAGCGCGTCCAGCGCGGCGGCACCGCCGCGCGCGTAGATGCGCGCGGCCGGCTCCTGCGTCGAGCGCACGCGCTCGGCGCCGCGACGGTAGGCGCGCACGCGGAAGGAGTCGGCGCCCTGCGCTTCGAGCAGATCGGCGATGCGCGCGAGCGCGTCCGCGATCTCCGCGTTCGAGAGTGCAACCTGCGTCGCCAAACCCGCGGCCTCCGCTGCGCTCACCGCTCGATCTAGAGCGAAGCGCTAGCGCATGCTTGCCGCACGCCGGGAGGCACCCAGCCGGCGAAGGGCCGGCAGGGCGGCCGGCTTCAGAAGCCCACGGCGACGCCGAGGCTCACGCGGTCGATGTCGCTGTCGTGGCCGGTCGCGCGCGCGTCGCCGACCTCGAAGAAGTGCGTGTATCGGAACGTGAGGCTGATCCCGAGATCCGGGACGAGCTGATAACCGGCCCCCACGCCCACCAGCCCGCTCGTGCCCGATTCATTGGCGCGGAACGGGCCGAAGGCGTCGCGGTATCTCACGCGCTGATCCCAGAAGAGCGCGCCGCCCTCGCAGGTGAGCACGAGGCGCTCGCCCAGCGGCAGGAAGCCGTGCGCAACCAGCGTGAATCCGTCGTAGTCGATCTCGTCGACGAAGCCGCCGTTGCTCGGGCCGTGCGCGGTCAGCTCGCCGAAGTCGACGTAGCCGGCCGACGCGCCGACGTAGCCGTAGCGGACGCCGCCGAAGAGGGACCAGGAGAAATCCAGGTCGTCCACACGGTCGCCGGGGCTCCGTTCGTAGTCTCCGAACAGCGCCAGCGCCGTGTCGCCGCCGACGAAGAACTGGAGGTCGGCGTCGGCGGAAGCCGGCGCCGCCCATCCCAGCATCCCGGCGAACGCGGCCAGAGCAACGGAGCGAGCTCGCGACATCGGTACTCCTTCACGCCTCCGAGGCGATTCACCGCGAACCCGTGCATCCGGCGTGCCCGCAATCGCGACGCGCGCGGGCGCCAGGTCTGAGGAGGCGGGGCAGCGCGACCCAGTTCGCGCGGGCTCAGCGCCGCAGGGCCGCGAGCCGCGTGCGGCCGATCCTGCCTCTGCAAGCCGCCGGAGAAGTGGCGCCCGGGCTGCCTCGATTCCCCCGACCCCTCAGCTTCAGCACGCTCGGCATGCCGCTGCTCACGCTGTCGGGCTACGGCGGCGAGAGTGCGGCCGGCGCGAACGTTCCCCTGCGCCTTCGCGCTCGGTTCGCCCTCGGCGCGGCGAGAGCCGGCAGCCGCGTAGTCCGAGCGCAGCGCCGTCTCAGACGGTCGCCCGCCGCAGCCGCAGCGCGTTGGCGATCACCGACACCGAGCTGATGCTCATCGCGGCCGCCGCGATCATCGGGTTCAGCAGCAACCCGAACGCCGGGTAGAGCGCGCCGGCGGCGATCGGCACGCCGAGCGCGTTGTAGACGAAGGCGAAGAACAAGTTCTCGCTGATGTTGCGCATGGTCGCCTGACTGATGTGGCGCGCGCGCAGGATGCCGCGCAGATCGCCGCGCACGAGCGTCACGCCCGCGCTCTGCATCGCCACGTCGGTGCCGGTGCCCATGGCGATGCCGACGTCGGCCTGCGCCAGCGCGGGCGCGTCGTTGATGCCGTCGCCTGCCATGGCGACCACGCGGCCCTCCGCCTGGAGCGCGCGCACGGCGCTCGCCTTCTGCTCGGGCAGCACGTCGGCCATCACCTCGTCGATGCCGAGCTGGCTCGCCACCGCCGCGGCCGTGGTGTGGTCGTCGCCGCTGAGCAGCACGATGCGCAGGCCCGCGTCGCGCAGGCCGCGCACCGCATCCGGCGTCGACTCTTTGATCGGGTCGGCGACACCGATCAGGCCGGCGATGCGACCGTCGACGATCACGAACATCACGGTCTCTCCGCCTGCACGCATCGCGTCGGCGCTGGCGGCGACCGCACTCGCGTCGGCGCCGAGCTCCTCCGCGAGCTTGCGGTTGCCGACGCCCACGCGGCGCCCGCCCACGTCGCCCACCACTCCGCGGCCGGTGCGCGAGTCGAAGCCGCTCGCCCCCGCGAGCGCGACTCCGTGCTCCGCCGCGCCGGCCACGATCGCCTGCGCGATCGGGTGCTCGCTCGCGCGCTCGAGCGCCGCCGCCAGCGCGAGCACCTCGCCCTCCGCGAAGCCCGCCGCGAGCGACACGCGCGCGAGCCTCGGCTTGCCCTCGGTGAGGGTGCCGGTCTTGTCGACCACGACGGTGTCCACCTCGCGCAGCCGCTCGATCGCCTCGGCGTTGCGGAACAAGACGCCGGAGGTCGCGGCCTTGCCGGTCGCCACCAGGATCGACATGGGCGTCGCGAGGCCGAGCGCACACGGGCAGGCGATGATCAGCACGGCGACCGCGTTGATCAGCGCGTAGGCCATGCGCGGTTCGGGGCCCAGCGCCGCCCAGGCTGCAAAGGAAAAAACCGCGACGCCGACGACCGCGGGCACGAACCAGCCCGACACGGTGTCCGCGAGCGCCTGGATCGGCGCGCGGCTGCGCTGCGCCTCGGCCACCATCTGCACGATCTGCGCGAGCAGCGTCTCCTCACCGACGCGCTGCGCCTCGATCACGAGCGCGCCCGTGCCGTTGACTGTGGCGCCGGTGACGCGATCGCCCGCGCGCTTCGTCACGGGGATCGGCTCGCCCGTGATCATCGACTCGTCGACGGCGCTCTGGCCGTCCCGCACGACGCCGTCGACGGGCACCTTCTCGCCCGGGCGCACGCGCAGCCGATCGCCCACGCGCACGTCCTCGAGCGGCACGTCCGCCTCTGCGCCCGATGCCTCGATGCGCCGGGCCGTCTTGGGCGCGAGGTCGAGCAGCGCGCGGATCGCGGCGCCGGTCGCGCTGCGCGCGCGCAGCTCGAGCACCTGGCCGAGCAGCACCAGCGTGACGATCACCGCGGCCGCCTCGAAGTAGACGGCGACCTGACCGTGATGGCCGCGGAACGAGGCGGGAAAGAGCCCGGGCGCGAGCACGGCGAGCATGCTGAAGGCCCACGCGACGCCGGTGCCGAGGGCGATCAGCGTGAACATGTTGAGGCGTCGCGTGAGCAGCGAGCGCCAGCCGCGCACGAAGAACGGCCAGCCGCCCCACAGCACGACGGGCGTGCCCAGCGCCAGCTGCGTAAAGGCGAGCGCGCGGGCCGAGAAGCGCGCGGCGAGCGGATTCGCCGGCAGCATCTCGCCCATCGCGATCGCGAACACCGGCAGCGTGAGCGCGAGACTCGCCCAGAAGCGCCGCGTCATGTCGACGAGCTCGGCGTTCTCCTCGGGCTCGGCGCTCGCGACGCGGCGCTCGAGCGCCATGCCGCAGATCGGGCAGTCGCCCGGGCGGTCGCTCACCACCTCGGGGTGCATCGGGCAGATCCAATCGCCCGTCGCGCCCGCGGACGCGGGCGTCGCGGGCGCGGGCGCAGACGTCGCTCCGGGCGGCGCATTCAGGTAGGCGGCGGGATCCGCGGCGAACTTCTCGCGGCAGCGCGGGTTGCAGAAGAAGTAGGCGACGCCCTCGTGCGTGAGCGAGCCGCCCTTCGCGGTGCGCGGGTCGACGCTCATGCCGCACACCGGGTCGCGCTGCACTCCGCCCGCCGTGTCGGGGCGCGCGTGCACCGCGCCTCAACCCCCGATCGCCGGCAGTGCCTCGCCGGCGAAGTAACGCCGCGGGTTGTCGACCAACAGCATGTCGACGTCGCGCTGGGTCGCGCCGCCCGCGAGGAGCTCCGGGACGATGTCGCGGCAGAAGTGCGACGGCGTCCAGACCTTCTCCATCTCCGCGAGCAGGCGCTGGTCGGCGATCGGCTCGCCGCGCCAACACCACACGGTGTCGTGGGAGACGACCACGCGCGAGGTCGCGCCGCGGCGGATCAGGCGCAGCAGCGAGGCGACGCGCTCCTTGTCCGGATGGATGACGTCGAGGCCGAAGCGGTCGAAGCCGAGGTAGGAGCCGCCGTTCGCGATGCGCATGTGGTAGTCGTGGTCGCTGGTGCCGCAGCAGTGGCCGACCACGATGCGGTGCGCGGGCACGCCCTGCTCGACGAGGAACTGCTGCTGCTCCGGACCCATCGTGCCGCGGTCGGTGTGCGACGTGATCGGCGTGCTCGTAGCGATCGACGCCTTAGCCGCCGCGCGCAGCACCGTCTTCTCGTACTCGGTGATCACGCCGGCGCTCGTCGCGATCTTGATGATGCCGGGCTTGATGCCCGTGCGGCCGACGCCGTTCTCGAGCTCGGCGATGAACAGCTCGGCCATCGCTTCGCTCTGCGGGCCGCCAAACGCGGTGCGCGACTTCCAGTGCGGCGAGCCCCCTTCGTGCTCGTGATAGAGGCCGGTCGCCGCCACGATCGTGAAGCGCGCGCGCTGCGCGACTTCGGCGATCAGCTCGATGTCGCGGCCGAGGTCGACGGGGCACGGGTCGATCATCGCCGTGATGCCCGCCGCCTTCATCTCTTCGAGCTTGTCCGCGGCGCGCGCGAGCATCTCGCTGCGCGAAGGACCGGGCCGCAGCCAGTCCACCTCCCAGCCCGGATAGCCGACCATCACGTGCTCGTGCATCAGCGTGCGGCCGAGCTGGTCTGGCGAGACTCTGCCGGTGACGGTCTGGATGGTCGTGTTCACGGGGCGCTCCTCGTGGCGAGCGCTCGCGGCGGTGGCTCCGACGCGGAGCGAGCGGCGCGAGCGCGGCCTTTCGTCGGCGCGCGCGAGGGTATGTCAGGTGCGGTCTGCGGCGCAGCCAGCACCCGGTTCGGCGGCGGTTCGTGCGCGCCCGCCTAGTTCACGCGAGGCGCCCGTCGGCCATTGCCGCGCCCACCTCGTCCTCGGTGAGGCCGCACACACCGCACAGCACGTCGAGGTTGTGCTCGCCGACGAAGGCCGGCGCGCGGCGGTAGGGTTCGAGCGCGCTCGCACCGAACAGCGCGGGGAAGCGCTCGAAGGCTCGCTCGCCGAAGACCGGCGACCCGAGGGTCGCGAAAAAGGCGCGCGCGGAGAGCTGCGGGTCGTCGGTGAACAGGTGGTGCGCGTTCTGGACGCGCCCCGCCGGCACGCCCGCGGCCTGCAGCGTTTGCATCGCGTCGGCGGCGCTGCGGGCAGCGCACCACGTGGCGAGGCCGCTCGCGTCTCCGCCCGTGGCGCGGCGCAGCGCCTCCGCGTCGGCGGCGTCGCGCACGGTCACCGCGAGCTCGCCGTCCCCCGTCGCGAACACGTCGTCCACGAGGAAGCGCGCGTAGGGGTCGGCGTTGCCCGTCGGTTCCGCGGCGCGGCCGTTCGAGAGCAGGTCGAGTACAGCCGCGCCCACGAGGTACGCGCCCACCTCGAGCTGCGCGATGTCCACGAGCTGGCCCTGCCCCGTGCGCTCGCGCGCCTCGAGCGCGGCGAGCACGCTGAGCGCGGCGAGACCGCCCGCAGCCATGTCGTTCAGCGCATAGCCGACGCCCACGTCGCCGCGCCCGGGCGGATTCGAGAGCGCGGTGAGCCCGCACAGCGCTTGCACGGTGGGGCCGTAGGAGACCACCGCGTTCCAGGGCCCCTCGTGCCCGCAGCCGGACATCGTCACGTAGACGAGGCGCGGGTTCCAGGCGCGCAGCGTGTCCCAGGTGAGCCCCCAGCGCGCGAGCACCCCCGCGGCGAAGTTCTCGATCAGCACGTCCGCGCGCTCCACGAGCCTGCGCAGCACGTCGAGCGCGCCGGGCGCCTTCGTGTCGAGGGCGACCGAGCGCTTCGAGCGGTTGAACGTGGCGAAGAAGCCCTGCGCGGGGTCGTTCACGCCGGTCGCGCGCGCTGCGGTTTGGAGCTTCACCACGTCGGCGCCGAGGTCACCCAGCATGCGGCAGCCGAACGGACCGGCGAGCACCCAGCTGAAGTCGAGCACGCGCACGCCCTCGAGCGGGCGCGCGGCGGGCGCAGCCGCGGGCTCGGCTGTTAGGGGCTCGCGGGGACCCCACTCGACCAGCAGCGCGTCGAGGCTTGCGGAGGCTGGCGCGGCGGGCGCCGGCGCCGGCGTCCCCGAGAACACGATCGGGAAGCGGTTGCGCCGCACGGAGGGGAGCTCGGGCACGGACACGAACGCGCCGCGAAATGCGAGCTGCTCGTTCGCCTCGAGGTCGCGCACGGTCTGCACCTGCCCCCAGGCGAGGTGGCGCTTCTGCGCCTCGTGGAACAACCACGCCGCGTCGTGGCGCAGGGCGAGCTTGCCCGCGAGCGCGACGAGCGCGGGCAAATGCTGGGTGGCGATCGTCTCACCCGGCGGAATCACCTCCGTCGCGCCGGGCACGCCCTCGTCGATCAGCCAGTCGAGCAGCGCCTGCGGCGCGGGCGTCGGCGTGATCATGCAGGCGCCGCGCTTCGCGGGCAGCACGAGGTAGCCGCGCGACCAGTGCAGGCTGCCCTGGCGCGGCGCGATCTTGGGCCAGGGCGGCTGGAGATCGGCGTAGTGGTACTGGAACCAGATCTGCTCGACGCTCGACGCCACCGCCTCTTGCGCCGAGACGTCGACGAGCTGTCCGCGGCCGCTCCTGCGTGCCGCGCGCACGCAGGCGAGCCCCGTCAGCGCCGCGACGATCCCTGCGGCCGCGAAGCTCTGGCGGCCCCACGGCACCACCGCGCGCTCGGGCGTGCCGCTCACCGAGAGCACGCCGCTCATCGCGGCGCTGACTAGGTCGCTCGCGACCCAGTGCGCACGCGGCCCGGTGCGGCCGAACGGCGTGAGGCTCACCTGCACGAGGCGCGGATTCGCCGCGGCGAGATCTGCGTGGTCGAGGCCGAGGGCGGCGAGCCGGCCCGGCGCGAGCGATTCGACGATCAGGTCGGCGCCGCGCGCGAGGCGTCGATAGGCCTCTGCCCCCGTGGCGCCGTCGAGCGCCAGCGGGATCAGCCGCTTGCCGGCGTCGTACCACCAGTCGAGCAGCCCGCCGCGCGCGGCGGCTGCGGGGTCGCGCATCGCGGGCCCGTGCGTCACGCCAGCGCCGTCGTGGACGCGCACGACGCTCGCGCCCAGCTCCGCGAGCAGCTTGGTCGCGAAGCGGCCGAGGTCGTCGGTGAGGTCGACGACGCGCAGTCCGTGAAGCGGTCCCATCGAGTCGGCCTCCTCGCGTACCGCGCACGATACCTTGCGCGTGCTCGCGAGAGGCGTGGGGTCCGCGCGATGAAATGGACGAAGGCGTGCGATTGGGACCCGCTCGCAAGCGGCGCCTCCAGCGTCGACGTGTTCCGGCTGCGCGCGACCGGCGAGATTGGCCCGCGCGGCTGGCTGTCGGCGGAGGAGAGCGCTCGGCTCGGGCGCATTGCGCGGGAGCTGCCGCGCCGCTGCTTCCTCGCCGGGCGCCTCGCGCTGCGCGCGCTGCTCTCGCGCGCGCTCGCCTGCTCGCCCGACGCCGTGACGCTCGCGATCGGTGCACATGGGAAGCCCGAGGCGGAGGCGGCGGCTGCGCGCGGGATCGCCTTCAACGTCTCGCACTCGGGCGACTGCGTGCTCCTGGCGATCGGCCAAGCCCCGCAGCTAGGGGTCGACGTCGAACGCGTGCGGGCGCGAGGCGACCTGGAGCGGCTCGCGCGCCGGGTCCTCACGGCGGAGGAACGTGCTCGCCTCCCGGGCGCCGAGGCCGAGCGCCTCGCGGCCTTCCACCGCCACTGGGTCGCGAAGGAGGCCTACCTGAAGGCGTGGGGCCGCGGGCTCTCGTTCGCCCCGTCGCGCTGCGCGATCCGCCTCGAGGGCGAGGTCTCCCTCGCCGCGACCGAGATGCCGGGCGACGCGCCGGAGCGCTGGCGCTTCCAGGAACTCGACGCCGGCGACGGCTTCGCGGCCTGCGTGTGCTGGCCGGGCGAGGCGCGGAGCGTTCGGTGCTGGCAGGTCGAGTCCGAGCAGCTGAAGGAGCTGGCGGCTCGCGACTGATGCGCACCCGAGCGCGTCGCCGCAGCGCTTCTAGTCGCCGGGTGCGAGCATGCGCTCGGGCCGCACCAGCGCGTCGAAGTCGGCGGCGGGGATCCCGTCCTTCAGCGCCTCCTCGCGCAGCGTCGTGCCGTTCGCGTGTGCGGCCTTCGCGATGCGCGCCGCCCGGTCGTAGCCGAAGCGCGGCGCGAGCGCGGTAACCAGCATCAGCGAGCGCTGCAAGCTCGCCGCGATGTTGTCTTCGCGCGCCGCGATGCCCTTCACGCAGTGCACGGCGAAGGACTCGGCGGCGTCGGCGAGCAGGCGCACCGACTGTAGGAAATTGTAGGCCATCATCGGCTTGAAGACGTTGAGCTCGAAGTGCCCTTGGCTTCCCGCGAAGGTGAGCGCCGCGTGATTCCCGAACACGTGGGCGCAGACCTGCGTGAGCGCCTCGCACTGGGTCGGGTTGACCTTGCCCGGCATGATCGACGAGCCTGGCTCGTTCTCCGGCAGCGCGAGCTCGCCGAGGCCCGCGCGCGGTCCGCTGCCGAGGAAGCGGATGTCGTTGGCGATCTTGAAGAGCGCCGCAGCCGCCGCGTTGATCGCGCCGTGGGAGAAGACGAGCGCGTCGTGCGCGGCGAGGCTCTCGAACTTGTTGGGGGCCGACACGAAGGGCAGGCCCGTGAGCGCCGCGATGCGCTCTGCCACGGCCTCGGCGAAGCCCACGGGCGCGCTCAGCCCGGTGCCGACGGCGGTGCCGCCTTGGGCGATCTCGAAGAGGCCGGCGAGGGTCGACTCGATGCGGGCAGCCGCGTGGGCCACCTGGGCCGCGTAGCCTGAGAACTCCTGCCCGAGCGTCAGCGGCGTCGCGTCCTGGGTGTGGGTGCGCCCGATCTTCACGATCTGCGCGAAGGCGCGCTCCTTCTCCGCCAGGGCCGCGTGGAGCTTGCGTAGCGCAGGCAGCAGGCGCTGGACGACCTCCCCCGCGCACGCGACGTGCATCGCGCTCGGGTACGTGTCGTTCGAAGACTGGCTCGCGTTCACGTGGTCGTTGGGGTGCACCGGCGATTTCGACCCGAGCGCGCCGCCGAGCAGCTCGTTCGCGCGGTTCGCGATCACCTCGTTCGCGTTCATGTTCGTCTGCGTGCCCGAACCCGTCTGCCAGACGGAGAGCGGAAAGTGGTCGTCGAGCTTGCCGTCGATCACCTCCTGCGCAGCGCGCGCGATCGCGTCGCCCAGCCGCGCGTCGAGGCGGCCGAGCCGCACGTTCACCTCGGCCGCCGCGCGCTTCACGACGCCGAGCGCGCGCACGATCGCGAGCGGCTGCCGCTCCCAGCCGATCGCGAAGTAGAGGCGCGAGCGCTCCGCCTGCGCGCCCCAGTAGCGCGTGGCCTCGACTTCGATGGGACCGAACGCGTCGGTCTCGATTCGGCTGCCTCGCGTCGCCATGCGCGCTCCCGGCGGCCGGCTAGAAGGGTCGCGGCGAGGCCGTTCCCTACAGCGAGCCCACCCGATTCAAGAACAGGCCGTGATCGTCGTAGCCGAGGTCGGTCGAATCCTCGGAGAAGTCGGTGAAGTTGTATCCGACCCCGACCTCGAAGTGCTCGCCGAAGTAGCGGCGCCGCGCGCCGTTCATCCCGCCGCCGTGGTTGTCGCCGCGATTGCCGCTCGCCGCGACCGTCCCCTGCGCGAAGGCGCATCTGCGCCAGCTCCCGCACGGCGCGAACGCCGCCTGCGCGACGGCATCGGTGCGGTTGCCCTGCTGCTGCGTGACCGGGACCAGCGGCGAAACGCCGTCGCCGTCGGACCGGCGCCGGGCGCCTTTCGGCGCGCGGGACCCGGCGACGCGCGTCAGCCCGGTCCGCGCTGGCTCACACGAAGATGAAGTGGAGCACCTCGCGGCGCTCCTTCTGGTCGCGGCTTCCGTTGTGCACGTTCATGCCGTCGAAGACGACGAAGGTCCCTCGTCGGCCGAGCGCACGGCGGATCGGCCCGAAGCGGCGCTCGACGTCTGCGGCCGAGAGGTCCCACAGGTGCGTCGGACGCCGCAGCGCGGCGGGCAGATGCTCGCGCAGCCGCGACGCGATGCGGCTTCGCTTCGCGAGCTTCGACGAATAGGCGAGCCGGATCAGCTCGTCCGCGAAGCGCGAGCTCTCGATCATCTCGAAGGGCCCCGACCCCTCGCCGACGTCCGAGAGGTAGAGCAGCGCCTTCGCGAACTTCGGATTGCCGTCGCAGTGAAACGGGTGCGCGTTGAAGGTGGAGTCGCCCACGCGCGTGAGCGGGTCGCTCGGGTCCGTCTCGTGGTACGTGATGCTGTGACAGCGCAGCGCCCTGCCGCGCGCGAGCTCGTAGGCGGGCACGAAGTCGGCGGGGAACACCTCGTCGAGGAGGCGGCGGCGAAGCTCGGGGGGAAACGCCTCCTGCGACAGATGGAAGTAGTCCGCGCGGGGATCGCCCTTCGCCTCGCGTTTGCGGCGAGCGACCGCCTCGCGACAGCCGGCGTCCCGCAGCAATCCCTCGAGACGGTCGAGCGATGCCGGCGAGAGATAGTCCGGCAGGATGCTGATCTGGTTGGCGCGATACTCCGCGACGATGCGCCGGCCCGTCGCGCTCGTGACCGCCCGCTCGCGAGAGGGCCGCTGCGCAAGCGCGAACCACAGCCGCTTCGCGGCGAGTACTCCGTAATAGTTGACCGCGCACATCGGGAGATGCCACGCGAACCACCACGCGAGCGCGGCCAAGCGGAGCAGCGGATCGCGAGGAGTGGGGCCTGCGGCCTGGCGCGAGGCCAGCCCGTCGGCGTCTCCATCGGCGCTCGCGTCGACCATGCGTAATCGCCGATGGTATCATCGGTGGTGACGCCTGCCATGAAGTGTGGGAAGCCGCGATGACTTCGACTACCGCAGCGCGGCCCCCGATCGGCGGCCCCATCGCGCGACTCGTGAAGTCGCGTCACCTCTTCTACTACTTGCTGCGGCGCCTGCAGCCGGATCTGATTCTCGACGTCGGCTCGCGCAACGGAAGCGACTCGCTCGCGTTCCGCCGCGCGTGCCCGAACGCGCGCATCGTGGCGATCGAAGCGCACCCCGAGCTCGCCGCGGCGATGCAACGGGATCCCGCGCTCGCCGCCGCGCGCATCGAAGTCGTCTCGTGCGCCGTGTCGGACGCCGACGGCGAGGCGACCTTCACCGTCTACCGAGGAGAGCGACGGCTCGGATCGCTGATGGATCCGGGCAAGCGCCCGGTCGCGGAAGTGATCCGCGTGCCCGCCCGCAGGCTGGACTCGCTGCCCGGACTCGCAGCCGCCGGCAAACGCGCGGCGCTCTGGATCGACGTCGAAGGCGCGACCCATCAGGCGCTGTGCGGAGCGAAGCGACTGCTCGACTCGGTCGTCCTGCTTCACACCGAAGCCGAGTGGGAGGAGGCCTGGGCGGGTCAGAAGCTCGCGGGCGACGTCACGACGCTTCTGGCCGAGCACGGGCTGGTTCCCATCTTCACGGGCATGAAGCGGCGCCACGCGCAAGGCAACATCGTGTTCGCGCGGCGGGAGCTCGCTCCTCGGATCTCGGGAATCGGCGTGCGCGCGGCTTCGGTGCTCTACCGCGGCTGGAGTGCCCTCGCGCACGCGTAGGTCCGAGCCGATCGCCCGGGTCGCGATGCGCGGCGACGACGGGGAGCCGGCCGCGCGCAGCTCCGCGACCGTGCGCGGCTGGGCTCACTCCCCGCCTTCGGCGTCGAGTTCGACGAGACCGCGCTCGAGCAAGGCCTGCACCAACACGACGTCGAAGGAGTGGTCGATGTTGAGCGACCGCTCGGCGGGCATCTCGAGCGGCAGCGTCGCTCTCGGCAGCAGAGAGCGGTCGCGCAGGATCGCCTCGTACCGCGCGAGGTAGATGGCTCCATTCAGGCGCCACGCGCGTGGCAGCTCCTGCCGCGGCGTCTCCGAGCTGCCTCCGGGGAGGAAGGGCGCGAGCCAGCCGTTCTCGATGCGCTTCACCTTGGCGGGGTGCGGCTCCTCGAGGCGCGCGACCGAGACGACGGCATCGGCGTCCGTGCGCGTTTCGAGCAGTGCGATCGCCGCGCGCAGATCCTCGGCGCGCCGCAGCGGCGACGTCGGCTGCAGCAGCAGCACCGCGTCCGGCTGGCAGCGCGCTGCGGCGAGCACGTGCAACACCGCGTCGATCGTGCGCGAGGAGTCGCTCGCGAGCTCGGCCGGGCGCAGAGTGGGGACCTGCGCTCCGGCGCGCCGCCCTTCCTCGGCGATCTCCGTGTCGTCCGTCGACAGCAGAATCGTCTCGATTCCGGCGCGCTGCGCGCACCGCACCGCCAGCGCGACGAGCGTGTGAGACCCGAGGCGCAGCAGGTTCTTGCGCGGCACCCCCTTCGATCCGCCGCGCGCAGGAATCACGGCCGCAATCTGCACGGTCGCTCCGAGCATGCCATTGGAACCGCGCCGGTGCCGCCCGCTCGCGCGAGCGGCCTCGCGGAGCGCGCGAGGCTCGCGGCGCCGCGGCTCAGTATGTGATCCGCTTCTGCAGGGACGGGGCGCAGGTCGCGAGCGCCTCGGCGATGCGCCGCCCGGCGTGACCGTCCCCGAACAGGGGCGAGTGCGGATAGCGGCCGACCTTGCGCTGGGCCTCGATCGCCGCGCGAATCTCCCCTCGCGAGTAGCCCACGTCGACGACGTTCGGCCCACGCTCCCGCCCGGCCTGGCGCGTGCCGACGTTCACCGCAGGCACGCCGAGGAAGGCCGCCTCGCGCAGCGCGCTCGACGAGTTGCCAACGATGCAGGCGGCGTGCGAGAGGGCCCGCGCGTAGTCCTCGGGCGCCATGTTGATGAAGAAGTGGATGCGGCTGTCGCGCACCTGCTCGCGGAAGCTGCGGATGCCCTTCGAGACGTCGTCCGAGCCCGCGTCGACGTTGGGCCAGAACCAGAGCGCCTGGACGTCGAGCTGGTGGATCGCGAGCAGCGTCTCCCGGATCTGCGCGAACCCGCTTCCGTACTCCGTGGTGACCGGGTGCTGCATCACCAGCAGATAGGGCGCGCAGGGATCGATCTCGCTGCCGACGCCGCCGTAGCGATGGAACAGGTCTGCCGGAAGCGGCTCGCCAGCGAGCGGCACCAGCAGATCCATCGCCGGGCAGCCGGTGAGGTAGATCTGCTCCGGGTCTTCGCCGAGCCGGATCAAGCGCTCGCGGCTCGCCTGTGTGGCCGGAAAGTGCACGTGCGCGAGCTTCGTGATCGCGTGGCGGACGCTCTCGTCGATGCTGCCCGTGACCTCGCCGCCCTGGGTGTGCGCGACCGGGATGTTCATGTAGGAGGCGGCGATCGCAGTCGCCATCGTCTCGAAACGGTCCGCGACCGTCAGGACGATGTCGGGCCGCAGGTTCTCGAAGGCAGTCGCCATCTCCATCACGGCGAGGCCTGTGGACTTCGCCATCGTGGTGGGATTCTCACCCTCGACGATGATGTGGATGCAGCGGTCGGGCGCGAATCCATCCCGTTGGATCACGTCGATCGCGCTGCCGAAGCGCGAGAGCAGCGCAGACGCGCTCACGATCAGCTGGAGCTCGAGCGCCGGATGGTCGCGAATCGCCTCGAGGACGGTCTTGATCCGCCCGTAGTTCGCGCGGCTCGCGACGACGACGCAGACCTTGCGCGGGCGTTCCGGCGTGGCGGGGTGCATGCAGTCCGCGAGCTTAGCCGAGGAGACTTCGCTCGCGGCCCCTCGCTCCGGGCGTCCCCTAACGAGTCGAGTCGGGCCGGCGCGCGCGCAGAGGGTAGTTACAGTGAGCTCCTTCAACCTGCTTCGGGACGGGCTGCCGGCTGAGCGGGTCGCGCCCAGGGAAGCGCGCGCTGCTCGAGGGGGGCGCGACTCGACCCGGATCGTTCACGCCGAGAAGCTCTCGATGTATGCGACGTTGTCGATGACCGAAGCGCCGGGCGGATGCACCTCCGCGACGGGCGGCCCGCGCCGGCCCATGCCCCAGCTACGCAGCGCCCTCGCCAGCGGGCCCGCCCGACTCTTCGTCGCTCCCGCGAAGCCCGGCGAACCGATCGACGCGGTCGAGGCGCGGGCATGAGCTGCAGCTCTCCGGCGCTGCTGATCCCCGTCGAGGAGCAGGTGCGCGAGTTCGACGCCAAGCTGCTCTTCGCCTGTTGCGCGGCGGAGCGCGGCTTCCGCGCGGTGATCGGCTCGCGACACCAGATGCACCTGCAGGCCGCGCGGCTGCCGCGCGGGATCTACTTCGCGAAGAGCTTCCGCAAGCTCTCGGTGCGCATGTTCGAGATTCTGCGCGGCCTCGACTGCCGTGTCGTCGCCTGCGACGAGGAAGCGCTGATCCCCTATCCCGACGCGCTCTACTTCGAGCGACGCGCGTCGCCCGAAGCGCTCGCCCTCGTCTCGGCGTTCTTCGCCTGGGGGCCGGCGAGCGCGGCGCTGCTCATGCGTTGTCCCGGCTACCCCGGCAGCCCCATCTACGACACGGGCAACCCGCGCGGCGACCTGATGCGCCGGGACCTCCGGCCCCTGCTCGCAGAGCCCGCGCGGGCGCTGCGCGAGCGCTTCGGCGACTTCGTGCTCGTCAACACGAACTTCGGCGCGGTCAACCACTTCGTGCCGCGCCTCGGCTGGCTGAATCGGCCCGAGAAGAGGCGGCTCGCGACGCTGCCCCACGGCTACGTCGATGAGCTGGCCGCACACCGGCGCGCGCTCTTCGAGCATTTCCAGCTGATGCTGCCGGCGCTCGCGCGCGCCTTGCCGGAGCGCACGATCGTGCTGCGACCCCATCCCGTCGAAGACCACCGCTTCTGGCTCCGCGCTGCGCAGGGGCTCCCGAACGTGCACGTGGTACACGAGGGCAACGTACTGCCGTGGCTCGAGGCCGCGAGCGTGCTCGTGCACAACGGCTGCACGACGGGCGTCGAGGCCTTCGCGCTCGAACGCGCCGCCATCTCTTACTGCCCCGTGGTCTCCGCAGAGCACGATCGCTTCCTGCCGAACGCGCTCGGCTACCGCGCGAGCACGCTGCCCGAGCTGACCGCGCTCGTGCGGGAGATCGCGGATGCCGGGCTCGGTGCGCCGGCCGATCCCGCCCAGCACCAGCTGCTCGCCGAGCACCTCTCGGCGCAAGACGGCCCGCTGGCCAGCGATCGCATCGCGGACGCCCTCGTCCAGCTGCTGCCCTCGGGTGATGGACCGCCCGCGCGATCGTGGCCGGCGCGTGCGGCGGCGGTGCTGCACGCCGAGGGCCGCGCGCTCGTGAAGCGAGCGCAAGGCCTGCGGCGCGGCAACGAGAACCACCCCGAGTACCAGCGGCATCGCTACACCGGCGTGACGCCCGCGGAGCTCGAGGCGCGCATCGCGGAGCTCGGCCGGGTCCTCGGGCGCTTCGACAAGCTCGCCGCGCGCCCTCTCGGCGCACACCTGTACGAGATCCGAGCGTGACTCGCGCGGAAAGTCTGCGCGTCTGGATCGACGCGGCGAGCGCGCGGAGCGAGACGCGCGTCTTCGGCCTCACGCTGGTCGAGCACCTGCTCCATGCGCTGCGCAACGCGAAGCTCGCGCTCGCGGACGTCCGCATCGATCGGCCGGGCGGCGCGCCCGCCGAGCTGGATCCGGCGCTCGCGCAGGCGCTTCCGCTGCGCTGGTGCGATCCAGCCGATCTCGGCTTCGCCGCGCGCGTCGGAGCTGCACTCGAGGCGGCCGGTGGAGCGCCGGTGCTGCTTCTCGACGGAGGCGCAGTGCTGGACTCGCGCCTGCTGGTGTGCTTCGCCGGCCTTTCCGGCCCGCGCGCTTTCCGGAGCCCCTCGGCGCGTGAGGACGCCGCACTGCTGCGCCTAGAAGGGCGGCCGCCCGAAGCGGCGGGCCTGGGCCACGATCTCGCGTCGTTCGCGGGGCGACTGATCGAGAGCGGCACCGTGAAGGAGCTGGCCCCGGGCGAGTTCGACACCTACCTCGTGAACCTGCGCCGCCACGTCGACCCCTACCTCTTCCCGATTCGCGACGAGGCGGAGCGCGCCCGCGTCGAGCGCTTCTTGTTCGACGCGAACTACAAGGGCTCGACCGACTTCCTGACCAAGTGGGTCTACCCGCCTCTCGTGTGGCGCATGGTCAGGCCGCTGGCAGATTGGCGGGTGCACCCGAATTGGGTGACCGCGGTCAGCATCGCCGCGACCTTCGCCGCGATTCCCCTGTTCGCGATGGGAGCCTGGGTGCCCGGCCTGGCGCTCGCCTATCTGATGAGCGTCCTCGACTCGGTGGACGGAAAGCTCGCCCGGCTGACCCACACGCACTCGAAGCTCGGCGAGATCCTCGATCACGGCCTGGACATCGTTCACCCCCCGCTCTGGTATCTCGCGTGGGGGTACACGCTCGGCGCAGGCACGACTGGCTCGGTGCCCTTCGTCGCCTCGCTCTGGATGTTCGCGGTCTACGCGGTGGACCGCGCGCTCGCGGGGCTGTTCCGCTGGCGCACGGGAGTCTCGATCCACGCCGCGACCCCGCTCGACGAGAGGCTGCGCACCTGGCTCTCGCGCCGGAACCCGAACCTCGCCTTCATCACGCTCGCGCTGGTCGCCGACGCCGTCTCGCCTAGGCTGGGTGCAGCGCGCTTCACCTTCTACGGGATCGTTGCGTGGCAAGTCGCTTGCTTCGCGTGGCACGCGGCGCGCCTCGCGCAGTACTGGAACATGCGGCTGCGGCCGCAGCCGACTCGAGCGTCGGCCTGCCGCGCTCGCGGATCGGACTGATCGGAGAGGACATGTCTCGAGTCTCGACTTTCAAGAAAGACGACGGGCGCACGCTGCCGGTGAGCGACGACTTCCTGCTGCCCTTCCTCACGCCGACGAGCCCGGGCACGCAGTACTGGGAGCCGCCGCCCGATGGGCCGATGACGGACCGCCAGCGCGGCCGCGTCGTCCTGCAGCTTCATCAGGCGCTCGCGCTGCTCGCGCAGTGCGGCGTCGAGCTCAGGGGCCGGAGCCTGCTCGACATCGGCACGGGAAACGGGCTGATCCCGCGTCTCATGCTCGAGTTCTCCGACCTCGAGTCCGCCGTCGGGGAGGACCCCTTCCTGTCGGGCGAGCACACCACGAGCTGGCAGTCGCACGACGAGGACGCGGCCTTCCGCGAGATGCGGGACTACGTGCTGCGCGAATCGCCCGAGGTACTCGACTACCGCCGCTACCAGAAGCTCTCGGGCTACGAGCACCACTCGCTTCGCCCGATCGCCGTGCCCTACCGGGCACAGCCGAAGAAGAACTACCGGTTCGCGCAGATCGGCGCGCACGATCTCGCGCAGCTCGACGAGAAGTTCGACCTCTTCTACGCGAAGTGCATCGACCACATCTCCGATTGGGACGGCATCTTCGCGGCGATCGAGGCCGTCGCGAATCCCGGCGCCGTGCTGCTGGTGAAGCACAACTCCTTCTTCTCCTTCCTCGGCCCCCATCGCTATTCGACGACCAACATTCCCTGGGGCCACCTGCTGCTCACCGATTCCGAGTACCGGCGCTTCGCGCACGAGTTCCATCCGCAGCGGGCGGAGGAGATGATCGACTTCTACTTCACGGGACTCGCCTATCCGCGCACGCCGCTCACGGGCCTCCTGCGCATCGCGCTCGAGCACGGCTTCCTGCCCCAGGTCGTGATCAACGAGCCGCTGCGCAACCTCGCCGAGCTGCACGGCCTCACGCGGGAGGTCGACGACTTCTGGGGCGTCCTGCGCGAGAACTGGCCGCAGGTATCGAGCGAGGAGTTGTTCTCGGGGCGCTACCACATCTTGTTCAGGCGCGTGAGCTCGGCGGGCTGAGACGCGCCGCCGCCGGCTCGTCGAGAGCGGCGATGGCTGCGCCCCGCAGCTTCCGAGTTCGGCAGCGTGGACGGCTCGGCCGTCCGAACACAAAGGGAGGTGTCATGGCGGACGTCGGCGATGGACTCAAGGTCGAGAACGCGAACTGGCGCTTTCGGGGCGAGGTCGTCGCGAAGTTCGACGAGCACGTCGCGAAATCGGTGCCGCTCTACCACGAGGGGCACGAGCTGATCTGCCGCGTCTCCGACTGGTTCGTGAAGGACGGCTCGCTCGCCTACGACCTCGGCTGCTCGACCGGCGCACTCACGGCGAAGCTCGCGCGCCGCGCCGCGAAGAAGGAGAAGGCGAACTTCATCGGCATCGACGCCGAGTCGGAGATGATCGGCCGCGCCCGCGACCGCATCGCAGAGGCCGGCCTCGACAACGTCTCGTTCCTGGTCGACGACGTCACGCAGGCGACGTTCGAGCCCTGCGACCTCGTGACCTCGTACTACACGATCCAGTTCGTTCGCCCGAGCGTGCGGCAGCAGCTGATCGACCGGATCTACCAGTCGCTGCAGTGGGGAGGCGCCTTCCTGCTGTTCGAGAAGGTGCGCGGAAACGACGCGCGCTCTCAAGACATCCTCACGGGCCTCTACACGGACTACAAGCTCGACCAGGGCTTCAGCCCCGAGGAGATCATCGGGAAGTCGCGGAGCCTCAAGGGCGTGCTCGAGCCCTTCTCGACCCAGGGCAATCTCGACTTGTTGCGGCGTGCGGGGTTCGTGGACGTGATCACGATCTTCAAGTTCATCTGCTTCGAGGGCTTCCTCGCGATCAAGTGAGCCCGGACGCCGCAGCGAGCTCGGGCCGAGCGCTCGGTGCGCACGGGAGTTCGCTACGCGAGGTCGTCGCGCGAGAGCAACGCGTCCTTCGCCACGGCGTGCGCGAGACGCCGGCCGACGAGCGTCGGGATCTCGGCGGCGGGAATGCCGCTGCCGGGCTTCTTGGCCGCGAGGTCGGCTTCGCACAAGACGTGGCCCGGCGGGAGGTCCCGCGCGGCGACGGCGCTCTTCATGAAGATCTTGCGCAGCGCGCGCACCGATTCGGGCAGCGCCGCCTTGTCGACCGGATGCGCGCGCATCGCCTCGATGAAGCGAATGCCCGCGGCGAGCTGGCGCAGCTCTTCGCAGGTGAGCGAGGCGATCACGTCCGGTCCGAACATCTCGCGCGAGAGCGTCAGGTGGACTTCGAGGACTTCGGCACCGAGCGTCGCGGCGGCCAGCCCGGGGTAGATCGTCGCGGAGTGGTCCGAGAGGCCGACCGCGCAGTCGTAGCGCGCTCGGTATTCGGCGAGCAGGTTGAGCCCCACCAGCTCGGGCGGGCATGGATAGGTCGTCGTGCACTGGAGCACCGCGAGCGGCGCGGCGTGCGCGCGCACGCACGCGACCGCGGCGTCGACCTCGTCGTGTGGGCTCATGCCCGTCGAGAGAATCACGGGCTGACCCGTCTGCGCCATCGCGGTCAGCAGCGGGAGATTCGAGACCTCGCCCGAGGCGACCTTCCAGCCGGCCACGCCCACCCGCTGGAGCAACTCGAAGGCCGCGTGCGAGAAAGCGGACGAGAGGAACAGCAAGCCGACGTCGTCGGCGTGTTTGCGCAGGCCCGCCCACTGCTCGGGCGTGAACTCCATGCGGCGCCAGTAGTCGAGGCGCGTCGTGTCCTGCGGCGAGAAGCGCGCGCGCCAAGGCTCGGCCGGCGTGCTCTCGGCCTCGGCGATGTGCGTCTGGAACTTGATCGCGTCGGCGCCCGCCCGGGCGGCGGCGTCGACGAACGCGTGCGCCATGCCGAGGCTGCCGTCGTGCGCCTGCGCGACCTCCGCGATCAGCGTGCAAGGCGCCGCCATTCGCGGTCGCTCCAGCCAGGTCTCGCGCTTCGCCGAATCGTTCATTGGTAGATCCTACTTTCCTCCGACGAATCGGATTTCCACAGGACCCCCGTT
>CAYWRY010000023.1:0-42395 GCA_964460485.1 uncultured Spirochaetales bacterium
GCTAGCTTGCGCGCGCGATCGCCGGCGATTCGGCCGATCCGGAGGATGGAATGGGACTCGTCGAGCGCGTGAACGAGGAGATGAAGGAGGCGCTCAAGGCGAAGCAGGCCGATCGCCTCTCCGCGCTGCGCAACATCCGCGCGGCCTTCCTCTACGAGATGAAGAAGGACGGGGCGACGACCCTCGCGGACGAGCCGGCGATCGCCGTGCTGCGCAAGCTCGAGAAGCAGCGCCAGGAGTCGATCGAGGCGTTCACGAAGGGCGGGCGCGCGGAGATGGCGGCCGCCGAGCGCGCGGAGCTCGCCGTGCTGCAGACCTTGCTACCGAGCCTCGCGGACGAGGCCACTACCGCGCGCTGGGTCGACGAGGCGATCCAGGCCTCGGGGGCGGCGTCGGCCAAAGAAGTGGGAAAGGTGATGGGCGCGCTGATGAAGGCGCACAAGGGCGAGATCGACGGCAACCTCGCCCGCGCGCTCGCCGCGAAGAAGCTCGGAGGCTGAGGCGCCGCGCGCCTCGCAGCCGCCATGGCCTCCGCGCGCGAGTCGGCATCGACGAGCCGACCGGCTCCTCGCGGCGCGGCGCTGCGGGACTGGGCGCTGTTCGCAGGCGGCGCGCTGGCGATCTTCGCGACGGTGCCCTTCGTGCGCGCGCTCGAGGCGTGGGTCGTGGCGACGGCCGGCGCGCAGGCCTTCCTCGTCGCCGTGCTCGGCATCGTCGCCGTCGCCGCGGCGTTTGCGTGGCACGCCGTCGCGCGGCTGGGCGCGCGGGCGCGCGTGGCGCTGCTCGCCGGCGTCGCGATCTACGCCGGCACGGCCTGGCAGCTGCGCGGGAACCCCGTCGAGGCGGTGCACGTCGTCGAGTACGGCGCGCTGGGCATGCTCGCGCTGCGCGCGCTCTCCCACCGCGGCCGCGACGCCGCGCTCGCGCCCACCGCCGCGCTGCTCGCGGCGAGCGTGGGCGCCTTCGACGAGGTGCTCCAGTGGCTCGCGCCGGACCGCGTCGGCGATCTGCGCGACGTCGCGGTGAACGGAATCGCCGCTGCCGGCGGCCCGGCGCTGCTCGCGCTCGGCGTCGCACCCGACTGGGCGCGCGCGCGGCCGGCGTTGGCGGCACGGCGGCGCCTGCTCGCCGTGCTCGCCGTCGCGTGGGCGCTGCTCGGCGCCCTCTGCCTCAACACCTCGGCCCGTGTCGCCTGGGCTGCTCGCGTAGTCCCCGGGCTCGGAGCGCTCGCGGCGCAGGAGACCGGCATCGTCGACTACGGCGAGCTGCACCTCCTGCCGGGCGTTGGCGCGTTCCCGTCGCGGCTGAGCGCGGCGGACTGGGAGGCGGCGGACAGAGCACGGGCAGAGGAGGCCGGCGGCCTGCTGGCGGAGAACGTGCGCGCGAGTGCGGCCGCCGCGAAGGACGCGCCCGGCCCGTACGAGGCGTTCCTCGCCGCTCACTCCGCAGTCGCCGATCCCTTCCTCCACGAGCTCCGCGCGCACGTCTTCCGGCGCGACCGCTACCTCGAGACCGCCGACGCCCACCGCGACGACCCTTCCTGGCGCGCGCGCGACACGACCGTCGCCGTGCGCGAGAACACCTTCCTCGAGCGCTTCGCTCCGAGCACCTTGCGCGCCGGCGGCCTCGCCTGGAGCGCGGCCGAGCGCACGGAGCGGAGCCGGCTCGATCTCGGCACGCCCTACCGGAGCCGCGTTGCGGAGGCGGTCGTGACCCGTGTCCGCGAGCGGCACGTGGCGCTCGCGTGGACGCTGGGCGGCGTCCTGCTCGGGGCAGCGGCGCTGCGGCAGTGGCGACGGTCGCTTCGCGACGAGCGCTGGGGATGAAGCGCCGCCCGGGCGGCTTCAGCTCGTGGCGCGCCCCGTGCGGCGGAAGAGCCGACGGATCGCGCGTGCGATCCAGAACGCGAGCGCGACGCCCAGCAGGAGCAGCACGCCCGCGACGACCAGCGACGCGACGGGGTGAGCGACGACCAGCCAAAGGATGCCGGCGAACGAGAGATCCTCGGCGAGCGACAAGCTCCAGTTCGAGAACGGCTCCGGGCTCGTGTTCACCGCCAGGCGCGCGCCGGACTTCATCCCGTGGACCGAGAGCGCGACGCCGCCGGCGAGCAGCGCCGCGCTCGCGCGCCAGGCCTCCGGCGCGTCGCCGAGCGCCGCGAAGGCGAGCAACGCCGCGGCCGGCACGCGCACGAAGGTGTGGACGGCGTCCCACACCGAGTCGAAGGCCGGCAGCTTGTCGGCGACGTACTCGGCGACGTAGAGCGCGCTCGCGATCAGCGCGACCGGCAGCTCGCCGAGCACCGCGAGCTCGCCCGGCAGGTCGAGCACGCCGAAGCGCTGCAGCCAGCCGAGCGCCGCGACGGTGCCATAGACACGCAGCCCCGAGCCTGCGGCCGCGCCGGCGGCCAGCCCGAGATGGACGAGCAGATCGGGGGTCATGCGCGGGCTCCCGTGGCCGCAGCGAGCGGCGACCCAGAGACGCGGACGCCAGCGGTGCGGTTCAGCGCCGCCTGCCGCGAGTGCGCCTCGGCGCGCCCGGAGCGACGCCGAGCGTCAGACGCCCAGGGTCTTCTTGATCCCCGCGATCCCGCCCTTGTAGATGCCCTCGACCATCGCCATGGCCTGCGCCTCGCCGATGCCCTGCGGCTCGAAGCTGCTGCTCCACTCGATGCGCGTCGCCTCGCCGTCCTCGAAGAGCTGGACGCGGGCGAGATACTTCGAGATGGGCACCGGTCCCGACACGATCGAGTAGTCGAGGGTCCAGCGCACCGCGTCGAGAAGCTCGCAGCGCTCCTTCATCTGCGCGTCGTTGGGCAGCGTGATCGTACGGACGGCGCCCACGCCCTTGCCGTCGCAGCTGACGCTCTTGAAGCCGCTCGTGTAGCGCGCGATGCCGCCGAAGTCGCCGATCAAGTCCCATACCTCGTCGACCGGTGCGGAGATGCGATCCGAGACCTTGACGCTCGCCATGGGTTCCTCCGGTTGGAAGCGCCCAGGGATACCGCATCGAAGAGCGCCTTCGCTTGCGGGGTCCGCTCGCAGCGGCGCGGCGCGGAGACTCCAGAGGACATCCGCGGCGCCGATTCGCAACGTCGCGGCGCGGCCAGCCTAGGCGCCGCCCGTGCTCGACCGGTGCTGCGCCGCCGTGCGCACGTACTCGAGCGTGCGCTCGCGCTGCATCGCCAGCTCCTCGTCGCGCAGCTCGCGGACCGCTCGCGCGGGCGTGCCGACGGCCAACATGCGCGCCGGCACCGTCGCGCCCGGCGCGAGCAGTGCGCCGGCGGCGAGCCAGGCCAGCGCGCTCAGCTCGGCGCCGTCGAGCACCACGGCGCCGATGCCCACGAGCGCGCCGTGGCCCACTTGGCAGCCGTGAACCACCGCACGGTGCCCGATCGTCACCTCGTCGCCCAGCGTGCAGGGGAAACGGTCCTTCGTGACGTGCAGAACTGAGAGGTCCTGGATGTTCGTGCGCGCGCCCACGCGGATCGCATGGACGTCGCCGCGCAGCACGCAGCCATACCAGACGCTCGAGTCGCGCCCGATCTCGACGTCGCCCACCACGGTCGCGCCCGGCGCCACCCAGGCGCTGGGATCGATGCGCGGCCAGCGCCCCGCGTACGGGAGGATGCGCGCGCCTGGGTAGCGACGCGCGAAGTCTGCGGTTTGCCAGTCCAGGGTGCCTCCTCCCGCACCGCATCGTAATGCGGGCAGCACTGCCCATCGCGCAGGCAGCAGCAACGAGCACATGCGCTCGATTCGGCGCGATCGGACGGAATCCGGCGCACTCGCGCGGATGGCATGGCCTTTGCGTTGCGCTCGGTCGCGCGACGTCTCGAGGGCGCGCGCGCGTTCCCCCAGACCGAATCGAAGGAGACCCCGTTGCGTTCGAAGAGTCGTCGCCAAGTCCGCGCGCTGCTGCTTGCGGCCGCGTTCGGATGTGTCGTCACGGAGCCCGCCTGGGCGCAGGAGGAGGCCGCGGCTCCCGCCGCGGCGGAAGCGCAGTCGAGCGCGCCGGAGGCGGCGGCTCCCGCCGAGCCCGCCGCCGAGCCGGCGCCCGCAGAGGCGGTGCCCGCGGTCACGGCCGAGCAGATCGCGGCGCTCACCGCGGGCGCGAGCGATCTCCGCATCGGCACCGACACCGTGTGGGTGCTGGTCACGGCGATGCTCGTGTTCTTCATGAACGCAGGCTTCGCGCTCGTGGAGAGCGGGCTGTGCCGCGCAAAGAACACCACCAACATCCTCGCCAAGAATTTCATCGTGTTCGCTGCGTCGACGCTGTCGTTCTGGGCGATCGGCTGGGGCCTGATGTTCGGTGACGGATCGGGCTTCATGGGCCAGCAGGGCCTCTTCTTCGTGTCCGGTGCCGACAACTCGCCCGCGCTCGGCGAGGCCTACGCGGCGATGAACCCCTTCTCGAGCGCCGTCTACGAGGGCGTGTACAGCGCGATCAACTGGACCCCAGTTCCGCTCTGGGCGAAGTTCTTCTTCCAGCTGGTGTTCGCGGGAACTGCGGCCACGATCGTTTCCGGCGCGGTCGCGGAGCGCGTCAAGTTCAACTCGTTCCTGGTGTTCAGCTTCCTGCTGGTCGCGTTCATGTATCCGATCACCGGCCACTGGATCTGGGGCGGCGGCCTGCTCGGCAGCGCGAATTTCCGCGACTTCGCGGGCTCGACCGTGGTGCACAGCGTCGGCGGCTGGGCGGCGCTGGCGGGCATCCTCGTGCTCGGGCCACGCCTGGGCCGCTACTCGAAGGATGGCAGGGTCACGCCGATGCCGGGCCACAGCATGACCTCGGCCTCGTTGGGGGTGCTGATCCTCTGGCTCGGCTGGTTCGGTTTCAACCCGGGCTCGACGATGGCTGCGATGAACGGCGCGGCGATCGCGCACGTGCTCGTCAACACGAACCTCGCCGCGGCCACGGGCGCGCTCGCCGCGATGGCGACGGCTTGGATCGTGCTGGGCAAGCCGGACCTCTCGATGATCCTGAACGGTTGTCTCGCGGGACTCGTCGCGGTCACCGCGCCGTGCGCCTTCGTCTCGCTGTCGTCCGGCGCGATCATCGGCGCCGTCGCCGGCGTGCTCGTGGTGCTCGCCGTGCTCGGCTTCGACAAGCTGAAGATCGACGACCCCGTCGGCGCGCTGTCCGTCCACCTGGTGAACGGCGTCTGGGGCACGCTCGCGCTGGGCCTTTTCTACGACGACGCGATCGCCACCAACATCGCCGCGCTCGCGACGGGCCTCTCCCCGATGGCCCAGTTCCTCGTGCAGCTGAAGGGCGTGGTCTACGTGGGCGCGTTCACCCTGATCGGGTCGCTGGCGATTTGGTTGGCGATCAAGACGATCCTGGGCGTGCGCGTCTCCCCGGAAGAGGAAGAGGAAGGCCTCGACATCGGCGAGCACGGCATGCGCGCCTACGACATCCCGCCCGTGCACTGAGCGGGCTTCCCTCCGCGCGGCTCCGGCGGCGAGCCTCGGGGCACCGTTCTTCGCGAACGGTGCCCCGTTCTCGTTTCACGCCGCAGCACAGTTGTGTTATCAGGGGGCCGGAGCGAAGGATCGCAGCGGAATCGGGCTCGCTTCGGCCCGACTGCGCACGATCTCGCACATTCATCTCGCACTTTCGTCAGGGAGGTCTCGTGCGCAAGACAGTCTCCTCTCTTCTCCTACGGGGCGGCCCGTTCGCCGCGCTCGGCTGCCTCGTCGCGCCGCCCGCTCTCGCCCAGGACGCGCCGCCCGCCATCGACTCGGGCGACACCGCGTGGGTGCTGGCCGCGTCTGCGCTCGTCCTGATGATGACGCTGCCCGGCCTGGCGCTGTTCTACGGCGGCCTGGTCCGCGCGAAGAACACGCTCAACGTGCTCGTGCAGTGCTTCGCGGCCGCAGCCGTGATCGGCGTGCTGTGGATCGTGGTCGGCTACAGCCTCGCGTTCGGCGGATCGGGGCCTTGGATCGGCGATCTCTCGAAGTTCATGCTCCACGGCGTCACGCTCGACTCGGTCACGGCGAACTTCGCGTCGCCGCCGCGCAACATCCCCGAGTACGTGTTCATCGCCTTTCAGATGATGTTCGCGATCATCACGCCGGCGCTGATCATCGGCGCCGTCGTCGAGCGCATGAAGTTCTCCGCCTTCGTGCTGTTCATGGCGCTCTGGGTGCTGGTGGTCTACTGCCCGGTGGCGCACATGGTCTGGTCCGGCCCCGGCTACCTGTTCGGCAAGAGCGCCATCGACTTCGCCGGTGGCCTGGTCGTCCACATGACGAGCGGCCTCTCCGCTCTGGTGGCGGCGATCGTCGTGGGCAAGCGCAAGGGCTTCGGCAAGCAGCCGATGGCGCCCCACAGCCTCCCGCTCTGTCTCACCGGCGCGGGCCTGCTGTGGGCGGGCTGGTTCGGCTTCAACTCCGGCAGCGCGCTCAGCGCGAGCCCGCTCGCGACCATGGCGTTCCTCAACACGAGCGTCGCGGCGTCGATGGCGACGCTCACCTGGGCGGCCCTCGAGTGGATTCACCGCGGCAAGCCCACGGCCCTAGGCGTGGCGACGGCTGCGGTCGCCGGCCTCGTGGCGATCACGCCGGCCTGCGGCAACGTCGACCCGGCGGGCGCGCTCGCCGTCGGCGGGAGCGTGGCGGCGATCTGTTACGGCGCCGTGACGTTCCTCAAGGCGAAGCTCGGCTACGACGACTCGCTCGACGCCTTCGGCGTGCACGGCGTGGGCGGGACCTGGGGTGCGATCTCGGCGGGCCTGTTCGCCACCACGTTCGGAGCTGGCATCGAGACGCGCTCGGCGCAGCTGATGGTGCAGCTCGAGGGCATCGCGATCGTGGCGGTGCTCGCTCCCGTGGCCACCTTCGTGCTGCTGAAGATCGTCGGCCTCTTGTGCGGCGGGCTGCGTGTGAGCGACGAAGCCGAGTTCAACGGCCTCGACCTCGCCGAGCACAGCGAGAACGCCTACTCGTTCGGCGGTGGGCAGAGCGAGTAGTCCTTCGCGCATCGCCTCTCTCAGGCAACGGGTGCGGGGGCCTTCGGGGCCCCCGCACTGCCTTCTCCGTCGAGCTTCTCCTGGATCTGCTCGAGCGTGAGGCCGCGCGTCTCGAGCGCGTACTTGGCGATCAGCGCCGCGCCGAGGATCGGGCCGATGCCCACGACCGTGATCGCCGCCGTGATCGAAAGGCCCTGCGCGATCAAGACGCCGATCAGCACGGGCACGAACTCGGTCGCGCGACCAAAGAAGTTCGTGGACCAGCCGTAACCCGTCGCGCGCAGCTCCGTCGGGAACAGCTCCGACGCGTACACGTGGGTGGCTCCGATCGCGGCGTTCAACAGGAACACCGTCGAGATGTGCCAAGCGTACTGGCCCACCACGGAGCGCGTGTGGAAGAGCATCACGATCGCGACGGCTCCGAGCGCGAAGAAGCCGGCGCAGGTGAGCTTGCGACCCACGCGGTCGACCAGCTGTCCCGAGACGAGGTGGCCGAACGCCCCGAAGACGTACGCGACGGTGATCACGTTGCCGACCTGCTGGACCGTCATGCCCACTTCCTCGCGGGCGTAGATCGACCAGTAGGCCACGGACGGCGCGACCACGAGGTACACGCAGTTCCAGAGCAGGGCGACGAGCGAGAAGCGACGCCGGTAGCGCGGCGCGAACAGTTGCGCCGCGCCGCGGAACTGCTCGCGGAAGACGTTGGCGAGCGAGAGGTCGGCGCGCCCGGCGGCGACCTGCCGGTAGCGCTCCGTCTCGCGCACGCCGGCGACGAGTAGCGGGAGTAGCAGGAGCGGCGTCGCGCCGACGAGGTAGAGGCCGCGCCAATGGGCGCCGTCGAACGGCAACCCGATCCACGCCGATGCGCGCGCCACCAGCGCGAGCGCGCCGTCGTGCGCCCAGTTCCCGGCGGGCGCAGGCTCGCCCGGCGCGGCCTCGAGCAGGAAGAACGGCAGAACCTGCGCCGTGAGCACGGTGCCGATCGCCGCGAGGCTCGTCAGGAAGGTGATGCCGCGCGCGCGCAGCGTCGCCGGCAATTCCTCGCCGGCGATGATGATCGCGAGGCCGTACTGCGCCGTCAGGAACAGCCGAGCGAGGGTCTGCCACGCGATGAACTCGTACTTCGTCTGCGAGAACGCCGTCGCTCCGCTCACGAGCGCGAAGCCCGCCACCGTGAACAGCAGCATGCGCCGCCGGCCGAAGCGATCGGCGCACATCAGCAGGAAGAACGACGCGATCAGGCCGACGCGCGTCCAGCCGTAGAGGGTGCCCCATTCGCTGTTCGCGATGTCCAGCGTGCGGCGCACGTCGAGCGACGCCAGCGTCAGCATCGAGGCGTCGAATCCCTCGTAGAGCGTCGCGATGCCCAGCAGCGCGAGCAGCGTTAGCTGATAGCGGGTGAAGGTTCCCTTCGGCGCGGCTTCGCTCACGCGCCCGCCCTACTCGCGGCGCGGGTTGCGGGGGGGCATGTTGAAACTCGCGGGCGGACGCCAGCCGCTCTCGCGAATCAGCTCGCCCACGTGGGCCATGTTGAGGACGTCGAGCTCGCGCTTGAACTTGCCGCCGCCCGCGTAGTCCAGAATGGAGACGCCCGGCGCCTGATAGGGCGTCCCGTCGGCGCGCGCCCCGCCCAAGCGGTTCCACCAGAAGGACACCAGGCGATCGCCCTCCACCATCGTCCATGCCTCGGGGAAGGACCAATCCTCGAGCCCCGCCATGCTCTCCTGCAGGAACTTCTTGATGGCCGGGAGGCCGTCGACCCGCCCCCAGGCGGGATCGATGAACACCGCGTCCTCGGTGAAGAACTCGCCGAGCGCGTCCCAGCCGAGCTCGCCCGCCTCGATGCGGTCGCGCGTGGCGACGTAGCGGCGATAGGCCTCGCGAATCTCCTCGGGCGGATGCGGCATGGGGCCTCCGGGCGCAAAGCGTGACGCTAGCCCGGGACGCGACCGGCGAGTCGCCAAATCGTGCGACCCAGGCGAAGCCGCGCTCGCTCCGGGTTACCCTCGGCGGCTCGCAGCCGTGGAGGGCCCATGAGCGAGGCGCGCATCGAGGAGCAGGCGTTCACGAACCTCGCGTTCTCGCGGCTCGGCGACGTGCTGCGCGTGGAGATCGCGCATCCGTCGAACCCGATGAACGTGGTCGACGGCGCCATGCACGACGACCTCGCGCGCCTCTTTCGCGAGCTGAAGCGCGAGCGGGCGGCGCGCGCCGTGCTGCTCACCGGCCGCGGGAAGTTCTTCAGCGCCGGCGGCGACTTCACCTGGTTCCCGAGGCTCCAGGACCCCGCGGTGCTCGAGCAGACGCGCCGCGACGGGAAGCAGCTGGTGTGGGATCTGCTGGACGTGGAGATCCCGATCGTGGCCGCCGTGAACGGGCCGGCGGTCGGGTTGGGCGCGTCGATCGCCCTGCTGTGCGACGTGATCTTCATGGCCGACAGCGCGCTGATCGCGGACCCGCACGTGCGCGTGGGCGTCGTCGCTGGCGACGGCGGAGCGGCGATCTGGCCGCTCTTGCTCGGTCCGGCGCGCGCGAAGCAGTACCTGATGACGGGAGATGCGGTGAAGGCGGCGGAGGCCGAACGAATCGGCCTCGTGAACCGCGTCGTGCCGGCGGACGAACTCGAGAGCACGGCGCTGGCGTTCGCGACGCGGCTCGCCGCTGGCGCCCCGCTCGCCGTGCAGTTCACGAAGCAGGCGGTCAACAAGCTGGTGAAGGACGCGCTGAACACCGCCTTCGACGCTTCGATGGCGCTGGAGATGCTCACTTTCCGCAGCGAGGACCACCGGGAAGCGCTGGCCGCGCTCCAGGCAAAACGCGCACCCGCGTTCCGCGGTCGCTAACGGTCGCAATCCGGTGCAACGAGCCCCAAAAAGGGGGCTGACCCCATTCGGGTTCGCTCCCGCAGGAGATCGACGAGATGGAGCTGTACGAGGCGATGTCGACGCTGCGGGCGGTGCGGCGGCTGCGGCCGGATCCGATCCCTGCGGCCGTGGAGCAGCGCGTCCTCCAGGCTGCGGCGTGGGCGCCGACGGGCGGGAACGTGCAGCCCTGGCGAGTGATCGTCGTGCGCGAGCGCGGCCTCAAACGCCAGCTCGGCACCCTCTACGCCGCACGCTGGAAGGCCTACTCCGCCGGGCATCGCAAGCTGATCGAGAAGGCGCCGTCCGAAGCGCAGGCGAAGACGGCGCGCATGCTCGCGGCGGGCGACCACCTCGCGGAGCACTTCGCGGACACGCCGCTGGTCGCCGTCTTCTGCTTCAACCCGGAGAACATGGCGATCACCGACGCCCAGCAGCCGCGCGTCTCGGTGGTGGGCGGCGCCTCGATCTACACCGCCGTCGAGAACTTCCTGCTGGCCTGTCGCGCGGAAGGCCTCGGCTGCGTGCTCACGACGCTGCTGTGCGAGGTCGAGCCCGAGGTCCGCGCGCTGCTCGCCATCCCGCAACCCTGGGCGACCGCCTGCGCGGTGCCTGTGGGCTGGCCCGCGGGCATCGGCCACGGTCCGATCTCTCGCCGCCCCGTGGAGAAGCTCGCCTTCACCGATCGCTGGGGGTCTGCGTGGCGCGCGAACGATTGAGCACGCGAGCGGCCCGCTCGCAGCGAGGGCATGACAACCAGCGCAACCTGGGCGATTCGTTCGGCATGCGGATCGTGAGCGGCGCGACGCGCGTGGAGGAGGAAGCCCTGGCCTCGCCCTGGGAGCCGCGCGGGTGAGCGCCGCGATCTTTGCAGCGCCGGCGAGCGACCCGGCCGCGCGCGCCCGGGAGCTGGCGCCGCGCCTGCGCGATCGCGCCGACGAGATCGAGGCGGCGCGGCGACTGCCTGTGGACGTACACCGCGATCTCGCGGGTGCGGGCTTCTACCGCTGCTGGGCGCCGCGCGAGTGCGGTGGGCTCGAGCTTCCCGTGTGGCCGGTGGCCGAAGCCTTCGAGACGCTCGCCCAGGCCGACGGCAGCGTCGCATGGTGCACCTTCATCGCCTGCACGTCGGCGACCGCGCTCGCCACGCTGCCCGAGGCCAGTGCGCGCGCAGTCTTCGCGCCGCCCGAGACGACCCTCCTCTCGGGCGTATTCGCTCCGCTCGGCAGCGCCGACCGTGAGGGCGACGCCTTCCGCGTAAACGGCCGCTGGCCCTTCGGCTCGGGCACACTCAACGCGGACTGGGTGCTCGCCGGCTGCCGGCTGCTGGAGAACGGCGCGGCGATGACGCGCGCCGGTGGAGCGCCGCGCACGCACATGGTGCTCGTGCCCGCGCGCGAGGTGGAGTTCCTCGACACCTGGCACGTGTCGGGCTTGTGCGGAACCGGCAGCACAGACTTCGCGCTGCGCGACGTGCGCGTGCCAACCGAGCGCGTGGTCGGCTACCTGCGCGAGCGGCCGCCCGATCGGCCCCTGTTCCGCTTCCCCAACTTCACGCTGCTCGCGCTGGGGATTGGCATGGTCGGCCTCGGCCTCGCACGCGCCGCGATCGACGAGTTGGTCGCGCTCGCGGGCGCGAAGCGGCCGACTGGCAGCTCGCGCACGCTCGCCGAACGACCGGCTGCGCAGAGCGCGGTCGCCGAGTCCGAGGCCGAGCTGCGCTCCGCGCGCGCCTTCTTGCGCGACTGCGTCGACGCCGCGTGGCGGCGCGCCGCGGCGGGCGACGCCGTGCCCCTCGAGCTGCGGCGCGACCTGCGCCTCGCCACCACGCACGCTGCGCGCGTCTCTGCGCGCATCGCGCACCGCATGTACGACCTCGGCGGCGCCACCTCCATCTACAAAAAGTCTCCGCTCCAGCGCATCTTCCGCGACGCGCACGTGGCGACCCAGCACCTGATGGTCGCGCCGCCGACGCTCGAGCTCACCGGCCGCATGCTGCTCGGGCTGCCGACCGACACGGGCTCGCTGTAGGAGACCGACCCGGAATGCGCGATCGCCGACACCGAGCGTCCGGAGCACGAAGAAACCGCCGTTCGATTCCGCGCGGCGGTGCCGCCCTTGCGCATTCGCCTTCGCGCGGCTTTGCGGACTGCTCCGCGCTGCGCGCTTCGCTTGTTGGGCCGCGGCGAGGAGGAGACGCGGCGTGATGCGAGTGGATCTGCGCGACTCCACGGCGCCGGGCGTGTCGGCGCCGATCGCGGGCGCGGGCGCCGCCGCGCTGATCGGGCTGGCGGAGTTCGCTCGCGCTGCGCTCGCGGCCTCCGCCACGCCGCCCGACATTCAGCGCGGCCTCTTGCTGGTGCTCGCGGTCTACCCCGCACTCGGCGCGCTCGCGGGCGTCGGTGCGTGGATGGCCGGCCGCGTCTGGGCCGCGCCTGCTGCCGCCTTCGCACTGATCGTGGCGATCGCCGCTGGCGCCTCCGAGTCGCGACCCATCCTGCGCCTCGCGAGCGTCGCGCTCGGCCTGGTGGTGCTGCGCGCGGCTGTGGTCCCGCTCGCGCGCTTTCGCTCGCTACCGCGCGCCCGCCTCGCGGCGAGCGGCGCGCTGCTCGCCCTTGCCGGCGTCTGCGCCCTGGCCGCGCGCGCGCTGCCCGCGTATGGGCCGCGCTGGGCGCTGGGCGCGGCGGTGGCTGCCGGCGGCGGCGCGGTGCTGGTGTGGACGCCGCGCGTGCGTGCCTCCGCGCTGCTGCTCGCGGGCGCCTCGGTCTTCCTGGTGTGGCAGGGCGCGCGGCACGTACAGCGCCTCGCGCCGCCGACCAGGCCCGCCCCGAGCGCGCCGAGCGTCCTGCTCGTCACGATCGACACGCTGCGCGCCGATCGCGTGGGCGCCTACGGCTACGCGGCCGCGCGTACGCCGAACCTCGATGCGCTCGCCGCCCAGGGTGCGCTGTTCCTGAACGCACAATCTCATTCGATGTTCACCGGCCCGTCCCACGCGTCGATCCTCAGCGGGCGCTCGCCGCTCTCGACGAAGTTCCTGGTCAACCATCAGGGTCTCGACCCGGGCGTCGAGACCCTCGCCGAGGCGCTCGGCAAGGCCGGCTACATCACGGCCGCGTTTCCGAGCGCCTACACGACGACCGAGGGTTCCACGCGCCTGCCCGGCCGCTTCCAATTCTCCGACGGAGATCTCCGCGAGCACCGCGAGTTCCCGGAGTTCGCGTTCACTTGCGTGGCGTTGAGGCCGCTGGCGACGTGGATCAAGGGGCCCGTCACTTGGGCCTCTTACCGGCCCGCGCGCGCGACCACGGATCTCGCGATCCGGTTCCTGAACGTGCACGCGGCGGCGCCGACCTTCACGTGGGTGCACTACTTCGACCCGCACCTGCCGTACGCGCCGCCCGAGGATCTCCGCCCGGCGAATGCCGCCGAGGTGGCCGGCGATTGGTATCGCCTGAAGGCGCAGGAGCGCGCCGCCATCGTCGCGGACCCGACCAAGGTCGCGGCGCTGCGCGCGCTGTACGACGCGGAAATCGCGTACGTCGACCGCGAGCTCGGTCGGCTGATCGCGGCGGCGCGGGAGACGGCGCCCGCCGGCGGGCTCGCGATCGTCGTCACCGCCGACCACGGCGAGCCGATGGGTGAGCACGGGGACTACTGGCGCCGCGACCTCTACGAGACGACGCTGCGCGTACCGCTTGTGATGATCCCGCCGCCGCGCGTGGTCAGCGCGCCGCGCGCGGTTCCCGAGGTGGTGCGGCTGATCGACGTGGCGCCCACCATTCTCGACTGGCTCGGCTTGCCGAAGCTGGCGCTCGCCGAAGGCGTGTCGTTGCGCGCCCTCGCTGCGGGCGACGCGACGGCCGCTCCGGGCCCGGCCGTCGCCGTGGCGGAACCCGAGCACGATTCGTTCACGGCCCGCGCGGTCGCCGTACGGCGCGACGCCTGGAAGCTGATCCGGCGCGAGGGCGGGCTGTGGGCGACGGATCGCTGGCTCCCCGGCGGCACCGAGCTGTTCGACCTCGCGACCGATCCGGGGGAGCTCCGCGACCTGAGCACCGAGAAATCCGAGACGCTCGAGGCGCTGACGCCCCTGTTGCCGCCGGGCTGGGAGTCCGCGGCGCCGATCGAACTCACGCCCGAGGATCGCGAGCGCCTACGCGCGCTCGGCTACCTGCTGTGACGGGCGCCCTGCTCGTCACGGGTGCGAGCGGCTTCGTGGGGCGGCGCGTGCTCGCGCTCGCCAGGCAGCGCTTCCCGCGCGTGCTCGCGCTCTCGCGCCGCGAGATCGCCGACCTGCCCGATGGCGTCGCTTGGCTGCGCGGCGACCTGCTCGAGGAGCCGCCGGCGAGCTGGCAGAGCGCCCTCGCCGACTGCGACGCGGTGCTGCACCTCGCGGCCACCACGGGCAAGGCGGCGCCTAGCGAGTACGAGCGCGGCGTCGTGCTCGCGACGGAGCGGGTCGCGGGCGCAGCGCGGCGCGCGGGGGTCCGGCATTTCGTCTACGTCAGCTCGATCGCGGTGCGCTTCTCCGATCGGACCCACTACCCGTACGCGCACGCGAAGATGCGCGCCGAGGCGGCCGTGCGGGCGAGCGGCGTGCCGGCGACGATCGTGCGGCCGACGATCGTGGGGGGCCCGGGCTCTCCCGTCATGCAGGGCTTCGCGACGCTCGCCCTGGCGCCCGTCACGCCGGTCTTCGGAGACGGCCAGAGGCGCGTCGCTCCGATCCACGTCGACGATCTCGCCGAGCGGCTCGTCGAGATCGCCGCGGGCGAGCCGAGCGCCGAGCCCATCGAGCTCGGCGGACCGGAAGCGCTGACGCTCGACGCGCTGCTCTCGGGCCTGCGCGCCGCACACGGCCGTGGCCCCGCGCGCCTCGTGCACCTGCCGCTCGCGCCGATTCGCTCCGTGCTCGCGGCCCTCGAGCCCGCCCTGCGCCCGTGGCTGCCGCTCACCGCGGGGCAGCTCGCGACCTTCGCGAACGATGGCCTGCCCGCGCCGAGCGCGTTCGCCGCGGTGCGCGCCGGTTCGCTGCGCTCGGTGCTGAGCGCCGACGCGATTGCGGCGCCGGTCGCGCGCGACGCGGACGAGACGCTGCGTGCGGAGTGCCGTGTGCTCGCGCGGCACCTGCTCGGACTCACGCCGTCGCCCGCGACCTGTGACGCCTACGTCCGCCAGCAGCGCGCGCTCGGGCTCGACGCGCCGCTCGGAGGCTTCGACGCGCTACTCGTGCGGCTCGCGCGCCGCGGCGGCATCGCGCTCGCGCTCGCCGACAGCTACGCGGGCTGGCTCGCGCGGCGGAGCCTGCTGCGCACCAAGCTGGTCGGCGTGCTCGCCCTGCTCGAGACTGCGCCCGAGAGCTACGCGGCCGCGGACGCGCCGGACCCGCGCTGGGCGTGGCCGTTGCTCGTCCTGCGCGGAGCTGCGGAGGCGGCGACTGCACTCTCGGCGCTGGCGCTGCTGCTGCCGCTGCGCCTGCTCGCGGGCCGGCGATGAGCGAGGTCGTCGTCGTCGGCGCCGGGCCGTCGGGGCTCCACTTCGCGCAGACCCTGCTCGAGCGCGGCCTCTCGGTGACGCTCGTCGACGCCGGCCGGCAGCGCGCGGCCGCACCGCGCCCGGAGCTCACGCTCGACGGCCTGAAGCGCGAGCTCCCGAACGGGAGCGAGTACTTCCTCGGCCGCGACTGGCAGGCCTTCGTGCGGCCCGACGCGGACGACGAGTACTACGGCCTCCCCCCCGCGAAGGACTACGTGTTCGAGAGCGTGGCGGGCGTCGAGACGCGCGCGGAGGGCTTCGAGCCGCTCTTCTCCTTCGCCGCCGGCGGCCTCGCCGAGGCGTGGACGGGCGGCTCCTATCCGTTCACGCGCGAGGAGACCGCCGCCTGGCCCCTCGACTGGAGCGAGCTGCACGCCGCTTACGGCCGCGTCGCGCGGCGCATCGGCGTCTCGGGCGCGAGCGACGACGACCTGCGCGACGTCTTCCCCGTCCACGAAGGCCTCCTGCCGCCGCTCGCCCTCGACGCCCACGGCGCCGCGCTGCTGGCGAGCTATCAGGCGAAGCGCGAGCGCATCCACGCCCGCGACCGCGTGCGCCTCGGCCACGCGCGCATCGCGACGCTCTCGCGGCCGCTCGGTGCGCGCCCCGCGTGTCACGCCTGCGGCCGCTGCCTGTGGGGCTGCCCGAGCGACGCGTTCTACACGCCGTCGCTCACGCTGCGCGAGTGCCGGCGCGATCCGCGTTTCGACTACCGCGCGGGCTGGCTCGCCACGCGCCTCGAGCTGGATGGCGATGCGAACGTGCGCGGGATCGCCCTGCGCAGCCTCGACGGCGCGCGCGAGGAGTCGCTGCCCGCGCGCGCGGTCGTGCTCGCGGCGGGCGCGCTCCAGACTTCGCGCATCGTGCTGGACTCGCTCGCGCGCATCGGCGAGCGAGTCGAGTTGCCGGGCCTGATGGACAACCGACAAGTGCTGATGCCGTTCGTGAACCTCGGGCTCGTCGGCAAGCGCTTCGCCTCGGCGAGCTACCAGTACCACCAGCTCGCGCTGGCCTACGAGCCCGCTGCGCCGCGCGACGTCGCCCACGGCCTGTTCACGACGCTGAAGACGGCGCTGATCCATCCCGTCGCGCACGCCCTGCCGGGATCCCTGGCGCGCGGACTCGGCGTGCTTCGCAACATCCACGCCGCGCTCGGCCTGCTGAACGTGAACTTCGCCGACGAGCGGCGCGACGACTGCCGCGTGGGCCTCGAGCCAGCCGGCGCGGGCGGCACCAGCCGCCTCGTGATCCGCTACGCCCCCGATGCCCGCGAGCCCGCCCGCGTGGCCGGGGCGCTGCGCGCGCTGCGCCGCATGCTGCTGCGCCTCGGCTGCGTCGCGCCGCCGCCGATGACGCGTTGGCGCCCGATGGGCGCGAGCGTGCACTACGCCGGCACGCTGCCGATGGCGCGTTCGGGCGGCGCGCTCACCTGCGACGCGAGCGGCCGGCTGCGCGGCCTGCGCGGCGCGTGGATCGCCGACGGCGCCTGCCTCCCCACGCTGCCTGCCAAGAACCTCACCTTCACCCTGATGGCCAACGCGACGCGCATGGCGGAGACGTTCGAGCCGGGTTGATGCGCGGGTCAGCGCGCAGCCGCTGCGCGCGCGCCGGTGCGCCAGACCCACCAGCACACCGCGAAGGACGCCGCAAGGGTCGCGCTGGGCCAGATCGGCCAGTGCAGCGGGCTCGCCGGATCGGAGGCGGTCTGGCGCAGCACGCTGAGCCACGGGAGCTGCGGCCCGTGGGTCAGGATCTCGCGCCAGCACACCAGCGGCACGGGCTCGCCCGCGTAGCCCGAGCTCGGCTGTTGAAAGCGCGACATCGACAGCACCCACATGTGCGCGATCGACGGCGCCGCGAGCGCCCAGAACGCGGGCTTCGGTAGGCGCGCCAGCCAGTCCGACGCCGCGAGGAACCAGAGCGGGACGAGCGGCAGCAGATAGCGAAAGCCCGTATTCCACTGGAGCAGCGAGAACTGATTCATCGCGCAGAACAGCAGGAACGCCCACGCGAAGCCCGCGACGAAGCGGCGCTCGCGCAGCGGCAGGATCCAGTTCGACGCGTCGCCGCCGAGCAGCCGCGAGGGAAGGAACGCGATCGCGAGGAAGGGCGACCAGGGCACGAGCCCCCAGGCGTCGTCGAACAGATTGCGCGCGAACACCGAGAGGCTCGGCCAGTCGATGCCGCGCACGCCCCGCGCCGTGAACTCGTTCTCCTGCTGGTGCATCTGTCCGGGGGTGAACGGATCGCCATACATCCACGCCTGGGTTGCGAGCAGGAACAGGATCGGCGGCAGCGCGCCGAGCACGAACGGGACGCACTCGCGCGCGGCCGCCGCGAAGCCGGCCTCGCGCCAGCGCGGCAGCGCGAGGTAGAGGCCGAGGGCGGCCAGCGCGATCGCGCCCGCGTAGTCGAGCGCGAGGCAGGAGCCCGCGAGCAGGCCCGCCCAGAACGCGCGCTTCGCGCCGTGGGGCTCCGCGTCGCCGGGCGCGCGCCAGAGCAGCACGAACGCGCCGAGCACCGCCGCGAGCAGGAACATGTTGTGGACGAGGTGCGCACTCCGGTAGAAGACCGGCGTGCCGAGCGCGAACAGCAGCGCGAGCGCCGTCGCCCGGTCCGGCGCGACGCCGCGCCGTTCGAGCAGCGCGTGCATCCCCGCCGCGAGCGCGGCGCCGAGCGGCGCCATCAGCAGCAGCGAGGTGAGCGCGGCGCTCGCCGCGAAGCGCAGCAGGAGCCCGCGATCGCGCACGGTCGCGAAGAACGCGGCGCGGTTCGGGCGATCCGTGTCGTACTCCGCGCCGCGCGTGCGCTCCGCCCCGTGCGCGAGCTCCCAGCGCTGCAGCGCGTCGAGGGCCGGATCGAACGCCAGCAGCGGAACGACGGCGGGCAGCGAGCCGAGCACCTGATTGCCGACCACCCAGTGCTGCGTGACGGGATGGAAGTAGATGTCCGCGTGGAAGCCGGCGTAGTCGTCGAGGAAGAAGTCGCCGCGCTCGATCAGGGCGAAGGCCGGGTAGTGCTCGCGCACGACGTTCGTGGCGAAATGGACGCCGTAGACGATCCAGACGATCAGGAACAGACGGAGGCGCACGGATGCGAGGGTGCGCACGGCTACTCGGGCCGGTTCGCGCCCGCGCCGGGCGCGTCGCCCAGCACCGTCTCCACCACGTAGATCGGGCGCGGCTTGATCTCGTTGAACACGCGCCCGACGTACTCGCCCATGATGCCGAGGCAGATCAGCTGCACGCCGCCGAGGAAGAGCAGCGCGACCATGATCGTCGCCCAGCCCTGCACCGTGACGCCCATGGCGCGCTGCACGAACACCGAGGCGAGATAGAGGAACGCGAGCACGCTGGTCGCGTAGCCGAGCCACGTGGCGAGCTTGAGCGGAGCGGTCGAGAACGAGGTGATCCCGTCCAGCGCGAACTTGATCATCTTGCGGTACGGGTACTTGGTCTCGCCTGCGAAGCGCTCGTCGCGCTCGTAGGCGACGCCCGCCTGCGGGAAGCCGATCCAGCTGACCAGACCGCGGACGAAGCGGTCTTTCTCGCGCAGGCGGTTCAGCTCGTCTAGCGCGCGGCGGCTCATCAGGCGGAAGTCGCCCACGTCCACGGGTATGCGGATGCCGGTGATGCGGTCGAGCAAGCGGTAGAAGGCGGACGCGGTGATCCGCTTCATCGCGTCCTCGCCGTGGCGCTTGCTGCGCACGCCGTAGACCACGTCGAAGCCCTCGCGCCATTTCTCGACCATGCGCGCGATCACCTCGGGCGGGTCCTGGAGGTCGGCATCGATGACCACCGCGCAGTCGCCGGCCGCGCGGTCGAGCCCCGCGGTGATGGCGATCTGGTGGCCGAAGTTGCGCGAGAGCTTCACCACGCGTACGCGCGGGTCGGCGGCGGCGAAGCCCGAGAGCAGCGCGAAGGAGTCGTCCGCGCTGCCATCGTCCACGTAGACGAGCTCGAAGCTCGCGCCGGGCAGCCCCTCGAGCGCCTTCGTCGCACGCTCGTGGAACGCGCGAATGCCGGCCGACTCGTTGTAGACCGGGACGACGACGGAGATGCGGTAGGGGCTCGGTTGCATGCGGGCTCGCGGGGTATCGGCCGGCGGCTGAGCAGGCTTGGGCCGAAGTTGCGCGTTCCCGAGTGAGTGTGCCCCAGCCCAGAAAAGGCGACGGCGCGCCGCGGGCGAACCGGGGCGCGCCGTGCCGGTCCCTGCGCTCCTAGAAGTTGTACTTGAGCGTGCCGCCCCACATGCGCGGCGGGTTCACGAAGGCGTGGAAGGTTCCGCTCTGGGTGGGCGTATCGAACACGATCGCGCGCTCATAGGTGTTGGTCAGGTTCGACGACCACAGGCTGGCCTCCCAGTGGCCGTCGGGCGAGCGCACGCCGGCCGTCAGGTTCACGTACCAGTTGGCGCCCTCGAACTTGTACGGGTGGAGGTTCGAGCCCGTGTTGTGCCGCCCGCGGTACGCCCCGTTGACCGACGCAAAGCCGAGCCACTCGGTGGCCGGCAACGCGCGCTCGATGTTCAGCGACGCGCTGCCCGTCCAGGCCGGCGCGTTCGTCAGCCGGTGATGGGCGATGGGAAACGCCGGGTTCGGGAGACCGTCCACCGGCCCGCTGGGCCACGGATTCACGAGCGAGAACGTCTCGCTCACGTCCCGCCCGTAGCGCGCATCGGCATACGTGACGCCCAGGGTCGCGATGACGCCCTCGGCCAGCTCGAAGAACGACTCGAGCTCGCCGCCGCGCGAGCGCGCCGACGCGACGTTGGACACGATGAAGCCGAGGCCCGTGAAGGTGTTGAGCTGGAAATCCTCGAAGTCGGTGGTGAAGAGCGTGACGTTGATGCGCGCTCGGCCCTCGAGGTATGTGCCTTTGATGCCCAGCTCGTGCGACTTCGCGAACTCGGGATCGAAGTGCGTGTTGTTCGCCTCCGCTCCTCCCGCCGACGCGCAGGTTCCGCTGAGGGGCCGCAGCGCGGGCGGCACGGGCGCTGGGGCGCCGACGCAGTCGTAGGCATCTTGGTCCGTGTTGAACCCGCCGGCCTTGTAGCCGCGCGAGTAGGCGTAGTAGACGTTGATCTCCTCGGTGATGTGGAACGTGCCGCTGAAGGTGTACGTCCACTCCTTCTCGGTCTCGCCGCTATTGCGCCACGAGAGGTTGTTGCAGAACGCGTTCAGGAAGAAGCCGGTCGAGCAGTGCGGATCGTTCGTGAAGGTGCCCACTGGAGCGCCGTTGACCGTGCTCGCCGCGTCCTTCGTCTCCCTGCCGAAGCGCGCGCCGAAGGTCAGGTCGAGGCGGTCCCAGGGGTGCCAGGTGTTGTTGGTGAAGATCGCCCAGCCGCTGGTGTCGATGAACGCGCTGCGCTCGTAGCCCTCGCCCACCGGCAGCAGGCTCGGGACCGCGGCGCCGAGCACGACGAACGGCGCATCCGCGCCCCACTCGACGCGGGTCGCGGTGCTGACGTCCTCGGTGTAGCCGTAGAAGCCGATCAAGTAGTCGAACTGGTCGAACAGCGAGCCCGCGGCGCGGATCTCCTGGCTGAAGTTCTCGAACAGATCGTTCACGCCGCCGCCGTCCGGATTCTGCGGGTGCAGGACGTCGGCGCTCGTGAAGTCGATGTCCTCGGCCCAGTTGGCGCGGAACTTCCGGTAGGCCGTGATCGAGGTGAGGTTGACCACGTCGAGGTCCCAGTTGGCCTCGAGCGAGACGCCCCAGTCGACGATGTTCTCGAATGGCTGGTAGTTCACGCCCGTGTGCCAGCGGTTCGTCGGCACCGTGGAGACGTCGGGGCCTTGCGTGCTCGGGGCGTCGAGGCCGAGCCCGCGCGCGAGCGCCGCCGTGCGAACGCGGCCGGAGGTGCCGCCGCCGCGCACCCATACCGCCGGGCAACACGACTCGTCGCGCTCGCCGTAGTCGGCGATCAGTCGGAGGTCGAGGCCGTCGGTCGGCGCGAACAAGAGCTGCCCGCGAACCTGATAACGGTCGCGCTCGCCCCACGCCCCGCCGGAGTGGAAGTCCTCGTAGTAGCCGTCCCGGTCGCTCCACTGGCCGGAGATCCGGAAGCCCAGCAGGTCGTCGACGATCGGCGCCGAGTAGCTCATGGCGACGCGCTTGTGGTTGTAGTCGCCGAGCTCGACCATCGCGAAGCCTTCACTCTCCGAGAGCACCGGCCGCTTGGTGATCACGCTGACCGCGCCGGCCGACGTGTTCTTTCCGAACAGCGTGCCCTGCGGACCGCGCAGCACCTCGATGCGCTCGATGTCGAGCAGGTCGCTGAAGCCCTGGCCCGAGCGCGACCGGTAGACGCCGTCGATGAACGTGCCAACGGCCGCCTCCAGCCCGATGTTGTTGCCGGTGGTGCCCACACCGCGGATGCGGAGCGTGCCG
Organism: uncultured Spirochaetales bacterium; assembly: GCA_964460485.1. Classification (GTDB taxonomy): domain Bacteria; phylum Myxococcota_A; class UBA9160; order UBA9160; family UBA6930; genus VGRF01. Next base: position 21,774 of record CAYWRY010000023.1, read on the forward strand.
CCATTCGACGTCGAGTTGCTGGTGTTGACGTTGATGCTGGGCGAGATCTGCGCGAGGTCCTCGACCTCGTCGATGCGCCGCGCCGCGAGCTCCTCGCCCTGGAAGGCGCTCACCGCGATCGGGACGTCCTGGATGTTCGCCTCGCGCTTGGTGGCGGTGACGATGATCTCCTCCACTTCTCGGTCTGCGGGCGGCGGAGCGGGCGCGGGCGCCGCCTCCTGTGCAAACGCGGGCAGCGCGAGCGCGACTACGAAGCTGGCGACTGCGCTGCAAGCTGCCCTCACGAACGAAAACGACATGTTGGTCCCCCGGGTTGTCAGGGGACGAGCGCAGCTCTCACGCCAGCCCCCCACGAGTCGGCGGATTGTTCCAGAGCCGGACTCCTCGCCGCAACCCAAACCGGCCCGCTCGGGCGAGCGACGCGAAGAAAAACGGCAGCCCGGGCGCGCGGCCCGAGCTGCCGTTCTTGCGGGAGGCGAGGCGCTTAGAAGTTGTACTTGAGCGTGCCGCCCCACATCCGCGGCGGACCCGCGAAGGCGTGGAACGTTCCGCTCTGGGTCGGCGTGTCGAAGATGATGCTGCGATCGAACGTGTCGGTGACGTTCGTCGACCACACGCTCGCTTCCCAATGTCCTTCCGGCGAGCGCACGCCGAAGTTGACGTTCATGAACCAGTGCGCCTTCTCGAACTTGTAGGGATGCAGGTTCGAGCCCGTGTTGTGACGGCCGCGGTACGCCGCATTCACCGAGCCGAAGCCCACCCACTCCGTCCCGGGCAGAGTGTGCTCGTAGGAGACTGCGCCGCTGCCCGTCCACGCGGGCGCGTTCGTCAGGCGATGGTGATCGATCTTGCACTGGATGCAGGGCAAGCCGTCCTGCGGCGTCGTCCACGGGTTCACCAGGTCGAAGGCGATGACCGGATCGTCGTACCGTGCATCGGCGTAGGTGACCCCGAGCGTCACGGTCATGCCTTCCACCGGCGCGAAGAACGACTCGAGCTCGCCGCCCCGCGATCTCGCGTTCTTCGCATTCGACACGATGAAACCGAGGCCCGTGAAGGTGTTCAGCTGGAAGTCGCTGAAGTCCGTGGTGAACAGCGTGAAGTTCACGCGCGCGCGGCCGTCGAAGAGCGTGCTCTTGATGCCGAGCTCGTGGGACTTCGCGAACTCCGGGGCGAACTTCGTGTTGTTGACCGGGACCGTCAGGTCGGGGTTCAGCGGGTCGGGGCCAGCACCCAGACCCGCGCACACGCCGCTGAGCGGTCGCGGAGTGAGCGCCGTCGCCACGGTGTCGGCGTCGGGCCCGTCGACGATCTGGCAATCGAACGAGTCCTGATCCGTGTTGAAGCCGCCCGCCTTGTAGCCGCGCGAGTACGAGTAGTAGACGTTGATGTTCTCGGTCACGTGGAACGTGCCGCTGAACGTGTACGTCCACTCCTTCTCCGTCACCCCGCTATCGCTCCAAGAGAGGTTGTTGCAGAAGCTGTTGATGAAGATGCCGGTCTGGCAGTGCTGCGCGTTCGCGAACTCGAAGTTCGGCGCGCCGTTGACGACGCTGCCCGCTTCCTTCGTCTCGCGGCTGAAGCGCGCGCCGACCGTGAGGTCGAGCAGCTCCCACGGGTGCCAGGTGTTGTTGGTGAAGAGAGCCCAGCCGGTGGTGTCGATGAACGCATCGCGCTCGTAGCCCGTGCCCTCGGGCAGGAGCGACGGGACCGCCACGCCCGCGATCACGAACGGGGCATCGGCGCCCCACTCGATCTTGGTGTGCGTCGAGACGTCCTCTGTGTAGCCGTAGAAGCCGAACAACCAGTCGAACTGGTCGAACAGCTCGCCCTGAGCGCGGATCTCCTGGCTGAAGTTCTCGAAGTCGTCGAAGGCGCCGCCTCCATTCGGATCTTGCGGATGCAGGACGTCCGCGCTCGTGAAGTCGATGTCCTGGGCGTAGCGGGCCTTGAAACGGCGCCAGGCCGTGATCGACGTGAGCTTCACCACATCGAGATCCCAGTTGGCCTCGAGCGAGATGCCGCCGTCCTTGACGTTCTCGAACGGCTCGGTGTTGAAGCCCACGTGCCACTTGCGGCCGCTGTCACGCGACACGTCCGGGCCTCGGATCGCGAAGCCGCCGGAGTCGACGGGCACGTCGAGACCCAGTCCCCGTGCCTCAGCCGCCGTGCGTACACGGCCGATCGTGCCTCCGCCGCGCACCAGGAACGCCGGGCAGCAGGACTCCTTGCGCTGCGTGAAGTCGCCGATCAGCCGGAAGTCGAGATCCTCGGTGGGCACGAACAGCAGCTGGCCGCGAATCGTCCAACGGTCGCGCTTGGCCGCGTCGTCGGAGTCGTCGTTGCTGTGCAGGTTCTCGTAGTAGCCGTCGCGGCGATTCCACACCGCGGACAGCCGCATGCCGAGCATCTCGTCGATGATCGGCGCCGACCAGCTGGCCGAGAGCCTGCGGTGGCTGAAGCTGCCGTACTCGGCCGATAGCCAACCCTCGACCTCGTCGAGCGCCGGACGCTTCGTCACGACGCTCACCGCGCCGGCGGAGGTGTTCTTGCCGAACAGCGTCCCCTGCGGGCCGCGCAGCACTTCGATCCGTTCGATGTCGAGCAGGTCGTTGAAGCCCTGACCGGAGCGGCTGCGGTAGACGCCGTCGATGAACGTTCCGACCGCGGCCTCGAGACCGATGTTGTTCCCCGTGGTGCCGACACCGCGAATGCGCAACGTGCCGCCCGCGGACGACGTGTTGCTCGTATTGACGTGGATGCTCGGCGAAACCTGCGCGAGATCCTCGATCTCGTCGATGCGCCGCGCCGAGAGCTCCTCGGCCTGGAAGGCGCTCACCGCGATCGGGACGTCCTGGATGTTCGCTTCGCGTTTGGTCGCGGTGACGATGATCTCCTCGACGTCCCGCGAGGGCTCCGGTGCTGGCGCGGGCGCGGCCGCGGGTGTCTCCGGGGCGTCCTGCGCCGCGATCGGCAGGGGTAGGGCGAGCAGGACGAGAGTCGACACGACGACCAGGGGTCGATTGCGTTGCATTAGGGGTGCGCTCCAGTCGCAATGGGTGGACTCTTGCTCCACTCAGAACTCGAGATCCACGCGGAGCGCCCATCCTCTCAGCGGAGGCGGTCGGGGATCAACACAAAAAATGCGATCGCGGTCCCACACGCCGAGGATCGGGGGGATGGCGTCCCCAACGGGATTCGAACCCGTGTTGCGGCCTTGAAAGGGCCGAGTCCTAGGCCTCTAGACGATGGGGACGAGGGCCCGCAAGGAGCGGCGCAGTATTGCCGACGCGCGCGGGCGTCGCGAGGCGAACACGCTGTCCGACGGAGCGCCATACCGCAGCCGAACCGCGCCCGGACCACAGTCTTTTGCGTGGACGCCCCGGCCGCGAGTTGCTCCAGAGTGTGACGACAAACATCCTCTGCCCCGGCCGCCGCGCAGGAGGCGCCGCAGGCCGGGGCGCCAAAGCCGGCGCCGGCAGGGGCCGGAGGCCGTGAAGAACGTCGAGCAGATCGTCGTCACCGGCTCGGACCCGTTCGCACACGGCGGATGCGGCCGTTAGGCTCGGCCTCGCCTAAACCGGACAGCCACGATCAGCTGACCGCGTCGGCGCCGAGGCGCGCGGCTCCCGGTCGCGAGAACGGGGTCGGGTCGCGTTCGGACGCCCCGCGTCGCCCGGTGCTCAGTCGAGCGTCGCCAGCTCGAGCGCGCGCCAGAGGTACCAGCTGCCGACGCTACGGAACGGGCGCCATGGCTCGGCGATCTCCGCCAGCCGGTCCGGCTTTGGCAGGTCGCGCAGGCCGTAGACCTTCTGCGCGCCCTTGCGCACGCCGTAGTCGCCCACGGGCAGCACGTCGGGACGCCCGAGCGAGAACATCAGCAGCATGTGCGCCGTCCACTCGCCCACGCCGCGGATCTGCGTCACCGATTCGACCACGGCGGCGTCGTCGAGGTGCGGGATGCGGCGCGCGCTCACGGTCCCCCTCGCGAACGCGGCGCCCACGGCCTTCACAGCGGCGGCCTTCTGGCGCGAGAGCCCGAAGCCCTGGAGACGCGCAGGGCGCTGCGCGGCGAGCGCGCCCGCCGGCGGGATGCGCCCGCCGAAGCCGGCCTTGAAACGGCGCTCGATCGTGGCGGCCGCTTTGCCCGCGAGCTGCTGGTACAGGATGGAGCGCACCAGGTAACGGTAGGGATCGCCGCGCGGCGCCAGCGTGCACGGGCCGTGCGCCTCGATCACGCGCGCGAGGCGCGCGTCGGCGCGAGCCAGATGCCGCGCGGCCTCGGCGAGCCGCGCGGGGTCGAGCTTCTCGATGCGGGCCATGGCGGCGCAACGTAAGCTGGCGGAGACCTGCACGCGAGGCTGCCATGACGGAGCTCGAGATCCAGCAGGAGCGTGCGACGAACCTGTGGAACAGCGCGTCGCGCAAGCTGCCGCAGCTCGCGAAGGCGACCCAGCTTCGCGCAGCGCCACAGGTCGCGAGCGACCAGATCGGCGGGCTCGCGGCCGCCCAGGAAGAGGTGCTGAGCTACGCCTGCGCGGCCACGAGCCCGGAGAAGTACAAGGCGTGGGGCACGTTCCCGCCCACGGGGCTGCTCCTGATCGGGCAGGCGGGCTCGGGGAAGACGCTGCTCGCCGAGGCGCTCGCGACCCGCGCAGGCACTGGATTCTTGCGCGTCCACGTGCCGAACCTCGCGCTCGAGATCGTGCACCGCGGGGGCCAGGTGGGCGAGCTGCTCGAGGGCTGGGCGCAGACGCTCGGTGAGATGCCGCCGACGACGGTGTTCTTCCACGAGCTGGAGTTTTTCCAGGCCGAGGAGATCGGCGGGCGGCGCACCGATCTGCCGATCGGCCCCATCATGGACTTCCTGTGCGAGCTGGTGGACCGCACCGTGGCCTCGCCGAAGACGTTGCTGGTGGGCTCCACGTCGCACCCGGACACCCTGCGCCCCGCCTTCGTACAGCCCGGGCGCTTCGAGCGAGTGGTCGAGGTGACGCCGCTGTATCCGGACGACGTGGTCGCGGCGCTGCGCATCCACGCGCGAACGGCGGAGAAGCGGGCCGGGCGCTCGCTGTTCGGGGCCATCGACTGGACCGACGTGGTGAGCCGCTATCGCGAGCCCTCGACCGGCGACTGGATCCACCTGCTCCACGCCGTGCTGCGCCGCAAGGCCAGCGTCGAGTGTGCGCCCGTGGACGTGCCGCCCGTCGAGACCGACGACCTGCTGGCCGAAGTCGAGGTCTACCGCCGCACGCGAAAGCGCCTTCCCACCAGCGCGCCGTCGGGCACCTATCTGTAGGGCGGGGCGCAAGCGAAGCGCGCGGCGAGCCGAAGCCGCGCGCAAGGAGTGCGGCGAACGCGCCATGAGCACCTGGATCGTCACCGGCGGCGCCGGCTTCATCGGCTCCAACTTCGTGCGGCTCGCCTTGGCGCGCGCCGACGCGCGCGTGGTGGTCGTCGACAAGCTCACCTACGCGGGCAACCTGCAGAGCCTGCGCGACGTCGCCAGCCACCCGCGCTTCGCCTTCGAGCGCGCCGACATCGCGGACCGCGCGGCGATGGACGCGATCTTCGCGCGCTACGCCCCGAGCGCGGTGCTCAACTTCGCCGCCGAGTCCCACGTGGACCGCTCGATCGACGGCCCCGTCGACTTCGTCCGGACCAACGTCGTGGGCACGCTCCAGCTGCTCGAGGCCTCGCGCGCGCAGCTCGCGCGCATGCGCGGCGAGGAGCGCGACGCGTTCCGCTTCCTGCAGGTCTCCACCGACGAGGTGTTCGGCTCCCTCGGCGCCGAGGGACGCTTCAGCGAGACGACTCCCTACGCGCCGAGCTCGCCCTACTCCGCCTCGAAGGCCGGCGCCGACCACCTGGTGCGCGCCTACCACCACACCTACGGGCTCGCGACGCTCGGCACCAACTGCTCCAACAACTACGGGCCCTTCCAGTTCCCCGAGAAGCTGATGCCGCTGATGATTCTGAACGCGCTCGAAGCCAAGCCGCTGCCGATCTACGGCGACGGCGGCAACGTGCGCGACTGGATTTACGTCGAGGACCACAACGAGGCGGTGCTGACCGTGCTCGCGCGGGGCAAGCCCGGGGAGACCTACGCGATCGGCGGGCGCAGCGAGCGGACGAACCTCGAAATCGTGGATCGCCTGTGCGCTGAGCTCGAGCGCGCCCACCCGGCTGCGCGGAACCCGGCCCTCGCGGCGGCGGGCGTCGCGCGCTACGCGGATCTGAAGACGTTCGTACAGGACCGGCCGGGCCACGACCGCCGCTACGCGATCGACGACGCCAAGATCGCGCGCGAGCTGGGCTTCGCACCGCGCACATCGCTGGACGAAGGCCTCGCGAAGACGGTCGCCTGGTACCTCGCTAACCGCGCCTGGTGCGAGGCGGTGCAGAGCGGCAGCTACCGCCGCGAGCGCCTCGGGGTCGGCGCAGCCTGAGCCGATCCGAACCGCGCGAAGTCGGTCAGCCCGCGGCGGGCGCGAGCGACCAGAGCGGCGTCGGCGCGACGGTCGAGCGCAGCTTCGTGAGCTCGGCGCGCAGGCAGTCGCGACAGATGCCGTGGCTCACCGCCTGAACGGGCGCCGCCGTAGCGGGCCGCTCGATGATCTCGTCGCACCAGGAGCACACCGTCATGCCCTGGATGTGGGTGCGATGTGCAACTGGGTGGCGAGAAATCTCACGTCCCGGTGACTTTTCCGTGAGCCGCGCGCCGCGGGACGTCCCGCACCCGGGACGGGAAACGCGCGCGGAAACGCGCCGTGCGGCTCACTCCGCGCGTGCCTCGCGGGGATCACGTTCCCCGACGCGGGCTTCCCGGCGTGGCTGCCGCCGTACGGCCGCGCAGGCCCTCAGCAGGGCTGCTGCGGATTGCCCTGCGCTTGCCGGACAGACGACGTGGAGCGCTCCCGGAAGCGGGAAGCGTGACCCAACCCACACCGCGCAAGCTATTGAAATCGCAGCGGTTTCCAGGAGTCGGCCACGGCACGGAGCTTGCTCTCCAAGGGTCGCCCAGGCGGAGAGCCAGGTGGAGCACTGCGTCCTCTTCATCGATGACGAGACCAACATCCTGAAGGCGCTCCAGCGCCTGCTGCGCAACGAGCCGTGTCGGGTGATCACGGCGTCGCGCGGCTCGGAGGCCCTCGAGCTACTCGATCGCGAGCGGCCGCAGGTGGTCGTCTCGGACCAGCGCATGCCGGAGATCAGCGGCGTCGACCTGCTCCAGTCGGTGCGCCAGCGGCACCCCGACGTCATCCGCATCCTGCTGACCGGCTACACGGAGATGAACGTCGCGGTGGAGGCGATCAACCGCGGCGAGATCTTCCGGCTGGTCACCAAGCCGTGGAACGACGAGGAGCTGAAGGCCACGCTGCGCCAGGCCTTCGACACCCACGACCTGAAGAGCGAGATCCGGCGCCTGAACCAGGTGACGCGCGAGCAAAACCTGAAGCTGCAGGAGCTGAACCGCGATCTCGAGGTGACCGTCCAGGAGCGCACCAAGCAGCTCTTCGACAAGCACCAAGAGCTGCGCATCGCCTACATCCAGACCATCAAGTCGCTCGCGGAGGCGGTGGACGCGAAGGATCCGTACACGCGCGGCCACGCCGAGCGCGTCGGCGTCTACGCGTCGAAGATGGGGCGCGAGCTCGGGCTCCCGAAGGAGCAGATCGAGCGCGTCTACATCGCGGGGCTGCTCCACGACCTCGGCAAGATCGGCATCCGCGACGCCGTGATCCGCAAGCCCGAGAAGCTGACCGCAGAGGAGTACGAGGAGATCAAGCAGCACCCAGTGATCGGCGCGCGCATTCTCCAGCAGGTGCAGTTTCTCGCCGACGTCGTCTCGTGCGTGCGCCATCACCACGAGTGGTTCGACGGCTCCGCGAAGGGCTACCCGGAGCGGCTCGTGGGCGACCAGATCCCCCTGCCCTCCCGCATCATCCTCGTGGCGGACACCGTCGAGGCGATGACCAGCGATCGCCCGTACCGGAATGCGATGCCGCTCGACACGGTGCTCGCCGAGGTGCGCCGCTTCTCGGGCTCGCAGTTCGACCCGAACTGCGCCAGCGCGATGTTGCGCCTGCTCGAGCGCCACGGCGAGGCGTTCCTCAGCAAAGAGCAGCGCTTCGACATCCATGCCTTCCTGGAGGTGTGAGGTTTGAAGAGCGCGTTCCTGACGCGCGAGCTCGCCGCGCTCGGCCTCGATCTCGCCGAGACGCTGCGCGAGGAGCCGCGCTTTCTCACCGACGCCGCCTTCATTGGGGCGCTGCACCTCGAGCTGCGCGAGCGCCTCGGCCCGACCGACGCGCGCGACGCCCTGATCCAGCTCGGCTTCCTGCACGGCCTGCGCGACGCGCTCGAGATCGTGACGAGCGGCGTTCGCGCTTCGGGTGGCGGCTCGGGGCGTCCCCGCCTCGCGCTCGCGCTCGAAACCACCCCCACGACGCCGGGCGCTTCCCTGCGCGGCGTCTACCGCGACGGCATCGAGGCGCGCGCCGTGACCAGCGCCCTCGGAGCGCAGGCCGAAGCCACCTGCGCGCTCACCAGCGGCTACGCCTCCGGCTGGCTCTCGGGCCTGTTCGACGCAGACCTGCTCGCGCGCGAGCGCAGCTGCGTCGCCGCCGGGCACGCGCGCTGCGAGTTCGAGGCGCGCACGCGCGAGGGATGGCTGGCCGCCGAGCCCGAGAGCGAGCCTCACACGCGCCTGCCCTTCTCGCCTCTGCGCGACCTGGTCGGTCGCCATCTCGCCGGGCGGGTCGAGCAGGAGGACGGCCCCGGCACCGGCTTCGAGCGCAGCGCGCCCGTGATCCACGTGTGGGGGCCGGTGATGGTGATTCCGTACGCGGGCGCCGACGAGACGATCTCCGGCCTCGACCTGATCCGGCGCGACCCGGGAGCGCGCGGCGTACGCGTGGTCGTGATCGACCTCGCGGGGGCGATCATCGACGAGAGCTTCGGCGCAGTCGAGCTGGAGCGCGTGCTCGAGGCGGTGGAGGGGATCGGCGCCGAGCCGATCCTGACGGGTATCTCGCCGCTCTCGGAGCGCACGGTGGCCGGCCTCGAGGCCTCGCACCTGATCGTGCAGAAGGACCTTCCCGCCGCGATCGCCGCCGCCTTCCAGATCGCCGACGCGATGCGCCGCGCGCTCTGAAGGGTCGATCGGGGTCGGGCCTCGATCGGCCTTGGCGGCGTCAAGTCGCGCGCGGAGGCGCCCGAAAGCGTTCGGGTGGGAAACCTCGCCGAGACGCCGCTTGCGCCGCTGCTGCTCGCGCTGGCCCGCGACCAGTTCGAGGGCTGGCTCGCGCTCGAGCGTCCCGGCGTCGTGCGCCGCTTCCGCTGGAAGAAGGGGGCGCTCGTTCAGCTCGCCTCCGACCGCAGCGAGGACTCCCTGGCGGCGCTGCTCGCGGCGCGCGGCCAGCTGAGCCCCGCGCAGAGCAAGGCGCTCCAGAAGCGCCTGGCCGAGAAGCAAGGCAACGAGATCGCCGCGCTCGCGGCGATCGGCGTGGCACCCAAAGACATCCTGCTCGGGCTGGCCGGCTCGATCGAGCGCGCGCTCGTGGATTGCCTGGGCTGGGCCAACGGCAGCTTCACGCTCTCCTTCGAGCCCGCTCCCGGCGACGCGCCGCAGCTGCCGCTCTCGCTGCCCGCGATCGTCTACGACGCGGTGGCCGCGAGCTGGCGTCCCGATCAGGCGCTCGTTGCGCTCGGCGCGCGCGCGACGCAATTCCCGCAGCTTGCGCCGGGGGCCGAGTCGAGGCTGGGGGCGAAGCTGCTCGCGCTGCCGAGCATGCGGGCGCTGCTGCCGCTGCTCGACGGCGCGCACAGCGCCTTCGAGAGCGTGCGGGAGGCGCGCCATCCCCAGGCGCACGCGGCGCTCTGGCTGCTCGACGCCTGCGCAGCGCTGACTTATCAGGCTGCGCGCGCGGCCGGAGCGGAGGCGCAGCGCCCGAGCGGGCCCGAGATCGAGATCGTGGTGGCGCGCGCGGCGGCACGCGCGGGCGAAGCGGCGGCCGGCCCCCAGACCAAGTCGAAGAGCGATCCCGCGCGGGAGGAGGCGGCGGCCGCGCTGCGCAAGGAGGTCGTCGCGCTGCACGGGCGGCTCGGCGAGCTGGATCTGTGGCAGGTGCTCGGCCTCAAGCGCGGCGCCTCGCCCGGCGAGGTGAAGCGCGCCTATCTCTCCGCGGCGAAGCGGCTGCATCCCGACCACCTGATTCGCCTCGGTCTCCACGACCTGAAGGAGGCGGCGAACGAGGTGTTCGCGCAGGTGTCGCGCGCTCACGAGGTGCTGACCGATGCCGACGAGCGCGCGCGCTACGAGGAGTCGACGGCCGGCGTCTCCGAGACGCAGGCGCTGCTCGCCGCGCAGGCGGAGCAGCTCTACCAGCGCGGCGAGATGCTGATGCGCGCGGGCAACTTCCGTGGCGCCGTCGAGTTCCTCGAGCGCGCCGTGCAGACCTACGACGCCGAGCCCGAGTATCACGACGCGCTCGCTTGGGCCCTGCACCGCCGCACGCCCCCCGACAACGATCGAGCGCTGCAGCACTTCGAGCGCGCGCTCGCAGACGGCGGCGAGCTGCCGCAGCGCCTGCTGCGCATGAGCCTCGTGTTGCGCGACGTGGGCGACGCCGCGCGCTCGGGCCAGCTCGCCGCCCGGGCGCGCGCGCTCGACCCGAACGTGAAGCCTTGACGAGCCCGCGCCGCTCGAGCGGCGCGGGCTGCCAGGCGGAGTCAGCGACCGACGGTGCGCGCGTCCCAGCGCCTGAGGTGGCGAGCGCGAGCGGGGCGACGCGGTCGACGCCGAGGTAGCGAGCGGTGGATCCGGGTCCGCCAAGTTGTTAGAGCCCCTGCGCAGCGCAGCCCGGAGGGGCGTCCGGCCGCCGGCGCGCAGCGCGGCCGCAGGCGGGCGCGCGGCTACGGTACCGCGGATGCAATCCGCGGACGCCGCGCTGCTCGGCCTCGCCGGCCTCGCCGCGGGCTTCGTGAACACGCTCGCGGGCGGCGGCTCGCTGCTGACCGTCCCGCTGCTGACGATGCTCGGGCTACCGGGCCCGCTCGCAAACGGCACGAACCGCGTGGGCGTCGCGATCGGGAGCGCGACCGCCACTTGGCGGCTAGCAGCGGAAGGTGCCTCCGGCCTGCGCGACGCGGCTCCCCTGATCCTGCCGACGGCGCTCGGCGCCTTGCTCGGCGCGCGTCTCGTCGTCGAGCTGCCTGCGGAGTGGTTCGAGCGCGCCTTCGGTCTGGTCATGCTCGCGCTGCTCGTGCCGACGCTGCGCGCGAGCGCGCCGCACAGTCCAGCGCCGCCAGCCGCCGCAGCGAGCGCGCGCCCGCCGGCCCGCCCGGCGCTGCGCTTCGCCGCGTTCTTCGCGATCGGCGTGTACGGCGGCGCCTTCCAGGCGGGCGTCGGCGTTCTCCTGATGAGCGTGCTCTCGCTCGCCGGCGTCGACCTGGTCCGCAGCACGCAGATCAAGACCGCGCTCAACACCTGCTTCACGCTGCTGGCCCTGCCCGTGTTCCATTGGGCCGGCCAGATCGTGTGGCCCGAGGCGCTGGCGCTCGGCGTGGGCTTCGCCGCGGGCGGCGCGCTCGGCGCACGCGTCGCCGTACGCGGCGGCGCACGGGTGATCCGCCCGATGCTGGCGGTCGCCGTGGTGGCGCTCGCCGGGCGGATGCTCGGACTCTGGTGAAGGGCGGCGAGCGCCGAACCCTCCGCCGCATCGCGCCCGTGTCGCGGTTTTCCCGCCGCGCCGCGCGGCGAAACGCGCGCGCAGCGGGATACGTTGGCCGCATGACGCCTGCTGCTCCCAAGCCGTTCCGCCCGCTGCCGATCCGCGCCCTCAACCTCGCCGGCCGCGCCCTCGCGCTCGCCGGCCTGCGCGTGCCGAGCCTCCACGAGGCCGACCTGCTCGCCGCTGCCGAGCGCGAGACGGGGCTCGCAGACTACGGCGAGGACACCTTCCGCGCGGGGCTGCGCGAGCTGCTGCGCAGCTTCGAGGGCGAGGCGCGGCTCACGACGCTGGGCCGCGCGATGGCGCGGGCCAACGTGATCGCCGCTCTGGCGACGCGGCTGCAGCTCGTCAACTGGCGTAAGCGCCACCCGGAGGTCGCCGAGCAGGAGATCCGGCAGCCACTGCTCGTGCTCGGCATGCCGCGCACCGGCACGACGCTGCTCCACGGTCTCCTGGCGCAGGATCCGGCGGCGCGCGCCCCGCTCACCTGGGAAGTGGCGACGCCCTGCCCGGCGCCCGAGACGGCTACCTACCAAAGCGACCCGCGCATCGCGGCCGCCCAGGCACGCGAGCTCGACATCGAGAAGATCGCGCCGGGCTTCTCCGCCATCCATCCGAGCGGCGCGCTGCTGCCGCAGGAGTGCGTCTCGCTCACGGCCTCCGAGTTCTTCAGCATGCAGTGGGAGGCCACCTACGCGGTGCCGGGCTACCAGCGCTGGTGCGAGGCGCACGACGCCGCGCCCGCCTACCGCTGGCATCGCGCCTTCCTCCAGCACCTCCAGTCGCGCCACCGCGGCGCGCGCTGGGTGCTGAAGACGCCCGCGCATCTGCTCACGCTCGACGCGCTGTTCGCCGAGTACCCGGACGCGCTCGTCGTGCAGACCCATCGCGCGCCGAGCCAGGTGGTGGCGAGCCTCGCGAGCCTCGAGTGCACGCTGCGCGGCGCGTCGACGGACGCGATCGAGCCGCGCGCGCAAGGCGAGGAGGCGGCGGCGCTGATCGAGCGCATGCTGCGCGCGGGCGCGGCGTCGCGCGCCGCACACCCCGAGCGCGAGGCGCAGTTCTTCGACCTCGCGTACCCCGACCTCGTCGCCGATCCGTTCGGCAGCGTGAAACGGCTCCACGAGCGCTTCGGGCTGCCGTTCACCGGCGAGATCGAGGCGCGCATGCGCGCCTTCCTCGCCGCCAACGCCGCCGACAAGCACGGCGTGCACCGCTACGCGCCCGAGACCTTCGGGCTCGACGCCGCGAGCCTCGAGCGCCGCTACGCGTTCTACACCGAGCGCTACGACGTGCACGGCGCGCGCGGCTGAGCGAGGCCCCTCAGCGCTGCCGGCTGGGGTCTGAGCCCCTTTGGGTGTCACCCGCGGTCCGCCGGGCGGCTCCGGACGCTGCGCGGTCAGCGCGCGCGGTCGACCGCCTTCATCGGGTCCTCCACCACGCGCATCGGGTCGCCGCGCGCGGCGGCGCCGGGCGCCGGCACCTCGACCAGGCGCTCCGGCACGTCGTCGTACTCGAGCCGCAGGGCGCGCGTCATCGTAGCGTGCATCTCGTAGAGGCAGGTGATGTAGGTGAGCTCGAGGATCTCCTCCTCCGAGAGCTCCGCGCGCAGCGCGGCGAACACTCCGTCGGGCACGCGGCCTCCCTCCAGCACCAGCGCGTCGGTGTAGGCGAGCACGGCCCGCTCGATCGGCGAGTAACAAGTCGCTACCTGCCAGTGCGGGATCGCGGCGATCTGCTCCTCTCGCAGCCCCACGTCCCGCGACGCCTTGCAGTGCTGCGAGAACACGAACTGGCTGCCGCGCGCGAAGCCCGCCCGCGTCTGCCCCAGCTCGCGCAGCTTCGGGTCGAGCTTGCGGCGCGGGCTGCGGTAGACGCCGAAGCCAGCCACCGCGTGGTCGAACACGTCGGGCACGAGGGCGAACACCGTCCACCAGTTGCCGGGCGTGCCCGTCGCGGTGCCGGGCTGCGTGAGCGGGTCGCGCTCCCCGAACAGCGCCTGATACATGCGTTTGGCACCTTCGTGCGCTTGGTCGCGGGGAACCTGGCGAAGTCGCGGCATGAGAGCCTCCTCGTGGATGCGGCAGTCTACGTCCATGCCGCTCCGCCTTCGCCACCGCGCCGCGCTCGCGCCGCTCACCGCCGCGGCCCACGCGGCGGCGCTGTCGCCGTGGAGCGCGCGGCCGCTGGGCTGGATCGCGCTCGCGCTGTTCGTCGCCTGCGCGGGCGCGCGCCTCGCGTAACTTCGCCGCATGCCCATACGGCTCGAACGCCCGCCCGAGCACCCGCACGTCGCGCTCGTCACGCTGGATCGCCCCGAGAAGGCGAACTCCCTCGATCCCGCCATGCTCTGCGACCTCGCCGGCGCGTGGCGCGAGCTCGCGGCCGACGACGCGGTGCGCGCGATCGTCCTCACCGGCGCCGGCGAGCGCGCGTTCTGCTCGGGCATGGACATGACGCGCACGATCCCCGCCGCCCAGGCGCTCGCGCGCGGCGAGCGCATCGACCCGCGCGACTTCGAGGGGCTGCGCGACGTGAGCTCCGCGCTGCTGGCGGGCTTCGACCTCGGCAAGCCGCTGGTGTGCGCGATCAACGGCCACGCGCGGGCCGGCGGGTTCGACCTGATGCTCGCGAGCGAGCTGCGCTACGCGGTGCCGGAGGCGACCTTCGCCCTCGAGGAAGTTGCGCTCGGGCTCTACCCCACCGGCAACGCGACGGTGCTGCTGCCGCGCCAGATCGGCTGGGCCCACGCGCAGGACCTGCTGCTCACCGCGCGTCCGGTCGACGCGCAGAAGGCTTTGCGCATCGGCCTGGTGAACGAGCTCGCGCCGCGCGGCGAGCTGCTGCCGGCCGCGTTCGCTGCCGCGGACGCGATCGCGCGCAATGCGCCGCTCGCGGTGCGCGCCACGCGAGCGGGCGTGCGCGAGCTGCTGGCGCTGCCGCTCGGCGACGCCTACCTGCGCCAGGAGCAGCTCGGCCGCCCCCTGCGCAAGACCGAGGACGCGCGCGAGGCCCAGCGCGCTTTCGTCGAGAAGCGCAGGCCCGTGTTCCACGGGCGCTGAGGCGACCGCACGGCGCGCGTCAGCCGCCGAGGCCCGCCATCAGCACGTACTTCCACTCGAGGAACTCAGCGAGGCCGTGACGGCCGCCCTCGCGCCCGAGCCCCGACTGTTTGACGCCGCCGAAGGGAGCGACCTCCGTCGAGAGGATGCCCGCGTTCACAGCGACCATGCCGGCTTCCAGCGCGCTCGCGACGCGCCACGCGCGGCCGAGGTCGCGCGTGTAGACGTAGGCGGCCAGCCCGTACTCGGTGGCGTTCGCGCGGCGAATCGCCTCCGCCTCGTCGGCGAAGGCGAACAGCGCCGCAACCGGGCCGAAGGTCTCCTCGCTCGCGAGCACCGCGTCCGGCGAGACGGCCGTGAGCACCGTGGGCTCGTAATAGCTGCCGCCGCGCGCGTGGCGGCGCCCGCCGCACGCGAGCTTCGCGCCGCGCCCGAGCGCATCCGCCACGTGTCGCTCGACCTTGGCGAGCGCGGCGTCGTCGATGAGCGGCCCCTGGGCGACGCCATCCTCGCGCCCGTCCCCCACGCGCAGCGCGCGCACGCGATCGGCGAGCCGCGCTGCGAACTCCTCGTACACGCCGCTCTGCACGAAGAAGCGGTTGGCGCACACGCAGGTCTGCCCGGTGTTGCGGAACTTCGAGGCGAGCGCGCCCTCCACCGCGGCCTCCACGTCCGCGTCGTCGAACACGAGGAACGGCGCGTTGCCGCCCAGCTCGAGGGAGACGCGCTTCACCGTGCCCGCGCACTGGGCGAGCAAGAGCCGACCGGTGGCGGTCGAGCCGGTGAAGGAGAGCGCTCGCACGACCGGGCTCGACGTGAGCACGGCGCCGACCTCGGCGGCCGCGCCGGTCACCACGTTCAGCACGCCGGGCGGGAGCCCAGCGCGCTGCGAGAGCACGGCGAGGGCGAGCGCCGAGAACGGCGTCGCCTCGGCGGGCTTCGCGACGACGGTGCAGCCCGCCGCGAGCGCGGGGCCGACCTTGCGCGTGAGCATCGCCGCGGGGAAGTTCCACGGCGTGATCACGGCGCACACGCCGATCGGCTCGGGCACCACGACGATGCGCGAGCGGGGCCACGGGCTCGGCACGGTCTCGCCGTACGCGCGCTTCGCCTCCTCGCCGAACCACTCGAGGAAGGAAGCGGCGTAGGCGATCTCCCCGCGCGCCTCGGCGAGCGGCTTCCCCTGTTCCGAGGTCATCAGCAGCGCGAGATCCTCGCGGTGCTCGAGCATCCCGTCGGCCCAGCGGCGCAGGATCGCCGCCCGCTCCTTCGCAGGCTTCGCGCGCCAGTCCGGCAGCGCGCGCTCCGCAGCGGCGACGGCGGCCTCCACCTCGGCGCCCGCGAGCTGCGGCACCGTGCCGAGGGTGAGGCGCGTCGCGGGGTCGACCACTGCGAAGCGCGCGCCGCTCGCCGCCTGGCGCGGCGAACCGTCCACCCAGCAGGCCTCGAGGAAGAGGCCCGGATCCGCGAGCTGCATGGAACGCTCCTCCTCGTCAGGTGCGGGCTCGGCTGTGCGCGACAGGCGTGGCACCAGCCGACGAGGAGCGCGCCGCTCCCCGCTGCGCTCGTCCTCGGCGGCCCGCGCGACGCCTTCGTCGGCCGATCGTAGGAGATGCGCGAACGAGCTTCGCTCAGCGGCGGGGGGCGCGCGCGCCGACGAGGCTGTGCAGCGGCCTACACGACTCCGGCCCGCGCCAGCGGCGCACGCAGGCTTGCTCGCCCGCGTGGACTACGACCGCACCGTCACGTCCCGTCCAAGCGAGCCCGGCGCCACTGGCGACGACGCGCTGGCGCACCGCTGAGTGGGGCCAGCCGAAGCGGCCGTGGCGAGGCGCCGAGGCGATCGCGAGCCGCGGGCGCACGGCGCCTAGCAGCTCCGAGGTCGTCGACGAGCGGCTGCCGTGGTGCGCGAGCTTGAGCACGTCCGCACCGACGCGCGCTTCCGCTTCGAGCAGCGCGGCCTCGCCGCTCGCCTCGAGGTCGCCCGGCAGCAGGGCGCGCACGCCGGCGAGGTCGACGCGGAGCACCAGCGAGCGGTCGTTCTCGCCGCGCTCGTCCGCGCGCGGCGGCGGCCAGAGGAACTCGACCCGCAGGCCCGAGCGCAGCAGGGGCGCGTCGCCCAAGCCGCGCTCCTCGACGCGCACCCCGCGCTCCCGCGCCGCCGCCACCAGCCCCGCGAACGCGCGATCGCGCAGCGCGCCGCGCGGCAGCCACAGCGCCTCGCACGGAAACGCGCGGAGCACCGCGGCCGCGCCGCCGCGATGGTCGAGATCGGCGTGCGTGACGGCGAGCGCCCCCAAGCGGCGCACGCCGAGCGCGGCGAGCGCTGGCACGGCCACGCGCGCTCCGGCGTCCCAGCCGTTGCGCTCGGCGGGGCCTGCGTCGACCAGCAGCGCGAAGCCGGGCGCCTGCACGAGCGCGGCGTCGCCGTGGCCGACGTCGAGGAACACGAAGCGCGGAATCGGCGGTGCGACGGCAGGCGGCGGTAGCGCCGCGAGCGCGAGCTGCGCGGCGAATGCGCACGCCACCCGCACGCCGAGCCGGGTCGTGCGCACGCCCAGCCCGCACGCGACCGCCGCGAGCGCCAGCGCGCTCGCGCTCGGCGGATGCGGTGCGACGCGCGGTGCGAGATCCGCGAGCGCCAGCAGCCCGTCGAGGCCGAACGCTGCGACGCTGGCGGCGCGCGCGATCCACGCATCGGCGAGGCCGCCCGGCGCGACCAGCGCGCAGGCGCTTGCCGCAAACGCGAGCGGCATGGCCAGCGCGGCGGTGAGCGGGATCGCCACCAGGTTCGCGACGCCGGCGAGCGGCGGCGCGGCGCCGAAGTGCAGCGCAGCGATCGGCGCCGTGGCGAGCGTGGCGAGGGCGCTGCTGGAGAGCAGCGCGGCCAGAGCGCGTCCCAGGCGCCCCGCGCGCCTCTCGGCGCCGCTCGCGCGCGCGATCACGAGCGCGGCCGTCGCGGCGAACGAGAGCTGTGCGCCCGGCGAGAACGCGTCGCTCGGCTCGACGAGGAGCGCGAGCAGCGCAGCGCCCGCCAGCGCGTGGCGCGCCGACGCCGGGCGACGCAGCGCGAATGCGGCGGCGAGCGCGGCGAGCATCGCGAGCGAGCGCAACGCGGGCGTCGCGAGGCCGGCGAGCGCGGCGTAAGCGGCCGCCGCGACCAGCGCCGCGAGGAGCGCCAGGCGCCGCGTGTCGCTGCGCGCGGCGAGCGCCGGCCGAGCCAGCCCGCGCCGCGCGAGCGCGAAGGCCGCGCCCGCGGCGAGCGCCAAATGCAGCCCCGAGACGGAGAGCAGGTGCGCGATCCCGAGCGCCGCCCACGCGCTGCGGTCCCGCTCGGGCAGAGCGCCCGCGTGGCCCAGCGCGAGCGCCGCGAGCAGCGCGCCGCCGCGCTCGTGGGCGCGCAGCCGCTCGATCGCGCGGCGCCGGCGATTCTCGAGCCAGGTCGAGGGGTTGGACGGCGGAAGCTCGACGATCTGGAGAAGCAGCGCGTCGCGGGCGCGGGCGCTCGCGCCGATGCCGCGGCGCGCGAGCGAGCGGCCCGGATCCGGGCCTCCGGGGTTCGCGGCGCCGAGTGGAACGGAGCGCGTACGGATCGCCGCGCGAATCGTCGAGCCGTTCGGCGGGGCGGCGGGCGCTTCGATCCACACGTCGACTTGCCCAGGCCCCTCCGCAGCCGGCGCGAACCACGCCACGTCGCGAAGCATCACGCGCGTGCGGCTTCCCGCCGGCTCGGCGCTCACGACGCGCCCCTCGACGACGGCGTCGCGGGGAGCCTCGCCGAGCGTCGCCGCGCAGCGCGCGACGCGCTCGCCCACCACGCCCGCTCCAGCCGCGAAGGCGGCGGCGCACGCCGCGAGCGCAGCGGCGCGGGGACGATGCAGCGCGAGCGGCGCGGCGGCGCACGCTGCGAGGGCGAGCGCGAGCGCCTCCGTCGCGAGCGCGGGGAACGCGTCGCCGAACCACGCCCCCGCGAAGACCGCGGCCGCGAACAGCGGGAGAGGCGCGCGCATGTCGCGCTCCGCGGGACCGGGAGCGCCGAGCTTACGCCGCGCGTGCGCGGACGGGAGGCTCCTCTCGCGAACGCGCGGCGCGCGGCCGCGTCGGTTCGCGCGCGGTCCCGTCCGCTTGCGTCTCGGAAGGTCCGCTCGCGCGCTGCCCGCTGCGCCCGTCTAGTGCAGGACGCGGCCGGAGGGCGGTGTCGGCTGCGGGTTCTTCATCCGCACGACGTATGCGGCGAGCGTCTCGAGCGCCTCGTCGAGCTTCTCGAGCTCGTCGGTGAAGTTGCCGAGCATGCGCCGCACCTCGGCCAGCTCGGCGGCCGTCTTGCGCAACTGCTCCAGCTCTCGCCGCTGGGCGGTGACCGCCAGCGCGATGCCGGCGACGATGCCCTGGTAGCGCGGGCCGTCGAGCGAGGGGGCGCGCTTCTCGATTGCCTGGGCGAGGCGCTTCGCGAGCGCGGGCTCGAGGCCGCGCGCGATCAGGTCCGCCTCGATCTGCTCGCGTGTCCGTTCCACGCGCGCCGAGGAGAGCAAGCGCAATGCCACACCGGGCGGGATCGGCAACCCGCGCGCAGCCGCGCTCAGAAGCCGCGCCGCGCCTCAGCTTTCGCGCGCCGGCTCCGCGCCGGCGGGCGGCGCTTCGCTGGGCGCCTCGGCCTCCACTCGTGGGAACTCCGTTACCCCCGGCGCCGCGAGCGCCCGGAAGAAGGCGTGGATGCGCTCGGCGTCGGCGCGTGCGAGCCCGCTCACGCCCGCCAGCGCCTCGACGCTCGCCTCGCGCACGTTCTTCAGCGAGCCGAGCTCGCGCAGCAGCGCGCGCCGCTTGCCGGGACCGACGCCCGGGATCTCCTCGAGCACCGAGCGCAGGCCCACCCGCCGGCGCAGCGAGCGCTGGAACTCGATCGCGAAGCGATGCGCCTCGTCGCGGATGCGCTGGAGCAGCAACAGGCCGCGCGAGCTGGGCAACAGCAGCACCGGGTTGACGCGATCAGGCAGGAATACCCGCTCGGCCTTGAGCCCGCCGCCGCGCTTCACCCGCACGGACGGGCTCTCGGCGTCGCGCTCCTTGGCGAGGCCGACGTGGTCCTGCGCGACGCCGCAGTCGCGCAGCAACGTGGTCGCGACCTTCAGCTGTCCGCGCCCGCCGTCCAGCACCCACAGATCGGGCAGCGGCTCCTTCTCGCGCTTCTCGAGCCGGCGCTCCAGCACCTCGCGCATGCAGGCGAGGTCGTCGCCGGCCGGCGCGTCCTGGATGCGGTAGCGGCGATAGGCGTTCTTGTTCGGCGCGCCGTCCTCGAAGACCACGCGGCTCGCCACCGCGAGCGTACCGGCGAGATTGGAGACGTCGTAACACTCGATGCGCCGCGGCAGCCGCGTGAGCCCGAGCTTCTCCTGCAGGTCGACGAGCGCGCTGTCGAGGGTCTCGCGCGCGGCGATGCGCCGCTCGAGAGCGCCCTCCGCGTTCTTCAGCGCGAGGTCGCCCAGCTCGCGCGGCGCGCCGCGCTGGGGAACGCGCACCTCCACCGCATGCCCTGCCCGCTCGCCGAGCCAGGCCGCCAGCGCGCCGTCGTCGCTCGGCAGGATCGACACCAGCACCTCGCCGGGCGCGTCGCCGGTCTCCTCGCCCGCGTAGAACTGCGCGAGGAAGCTCGCGATCACGTCCTCGTCGGGAATCTCGACGTTCGTGAACGCGTGCTCGGAGGCGCCGGTGACGCGCCCCTCGCGCACGTGCAGCACC
Source organism: uncultured Spirochaetales bacterium (assembly GCA_964460485.1). GTDB lineage: Bacteria > Myxococcota_A > UBA9160 > UBA9160 > UBA6930 > VGRF01. The sequence goes on from CAYWRY010000023.1 coordinate 42,307, forward strand.
TGGATCTGCACCTCTCCGGCGCGGCGCGCGAGGGCGAACACGTCGCGATCCTGCGCGCGCTCGGAGACGATCTGCTGGCGCGCGACCGT
>CAYWRY010000024.1:0-4243 GCA_964460485.1 uncultured Spirochaetales bacterium
ACGGCAAGCCGGGTGAGATCTTCCTGCGCATGGCGAAGGAAGGCAGCACGATCTCAGGTTTGATGGACACGATCGCGACGATGACCTCGATCGCGCTGCAGTACGGCGTCCCGCTGAAGGCGCTCACCGACAAGTTCAGTCACACACGCTTCGAGCCCGCGGGCTTCACGAACAATCCCGAGATCCCGATGGCGAAGTCGGTCACCGACTACGTGTTCCGGTATCTCGCGAGCCGTTTCCTGCAGCAAGAAGTGGGTGCGGCCGACGAGCAAGAGACCGAGGCTGAGGCGACCGGCCTTGCGGAGGTGCGGCGCGTCGCGATCGCCGGAGGTTCGGCAGATCGAGCGAAGGGCGAGCGCTCCACCTTCGTGAATCAGGCCGACGCGCCCACCTGTACCGAGTGCGGAACAATTACGGTGCGCAGCGGCGCGTGCTATAAGTGTCCGAACTGCGGCGCCACGAGTGGATGTAGCTGAGTGGCCCGTGAGTCTGTGGCGCCTCGAGCTGGGGGGGTGAGAGGCGTCGCGAAGCGCGGAGTCAGGTCGAGGGGCCTGGCTCCGCGCTTCTACTTTGGGCTCGCGCTGCGCGCCGGGAGCGCGGCGTACGCGCTGCTGGTCGCGAGCGCGTGCGTGAACGTCGAGATCCCGCTCTTCTCCGGCGGAGGCGGCCTCGAGGAGCACGTCGTCTCCGGCGAGCGCGGCCCGAAGGTCGCGCTCGTCGACTTGAGCGGAACACTCGGTGTGCGCGCCTCGAGCGGCTTGTTAGGACTTCAGGCCGGCGAGAGCGCGGTCGCCCGTTTGCGCGAGGAGCTCGAGCGAGCGGCGCGCGACGAGGAGGTCGCGGCCCTGGTGCTGCGCATTGACAGTCCCGGCGGCACGGTGACCGCTAGCGAGATCCTGCACGGCGAGGTCGCGCGCTGGAAGCTCGAGACGGGCCGCCCGGTGGTAGCCCAGCTGATGGGGGTAGCGGCGTCGGGCGGCTACTACGTCGCGATGGCCGCCGACCGTGTGCAGGCCTACCCATCGACCATCACCGGCTCGATCGGCGTGATCATGCTCGGCTTCAACGCGAGCGGTCTCATGGACAAGCTCGGCATCGGCTACCAGACGTTCACCAGCGGATCGTTCAAGGACGCCGGCTCGCCCTTCCGCCCCATGACGGTGGACGAGCGCGTGCAGATCGACGGCGTGATCCGCGATCTGTTCGCCGGCTTCCTCGCCGTGGTCGAGCGCGGCCGGCCGAAGCTCCTGCGCGACGAGATCGAGCGGCTTGCGGACGGGCGCATCTACTCGGCGCGCCAGGCGCTCGCAGCGGGCCTGATCGATGGGATCGGTGACCTCGAGCAAGCGATCGCCGACGCGAAGCAGGCCGCGGGGGTCGCTGGCGACGCTCGCGTCGTCGTCTACCGCCGCCGCGGCGAGCCGGCGGAGAACCTGTTCTCCGCCGCCGCTACGCCGAGAGGGGACGAGGCGGCTGCCGCACAGCTCCGCGGCGCCCTCGCCGAGTCGAGCCTCCTCTACTGGTGGCCCGGCGGCGCGAGCGCGCAGGTGCTGCTGGACGCCCTCGGCGCGGCCGCGGGTAGCTCGGCCGAGCCTCCTCACTGAGCGAGAGCGTCTGCCCCCGCCGGCCGGTCAGTAGACCCAGCGGCCTCCTTGGAAGCGGAAGATCTCCGTCACCGCGGTCGTCGACGTCACCCTGCAGGCGGAGCCGCTGTCCGCCGCGCACTGCAGCTCCTGGTAGCGGAGCAGCCCGACGTAGGGAGCCGCGGCGCTGCCGGTAGGCTTCAACTCGATTCTGAAGCCGTCGTCGTACCCGCGGTAGGCGCCGCCGCCCGCTTGGGCCTTCGCGTGCTTCTCCGCCGCCTCCATCTTCTTCATCCAGTCTTCGGCGAAGCTCTGGAAGGAAGCCTCCGCGCGGGCCATGCCCGGATCGCTGGGCGCGATCGCCGCCGGCGAATCCGCCTGCGCCGCGCCGGCGCAAAGGATCGCGCCCGCCACGAGTAGTCGACCGAAAGTACGCATTGCAGCCTCCCGCTTTCCGTTGCGCTTCCGTGAGCGCCCGCACGGGGGGCTGGATCGGCGAAGGGCCGGCGGTGGCTGGTGACGGATCGCACACCGGCCGGGCGACACGATTCGGTGACGCGGCCGTGAAGAACGCGCGAAGCCAAGGCGCGGCGCCTACGAAGCGCGAGCGCTTGCCGATAGATTGTTGGCATGCAGAGCCGCGTACTGATCGTCGAGGACGAGCCGGATCTGGCGGAGCTCGTTCGCTTCCATTTGACGAAGGCGGGCTTCGCTGCGGAAGTTGCGCACTCGGGAAAGGCCGGGCTCGAAGCGATCCGCCGCGCCAGGCCGGCGCTGGTGGTGCTCGACCTGATGCTGCCGGATCTCTCGGGCACGGACGTGTGCCGCGACGTGCGCGCGGATCCCAAGCTTCGCGACCTGCCGATCCTGATGCTGACCGCGCGGGCCGAGGAGGTCGATCGCGTCGTCGGCTTCGAGCTGGGCGCCGACGACTACGTGACGAAGCCGTTCAGCCCGCGGGAGCTGGTGCTGCGCATCCGCGCGATCCTGCGCCGCTCCGAGGGCGAGCCGCAGAAGGGCGCGGTGCTCCAGCGCGGGACGCTGCAGCTCGACCTCGAGCGGCATCGCTGCACGGCGGGCGGCGACGAGGTGGATCTCACCGCCAAGGAGTTCCGCCTGCTCGAGGTGCTGATGTCGCGGCCGGGGCATGTGATGACTCGGCAGCGTCTGCTCGACGACGTGTGGGGCTCCGACATCACCGTCACGGAGCGCACCATCGACACCCACCTGAAGCGGCTGCGCGAGAAGCTCGGCGCGGCCGGCGATCTGATCGAGACCGTGCGCGGAGTCGGATACCGTCTCGCCGAATAGAGGCGCCTGATGACCAGCCGCGCGGGCTTCGTCGCAGCCGTGGTCGCGATCGCGGCGTGCGCCTTCGCTGCCGCCAGCGCCGTCGCCTCGCGGGGCTTCACGGCGCAGCTCGCGGCGCTCGCTTGCACTGCCGGGCTGCTCGCCTGGCTCGCGTCGCGGGGCCACGCGCTCGGTCTCGAGCGTGTACGAGCCGCGCTCGACGCCGCGCGCTCCGGCGCGCCTCGCGAGCGGCCGCTGCGCGCGGAGCGTGGCGCGCTCGGCGCACTCGCGCGCAGCGCGGATGCCGCCGCCGAGAGCCTGCGCGCGAGCGCGACCCGCATCGAGGCCGAGCGCGAGCGCCTCTCTGCCGTGCTCGACGGCATGGTCGAGGGCGTGCTCGTGCTCGGCGCCGACGGCCGCGTCCAGCTCGCGAACGCACGCCTGCGCGAGCTGTTCGACGCGTGGGGGGAGCTCGGGGGGCGCAGCGCGCTCGAGGCGATTCGCCGGGCCGACGTGGCGGATGCGCTCGAGCGCGCGCGGCAGTCGAGCGAGGCGCTCGTTGTCGAGGTTGCGCTCGGAGAGAATGGCGTGCTCGAGATGCACGCGCGGCGCTTCCCGGAGAAGGGCGAGCCCCAGGGCGTCGTGGCCGTGTTTCACGACATCAGCGAGATCCGGCGGCTCGAGAGCCACCGGCGAGATTTCGTGGCCAACGTCTCCCACGAGCTGCGCACGCCCCTCGCCGCGATCCAGGGCTTCGTCGAGACCCTGCACGAGGATTCGCTCGAGCCGGAGCGCCGGCGCCAGTACCTCGAGGTGATCGCGCGCAACGCCGAGCGCCTGCGCGCGCTGATCGAGGACCTGCTCGAGCTGTCGCGCATCGAGGGGCGCACGCAGCCATTCGCCGTCGAGCCTGTCGACGCGGCAGCCGTCGCCGGCTCGCTGCTGCGCGACATGCGGCCCCGCATCGACGCGCGCGGCCTGTCGGTCGCGACGAGCGGCTCGGCGCCGCTCGCACTCGCCGACCGGCGGGCGCTCGAGCAGGTCCTCCAGAACCTGCTCGACAACGCGGTCAAATACACCGAGCCCGGCGGCCGCGTGGCGCTGCGGTTCTCCAGTGCGGGCGAGCGGGTGCGCATCGAGGTGTCGGACAGTGGGATCGGCATTCCCGAAGCCGACCGCGGGCGCGTGTTCGAGCGTTTCTACCGCGTGGACAAAGCGCGCTCGCGGGATCTGGGCGGGACCGGGCTCGGCCTCGCGATCGTGAAGCACCTCGTGCAGGCCATGGACGGCGACGTCTTCCTGGAGTCGCGCGAGGGCGAGGGGACGACGGTTTCCGTGGTGCTTCGCGCGGCGCCGGCCGCGAGCTGACG
>CAYWRY010000024.1:4343-36902 GCA_964460485.1 uncultured Spirochaetales bacterium
TGGTCTGGACCGGCGACTTCCGCGCGCGCTACGAGAACTTCTGGTTCGACGAGGACGCGCTCGGCAACGAGGCCGACAACCGACACCGGGCGCGCTACCGGCTGCGCATCGGCGCGGTCGTCCCGGTGAACGAGTGGCTGACGGCCGGCTTTCGTCTCGCCTCGGGAGAGTTGGAGAATCGCAGCACGAACCGCACGCTGGGGGTCGGCAACGACTTCGACCGCGACGCGCTTGCGATCGACGAGGCCTACCTCCAGTTGAAGCTGCCCATCGACGTCGGCAGCGCGACGCTCGTGTTCGGCCGACAGGCGAGTCCGTTCCTGTGGAAGAACGGAAAGGACTACATGACCTGGGACAACGACTACAACCTCGAAGGGCTGGCGCTGCGCTGGGCGATGCAACCCTCTTCGGCGCTCGGTCTGTATGCGAATGCCGGCTACTTCGTGATCGACGAAAACGGCGGCGCCAAGGATCCGCACTTCTTCGGGCTCCAAGCGGGCGCGCAGCTTCAGGCGGCCGAGAAGCTGGCGCTCGGCGGGCGGGCCACGTGGTACAGCTACGCATCGCTGGACGGCAGCTTCTTCACGCGCCACGCGTTCTTCGGGAACGTCGGGCTCAGCGAGAGCTCCGACGGCAGCTTCGACCAGATCGAGGCGAGCGCTTTCGCGCGCTCCACGCACGTCGCCGCATGGCCGGTGTTGCTGCACGCGCACTACACGAAGAACCTCGACGCGCAGAGCCTGCCGGGAGAGGGCCGGCAGGACACAGGCTGGGGGATCGCGCTCGAGGTGGGCGACCCGAAGCAGGTCGCCCTGCTCGGCGTCGGCTACTACGCGCTCGAAGCCGATTTCACGCCGGCGCTCTACATCGACAGCGATCTCACCGACGGCTTCACCAACCGCGAGGGCTGGGCGTTCTACGCGACGCGCCAGATCCTCCCGAACGCCGAGTTGTCGCTGCAGCTGTTCCTCTCGGACGCGCTCGACGAGTCGGCGCCGTTCTCGGCGTCGATCGAGAACAGCGAGCGCTTCCGCTTGCAAACGGACGTCGCGGTGAAGTTCTGATGGCGCGCCCCGCCTGCGCTCGGCGCATCGGCGCGCCGGCCGGCGGCACACTCGTCACACGAACGTCACGAAGCGCTCATCGCTGCGCCGCGTCTCGTTCGTAGCGTCCCGACGAAACCACACACGAGGAACCCAATCCATGAAGTGTTCTCCGCTCCTGCTGGCGTTCGGACTCGCCGCCGCGATCGCCGCCCCGGCCTCGGCCCGCGACCAGATCCGCATCGTCGGCTCCTCGACCGTCTACCCGTTCTCCACGGCGGTCGCCGAGCAGTTCGGTCGCACGCGCGGCTTCAAGACGCCCGTCGTCGAGAGCACCGGCACCGGTGGCGGCATCAAGCTCTTCTGCGCCGGCGTCGGCGATCAGACACCCGACATCGCAAACGCCTCGCGCCGCATGAAGGACAGCGAGCTCGCAGCCTGCAAGGCCGCCGGTGTGGGCGACATCGTCGAGGTGAAGATCGGCTACGACGGCATCGTGATCGCGGCCTCGAAGAAGGCGAAGCCGGTCGCACTGAAGAAGCAGCAAGTGTTCCTCGCACTCGCGAAGCAGGTGCCGGTGGGCGGCAAGCTCGTGCCGAATCCGTACAAGAAGTGGAGCGACATCGACCCGTCGCTGCCCGCTCTCGCGATCGAGGTGCTGGGCCCGCCCCCGACGTCCGGCACGCGCGACGCGTTCGTCGAGCTCGCGATGGAAGGGGGCGCGAAGGCGCTCGCGCTGCTCGCCGACCTCAAGGCCAAGAACGAAGACCAGTTCAAGGCAGTCGCCCACTCGATTCGCGAGGACGGCGCGTACGTCGAGGCGGGCGAGAACGACAATCTGATCGTCCAGAAGTTGGTCGCGAACCCGAACGCCTTCGGCATTTTCGGCTACTCGTTCCTCGAGGAGAACACCGACAAGGTGCGCGGCGAGACGATCGACGGCGTCGCGCCGACCTTCGACACGATCGCCGACGGAAGCTACGGCATCTCGCGCGCGATCTACTTCTACGTCAAGAAGGCGCACGTGGGGAAGGTGCCGGGCCTGCAGGAGTTCATCTCGGCGTTCCTCAGCGATGCCGCCGCCTCCGAGGACGGCTATCTCGCCGACAAGGGCCTGATCCCCCTCACGGGCGCGGAGCTCGCTGCGATGCGAAAATCGGCCAGCGCCCTCACGCCGTTTGCGCTGAACTGACTGGGCAGGGCGGCGGCGTAGGGCAGCCTGCCGGACGCCGCCGCTGCGTTCTCCGATGACCGCCGCCCTCGCAACACTGCTCGCGCTCGGAGCGCTCGCCTTCTGGCTCGGCCAGCGGCGGGCGCTCGCCGTCGCATCCGGGGGCGCGCGGCTGCGGGCGCGGCCGGTCTACTTCGGCCACTACGTCGCGCTCTGGTGCGTGCTGCCCGCGCTCGCCGTCGTGCTGGTCGCGGCAGCAGCGAGCGCGCGAGCTCCCACACTGGCGAGCCTCGGGCTGGCCGCCGGCGCGGCGGGCGCCTGGTTCGCGAGTTCGCGCATCTCTGCGGCGCTGAATGCGCGCGTTCCGGTCGAGGTCGCGCTGCGTACCGCGCTCGCGCTCAGCTCGCTGGTCGCGATCCTCACGACGCTCGGCATCATCGCCTCACTGATCTTCGAGGCGTTCCGCTTCTTCGAGCGGGTGCCCGTGACCGACTTCTTGTTCGGCCTGCACTGGAGCCCGCAGACGGCGATCCGCGCGGATCAGGTCGGCTCGTCGGGCGCGTTCGGCGCCGTGCCGATCTTTGCCGGCACCCTCCTGATCACGGCGATCGCGATGAGCGTCGCCGTGCCGATCGGGCTGCTCGCCGCCGTCTACCTCTCGGAGTACGCGGACGCCCGCACGCGCGCGCTCGTGAAGCCGCTGCTCGAAGTGCTCGCCGGCATCCCGACGGTGGTCTACGGCTTCTTCGCCGCTCTCACGGTCGCGCCGGCCGTGCGCACCTTCGGCGAGCTTCTCGGCCTCGAGGTGTCGTCCGAGAGCGCGCTCGCCGCTGGCGTGGTGATGGGCGTGATGATCATCCCGTTCGTCTCGTCGCTATCCGACGACGTGATCAAGGCAGTCCCGCAATCGCTGCGCGAGGCGTCGCTCGGGCTCGGGGCCACGCCGTCCGAGACGATCCGCCGGGTCGTGCTGCCGGCCGCGCTGCCGGGCATCGTCGGCGCCGTATTGCTGGCGGTCTCCCGCGCCGTGGGCGAGACGATGATCGTAGTGATGGCCGCCGGGCTCGCCGCGAGTCTCACTGCGAACCCGCTCGAGGCGGTCACGACGGTGACGGCGCAGATCGTGACCTTGCTCGTGGGCGACCAGGAGTTCGACAGCGCGAAGACGCTCGCCGCTTTCGCACTGGGTCTCACGCTCTTCCTAGTGACGCTCGGCCTGAACGCCCTCGCGCTCGAGGTCGTGCGGCGGTATCGGGAGCAATATGACTGAGCGAAGCTCGGCCCAGCGCGGGCGGCTGCGGAAGCGCTACGCCGCAGAGCGGCGGTTCCGCCGGCTCGGTGGCGGCGCGGTGCTGGCGGCGCTCGCCGCGCTCGTTCTGCTGCTCGGCAGCATCGCCTGGCAAGGAGTTCCGGCCTTCTTCGAGTACCGCGTGCGCCTCGAGGTCGTGCTGGACGCGGACGCCGTAGACCCCGCCGGCACGCGCGACCCGGTGACGCTCACCGAGGCCAACTGGTCGGGGATTTTGCGAACCGCGCTCGCGGCGGAGTTGCCCGAGGTCGCGGGTCGCAGCGAGCGGCGCGCGCTGGCCGCGCTGCTCAGCGCCGGGGCAGCCTACGACCTTCAGGAACGCGTGCTCGAGGATCCCTCGCTCGTCGGCCGCACGATTCCGTTCGAAGCGCTGCTCTCGGACGAGGCCGACCTGCTGTTGCGAGCGCGGGGCGGGCGCGAGCTGCCCGAAGGCGAGCGCGCCCTCAGCGACGCACAGATCGGTTGGCTCGACGCGCTCGACGAGCGCGGGCTCGTGAAGCGTGCGTTCGCTGCGCGGCTCCTGCAGAGCGGCGACAGCCGCGAGCCGGAGCTAGCGGGCGTGTTGGGCGCCACGGTCGGCTCGTTCTGGACGCTGCTGACGGCGCTCGCGCTGTCGTTCCCGCTCGGTGTGGCTGCGGCGGTCTATCTCGAGGAGCTGGCGCCCCGGAACCGCTGGACGGACCTGATCGAGGTGAACATCAACAACCTCGCGGCCGTACCCTCGATCGTCTTCGGACTGCTCGGACTCGCGATCTTCCTCGGTTTCTTCGGATTGCCGCGCTCCGCACCGCTCGTGGGCGGGATGGTGCTCGCGCTCATGACGTTGCCGACCGTGATCATCGCGAGCCGAGCGGCAATCCGCGCGGTGCCGCCTTCGATCCGCGAGGCGGCGCTCGCCGTCGGCGCCTCGCACCTACAGACGGTTCTCCATCACGTCGTGCCGCTGGCGCTGCCGGGCATCCTCACGGGCACGATCATCGGTATGGCGCGTGCGCTGGGCGAGACGGCGCCGCTGCTCATGATCGGCATGGTCGCGTTCATCGTGGACATACCGGACGGGCTGCTCGATCCGGCGACCGCGCTGCCCGTGCAGATCTTCCTGTGGGCGGACAGTCCGGAGCGCGCGTGGGTCGCGAGAACGTCCGCAGCGATCCTCGTTCTGCTGGCATTCCTCGTGCTAATGAACCTCACGGCGGTGCTGCTCCGGAACCGCTTCGAGCGCCGCTGGTGACTCAGCCGGAGCTCAGGATGGAGTTCTTGACGAAAATCTCGGCGCGGGGCCTGAACGTCCACTACGGCGAGAAGCAAGCGCTGTTCGACGTGAACATCGACATACCGAAGAACCAGGTCACCGCGCTGATCGGACCTTCGGGCTGCGGCAAGTCGACGTTCCTGCGCTGCGTCAACCGCATGAACGACTTGATCCCGATCTGTCGAGTCGAGGGGAAGCTCGCGATCGACGGGGACGACGTGTATTCGGACGACGTCGACGTGGTCGCCCTGCGGGCGCGGGTCGGCATGGTGTTCCAGAAACCGAACCCGTTTCCGAAGTCCGTGTACGAGAACGTCGCGTACGGGCCCCGCATCCACGGCCTCGCCACCGGCAAGGCCGAGCTCGACGAGATCGTGATCCGCAGTCTCGAGCGCGCGAGCCTGTGGGCCGAGGTGAAGGATCGCCTGCACGATGCGGGTACCGGGCTCTCCGGCGGCCAGCAGCAGCGTCTGTGCATCGCCCGAGCGATCGCCGTCAGCCCCGACGTGATCCTGATGGACGAGCCCTGCTCGGCGCTCGACCCCATCGCGACCGCGCGCATCGAGGAGCTCATCGCCGAGCTTCGCGAGACGTTTACGATCGTGATGGTCACGCACTCGATGCAGCAGGCGGCGCGCGTCTCGCAGACGACCGGGTTCTTCCACCTCGGGCGGCTGATCGAGTGCGGCGACACCGCGCAGATCTTCACCGACCCGCGCGACACCAAGACGCGCGACTACATCACCGGGCGGTTCGGCTGATGGCCGGGCGGCGGCACGCGCGCGCCGGTCGCGGCGGGCGGACGAGGAGTCGAGACGTGAGATCGCCGGCGGCGCGAAGCGGGGCCACGAGCGCGCGGAGCGCGCAGCGATGACGCGGCCGGTCGACCCCGCGCTGACGTCGCTGCGCGATCAACTGCTGCGCATGGCGAGCCTCGCCGAGGCGATCCTCGCGAAGTCGCTGCAGAGCGTGTGGCGCCGAGACGGGGTGCTCGCGCGCGAAGTCAAGATCGACGACCTAGACATCGACCGCCTCGACATCGCGATCGACGATCTCGTGCTGCGCATCCTCGCCACGCAGGCGCCGGTAGCCGACGACCTGCGCAACGTGATCGCGGCGAAAATGGCTGCCGCGGACCTGGAGCGCATCGGCGATCTGTCGCGCAACATCGCGAAGTCCGCCGAGCGACTCGCGACGCGCGAGACGCTGGTGGCGCCGCCCAAGCTGCGGACGCTCGCCGACGAGGCCCAGCGCATCCTGCACCGCGCGCTCGACGCCTACGCCGAGAACGACCCCGCGCGCGCGGCGCTCGTACTGGACGACGACGACCAGGTCGACGCAGACGAGGACGCCGTGATCCGCACCGCGATCGAAGAGATCGCGAGCCACCCCGAATTCACGGCGCAAGAGGTCGATTTCATCCTGATCGCGAAGAACCTGGAGCGCGTGGCGGACCACGCCACGAACATCGCGGAGGGCGTGATCCTGGCGACGCAAGCGCGCAACGTGAAGCACGCGGCCAAGCTCGGCGGCGCGCGCGCTTGAGCGGCCGCGGGTTTCCTCGAATCGCCACGGGCTCGTGACCGAGCCGACGCGCAGCGCATCGAGTCTCTCGCGCTGAAGACGAGAGGAGAGACGATGCAGACGATCGAGGCGGCCCGCATTCGCCGCGCCGGGGACGGTTACTGTCTGGCGGCGCCGGGCGTCTATCTGTGGGACGAAGACCGGCGCGAGGTCGAGCGCGCGGCGCAGGAGCTTCGGAGCGGCGCACCGCGCCCGCGGCCGACGCGGCGCATGCTCGTGATCCCGCCGCAGGAGGTCGCGCCACCGCGCGGCTGAGGCGTGCTTCGCGCTCGGATCAGCGACGCCCCCGAAGCTGGGACGCTACATGCCCGCGTAGTCGGGGCCCTCGCCCCCTTCCGGCGGCGTCCAGGTGATCACCTGATAGGGATCTGCGATGTCGCAGGTCTTGCAGTGCACGCAGTTCTCGTGGTGGATGAAGAGCTTCCGCTTCCCAGGCCGCTCGGGGTCGTCGACCATCTCGTAGACGGCCGCGGGACAGAAGTGCTGGCACGGGTTCCCGTACTCCTCGGTGCACACGTCTCGACACAGATCGGTGTCGGCCACCACGAGGTGTGACGGCTGATCCGCCTCGTGCGCGGTTCCCGAGAACTGCACGAGGTGCTCTTTCGAGAATGTGAGCTTCCCGTCGAACTCGAACTTCTCCTTCTCGCGCTTGTCCGGCGGAAGCTCCGAGAGCTTGCGCGTGGCCTTGTGGCCGGCCTCGAACTGGATGCCGTCGACGAGCCCACGGCCACCGGACAGGAAGATGCGCACCGGCTCGTTCAGCAGAAAGAACGGCAGGCCCAGCGTGAAGGCACCGTGGAAGTTGCGCGCCTGGAGATGCTCCTGGTAGGCCCAGCTGGCGCGATAGCGCTCCGTGTAACCGCCGAGCGTCGTGGTCGTGAAGTCGTTTGCGGCGAGCGCGTCGGCGATCGTCTCGGCGGCCAGCATGCCGCTCTTCATCGCCATGTGTACGCCTGCGAGCTTCTCACCGTTGCAGAAGCCCGCCGCGTCGCCGACGAGCAGCGCCCCGTCGCAGTAGAGTTTTGGCATCGAGGACAGGCCGCCGATCGGAATCGTCTTCGCGCCATACCGCACGAGCTCGGCGCCGTCGAGCAGGTCGCGCATGAACGGATGCGTCTTGAACTTCTGCGCCTCGAGGTGCGGGTCGTGAAAAGGGTTGTGGGCGTCGAGCGCGCAGACCATGCCGTACGAGATCAGGTTGTCCCGCAGGTCGTACAGCCACATGCCGCCGAAGTACTTCGGAAGGTTCGCAGGCAGCATGCCGTGGATCACGCGGCCGGGGCGGTGCTTCTCCGGTTTGACGCGCCAGATCTCCTTGATCCCCGTCTCGTAGACCTGCGGGTTCTCGCCTTCCAGGTCGAACTGCCCGATCAGCTGCTTGGTGAGACTCCCGCGCACGCCCTCGCCCAGCACGGTCACCTTGGCGCGCACGTCCATGCCGGCCTGATAAGTCGCCTTCGGCTTGCCGTGCTTGTCGACGCCCATGTCGCCGAGGCGCACGCCGACCACGCGGCCGCCCTCGATCAGCAGCTGGTCGCCCGCAAAGCCCGCGTAGATGTCGATGCCGAGCGCTTCACACTTGCCCGCCAGCCACTTCGCCAACTTGTTCAGCGAGGCGACGTGGTATCCGCGCTTGACGAACATCGGCGGGTTGATCGGAAGCGGGATCGCCGCCTTGCCTATGAACAGGTAGGTCTTGTCGTCGGTGCAGACGTGCTCGGTCGGGAAGCCTTGCTCCACGAAGTCGGGCATCAGCTCGCGGATCGCCTTCGGGTTGACCACCGCGCCCGACAGCATGTGGTCGCCCACCTCGCGACCCTTCTCGATCACGAGCACGGACGGCTTCTCGATGCCGCGCTGCTCGCAGGTCTTCACCAAGTGGTAGGCGGACGCGAGCGTCGCAGGGCCGGCGCCCACATAGAGGACGTCGACCTCCATCACTTCGCGTTCGACCGGGGCATTCATGCGAGTCTCCATGGCGCCAAAGAAACGAGGAAGAGCGAGGCCACGATAGAAGAGGGGAACCTCGGGTCAAGCAGGTTCCGGCCGCGCGCGCCGTCGTGCGCAGCGACGAAATCACCAGCGGTTTCGCTGCGTTGACCCTCGAAACCCACTTCCTTATGTTGCGCGCCCTTCGCGTCCCAAGGCTGCGAGCGCGGCACTGGAGAAGATGATGGCGACGATGATCACCGAGGAATGCATCAACTGCGGCGTGTGCGAGCCGGAGTGCCCGAACGAGGCGATCAGCGAGGGCGAAGAGACGTTCGTGATCGACCCCGCACTCTGCACCGAGTGCGTAGGCTTCCACGAGACCGAGCAATGCGCCGAAGTGTGCCCCGTCGACTGCTGCGTCCCAGACCCTAACAACTCAGAAGAAGAGGCGGTACTGTTCGACCGCGCCAAGGCGATCCACCCCGACAAGGTGGCTGGGCTCGCGCTGTCCGCCGAGACCTCGCGCTTCCGCAAGTAGGGCCGTGCGCGCCGAGTCGGCCATCGTCGACATCGCGCGCGATTTCCTGGCCGCGCACCGCGAGTTGTCGCGCATCGCCGAGCACGAGGCGGAGGGGCGGCTGCGCTTCGACGAGCTGCGGCGTTTCGTGGGCGACGACGAGCGCAGCGTGCTGTTTCGGCTGAAGGAGCGCTGTCACGCCCTGTTCCGTGGCGGCGCCGAACGGGGCACGGAGATCGGCGCGAGCGCGCTCTTCGACCTCGCGGTGGGCTCCCTGTTCCACGAGGCGATGAAGCTGCGCGAGAACCTCTACCAAGCCGACGTCTACGCGCCGAAAGTCGCCGCGCTGCGCGCGTCCGGTGTCTCCGACGAGAGCGGTCTGCTCGCCGAGTTCGACAAGCTCGTGGCTGCGGCGCGCGCGCGGCTGCGCGAGTCGCTCGCGGAGGCGCGCGTCCTGCTCGGCCAGACGACCGCGCAGTTCCGCGTTCTGCTGCGCAGCCAAGCCGCCAACGGTCTGCTCGCGCGCTTCTCGGTCGAGAACGCGGCGCAGCTCGCAGACGCGTTCGCGTGCGGGGAGGAAGCCGCCCTCGCGGACCTCCACGGTTCGGCTTCGGCCGCGTGGCGGCGCGCGGGCTGGTCCTACCTGGAGAGCGGCTTCTTCGCCGATGCGAGTCGCGCGCTCGCGACGGCGACGGCGCGCGGTGATGGCACAGCGGAGGTGAAGCGCCTACGCGCGTTCGCCGACGGCATGTGCGCCTACCTGGCGGGGCGCTACGGCGACGCCGCCAGCGGCATCGCGGCGTGGCTGGAGGCCGGCCCGCGTGGTGAGGAGCTGCGGCTCGCCTCCGTCGCTGCCTCCGCGCTCGCCGGCGCGCGCAAGCTGGCGGCCGGAGATGCCGCGCTCGCCGAGCGGCTCGCGGGATTGGAAGAACGCTTGCGCGCGCTCGCGAGCGCGTGAGTCGCCTTTCGCTCTAGTGGGGCGAGCGTTCGCTGCGGCTTCGCGCCCAGAGCAGGCTCGCGATGCCGATCGCCAGCATCGCGAGGCCGATCCATTGCGCCGCCGACAAGCCGAGCGCGACCCTCGGATTGACGCGCAGGATCTCCACGACGAAGCGGCCAAAGCCGGCGAGCGCGAGGTACTCGCCGAACAGGAACGGGCTCGCCTTGCGACGCCGCCACAGCCAGGCACCGATCGCCAGCAGCCACACCATCTCGTAGAGCTGGGTCGGGTGCACGGGTACGTCCGTTGGCGGCGAGCCCTCCGGGAACGCGATGCCATACCAGGCGTCGGTGGGGCGTCCGTAGTCGTCGCCGACCAAGAAGCAGCCGATGCGCCCGCAGGCCTGCCCGAAGGGCGCCGCGTTCGCGACGGCGGCCGCGACCGCGCTCGTCGGGATCTTGTGCAGCCGGGTTCCGACGCTCACCCCCAGGACGCCCGCCGCGAATCCGCCGAACCAGGTCATGCCCGCGCGGTCGAAGAGCGCGTCGAAGAAGTACCGCTCGCCGTGCAACGCGGCGTCCACCGCGAAGTAGAGCTTCGCGCCGACGACGCCGAACACGACCGCGTAGACGAGGATGGTCGAGGAGAGATCCGACTCGAGCCGCTGCTCGGCGAGCCGGCGGGCGACGATGCGTTCCGAAATCAGGAAGCCCACGGCCATCATCACGCCGAAGGAGCTGATCACAAAGCCGAAGGGCTCCCACCGGACCGGGTACATGGCCGCGCAACCTAGGAGAAGGGCTTCAGCGCGCCACGGGAACTGTCACGCAGAGCGTGGCGCCACGCCCAGCGGAGCCGTCCACCCAGGCTCGGCCGCCCCAGCTCGCGGCGAGCCCTCGCACGATCGTGAGGCCGAGCCCACAGTGGCGCGCAGCGCCCTCGCCCGGGCAGCGCGAGTGGGAGGCCACGAACACGCGCTCGCGCGCTTCCGGCGCGATACCGGCGCCATTGTCGCTCACGCGCAGGACGGCCCACTCGTCGTCCCAATCGACCGAGACCGCAATCGTCGCGTCGCGAACGTCACCCATGTGGTCGATCGCGTTGCCGACGAGGTTGCCGACGAGCCGGTAAAGGTCTGCGTAGTGCACTGCGAATGCGGGTGGGCTCTCTGGGGCGAGGAGTCGGATGCCGCGCTTCTCGAGCTCGCGCTTGCGCTCGGCGCGCACCTGCTCGAGCGCGCCACGCAGATCTGCGACGCGCGAGGCGGGGTAGTCACCGAGCGCTCCGCACAGCATCGCCTCCATCGTCGTCGCGGAGCGCTCGAGACGTTCGAGCAGCGTCGCCGCGCGGGCCGAATCGCCTTCGTCCAGCGCCTCGCGCGCGAGGCGTGTAAAGCCCATCACCGCGGCGAGCGGAGACCGCAGATCGTGGGCGAGCGCGGCGACACCCGAGACGTGATCAGGTCGAGCCGCGTCCGATTGTTCCCGCGAACTCCCGGACAGCTCGTCCGACTTGCACTGTTTCGAGGTAAGAGTCCAGCTCAACACCGGCACCTTGGTCGCAAGCCCGCGCGAGCATGCCCGCGGGGCTGCCGACTGTACCAGTGGCCGGATTTGAGGTGAATCGCAAACACCTCAGCCTGGTGCTCGCATCCGCATGCGCCGGCAAGTCCCGGCAGGGAGATCAAATCACCGCCCGCACGTGCCCCCCTTCCGATAAGTTGGGACGTCACCCCTTCGTTCGATGGCGGTCCCTACCTCCATGGAGACCGCCAGGGGGTTTCCTTGGGGACGGTCGGTCATGACCCGATTCCGAGTGTTCGCGTTGGCCTTCGTATCGTTGTTGCTTCTCAGTGGCCGCCCACCGGCCGCCACGCCAGCCCCTCGCTTCGCGCAGACCGAGCCGGAGCAGGTCCGCGTGACCGCGCGCCTGGCCGAGCTCAACCCGCACCTCACCCCAGGGCAGCTGGAGCGCATCGAGGCCGCCGTAGCGCGCTATTCGGCGAAGTACGACCTGGACCCCGTCCTCGTCGCGGCGGTCATCGAGGTCGAGAGCTCCGGCAAGCCCTGGGCGCGCAGCCCGAGGGGCGCGCTCGGGCTGATGCAGGTCATGCCGTACATGATCCGTCCGATGGGCATGGCCGGGAACGCTTCCACGGTCGAGGCGAACGTCGAGGCCGGCTGCGCGATCCTGGCGGGCAACATCCGCCGGCTCGGCGAGGAAGACGGCATCTCCGCGTACTTCTGGGGCGGCAACATCCGCGGCGACGGCTACTTGCGCCGCGTGCAAGCGGCGCGCGAGCGCCTGCGCTCGGAGCTGCGCTCGTCGTGAGCCTGGAGTGAGTCGCCCGTGAGCGGGACGCTGCGGAGAATGGAGGGGTCGTTCGCAGCGCCCGATGGGCTCCTGCTCTTTCGCCGCGCGTGGTTGCCGGATCGCGCCTCGCGCGTACTGCTCGTCGTCCACGGCTTCGGCGAGCACAGCGGACGCTACGAAGAGCTGGCCGAGTGGTTCGCCAAGCGCGGCTGTGCGGTTCACGCGCTCGACCATCGCGGGCACGGGCGCTCCGGCGGGCCGCGAACGCACGTCGACCGCTTCGCAACGCTGCTCGACGATCTCGCCGCGTTCCACGCCCTCGTCCGCGACGAGCACCCGGGTCTGCCGATCATCCTGCTGGCGCACAGCATGGGCGGATTGATCGCCCTCGCGTACCTCGCGGAGCGGCGACCGGTGGTCTCCGGCGCGATCGTCTCCGGGCCGGCACTGGCCGGCGAGCGCGCGGTGCCGCGATCGCGGGTGCTGCTGGCGCGCGCGCTGGGTCGCCTCGCGCCTCGCGTGCGGATGCAGGCGGGCCTCGACCTGACCGGCCTCTCGCGCGACGAGGGCGTGATTCGTCGCTACCTCGCGGACCCGCTCGTCGAGCGCACGATGACCGCGTCGCTGGGCGCAGAACTGCTGGCCGCGGGCACGGTCACCCGCACCCGGGCCGCTCGGATCGACGTGCCCGTGCTGCTGATGCACGGCAAGCAGGACACGCTCTGCCCGGTGGCGGCGAGCGAGGAGTTCGCTGCCCAGCTCGGGTCGTCCGGCTCGGCGCTGCAGATCTACCCCGAGCTCCGCCACGAGATCTTCAACGAGCCCGAGCGCGAGCGAGTCTACGAGGACGCCTGGCGCTGGATCGAGGGGGCCCTGGGATGAGTGCGAAGCTCACGCATCTGGATGAGCAGGGGCGCGCGCGGATGGTGGACGTCGGCGCGAAGGACATCACCGAGCGCGTCTGCACGGCGCGCGGCGAAATCCGGATGGCGCGCGAGACGCTCGAGGCCATCACCAGCGGGAAGACGCCGAAGGGCGACGTATTCGCGACGGCCCGGCTCGCCGGCATCCTCGCGGCCAAGCGAACGGGCGACTGGATCCCCCTGGCGCACCCGCTGCTGCTCGACGCGATCGAGGTGCGGCTCGAGCCCGATGCGGCGGCGAGCTGCGTGCGCGTCGAGGCGACCGTGCGGGCGCACGGGCGCACGGGCGTCGAGATGGAGGCGATGGTGGCGGTGAGCGCCGCGGGCCTCACGGTCTACGACATGTGCAAGGCCATGGACCGGGGCATGTCCCTGGCGAACGTGCGCCTGGTCCGAAAGAGCGGCGGAAAGAGCGGGGTCTGGCTGCGGGCCGGCGAGATGCCGGTTTCCGAGTGAGCGACTCGCGACACGGCGGAGAGTTGCCGATCGGAACCCCCCCGGCGGTGCCGCGAGCGCTGGCGGATCGGCGCGCGGCGCCCAATGCTCCGGGAACTGGCGGCAGGGCGCGGTGTCGAAATCGCGCGTGGCATTCGTGACTCAACCGATCCTCGATCGCGCGACCGGAGTCGGGAGCGCGGGCGTCGACGACGCCCGTGGCGCCGACCCCGACCTGCCCTTGGTGGACCGCTGGCGCGGGGGCGACCTGCGCGCCTTCGGCGAGCTGGTGCGACGCCACCAACGCCGCGTGATGGGACTGCTGACGCGCATGCTCGGCGATCGCGACGACGCCGAGGACGCCGTGCAGGAGACCTTCCTCAACCTCCACCGTCACGGCCACCGATTCCGCAGCGAGTCGCGCTTCTCCACCTTCGTCTACCGCGTGGCGGTGAACGCGGCGCTGAATCGTCGCCGCGGCCAGGGCCGCCGGCGTGCGCACCTCGACGAGTTCGCGCGCGGCCAGGCGATCGGCCATGCGTTGCCCGCGGCTCCGCGCGGTCCCGAAGACGCAATCGGCGGCGGAGAGGTCAAGGATCGCGTGCAGCGCTGCCTGCAAGCCTTGCCCGAGGCGCTGCGCGCGCCGGTCGTGCTCTACGACATCGAGGGCCTCAGCTACGGGGAGATCGCCGACGTCCTCCAGATCGCGGAGGGCACCGTGAAGTCGCGCATCCACCGCGCGCGCCACGCGCTGCGCGAGCAGCTCGCAGACCTGGCGCGCGAGATCGGGACCAGCACGTGATGCACTTCCTGCACCGCCGCCTCCTCTCGGAATACCTGAACGGCTCGCTCGCCAGCCGGGCGAGCGCCCGCGTCGAACGTCACCTCGCGCGCTGCGCGGCGTGCCGCGAGGAGCTGACCGAGCTGCGCGGGACCGTGCTGCTGCTGCGCACGCTAGCCGCCGAGGAAGAGCCGTCGGAGTTTCTCGCCACGCGCGTGCTCGCGCGCATCGAGGCGGGCGAGGCCGCGCCAGGACTCGCGGACCGCGCGCGTGATGGACTGCGCTCGGTCCTCTCCGGGCCGTGGACGCCTGCGTTCAGCGCCGTGGCGGTGCTGTTCGTCGTCGCGACGGCGCTGCGGGTGGAAGTCGACGTCCGCCTGCCCTGGGAGGCTCCGCGGGTCGCACCGCTCGCGGCCGTTTCGGCCCCCACGCCGCCTCAGGCCCCACAGCTCGGTCCGCTCAGCCGGGAGATCCGGCTGGTGCAGGCACCGGTTGGGAGTCGCCGCCGCTTCGACCCGGTGGTGCTCGAGGAGGCGTCGGGGGTGGAGCGCGCCTGCGCCGCCAGTCCGCACGACGCGGAGTGCCTGGGCTTCCGCAACAACCTCGTCAATCTGGCGCTCGCCGATCCGCGCCACTTCGTGCGCGAGATCGAGTCCGTGCCGCCGGAGTCTCGCGATCGCGTGCTCAGCGCCGTCTCGCTCGAGGCGGCGCGCACGGGCCACGCCCAGCGCGTGATTCGGGGCCTGCGCAGCGTCGACGATCCCCGCGTCTTCGGCATCGTCGTGCGCTTCCAGCGCACGATCGCGTCTCGCGAGTGACCGCTTCCCGGCGGGCCTCTATCGCCGGTGATAGGGTCGCGCGATGCGTCGCAGGCTCCCCGCGCTCGGTGCGCCGCTCGCCCTCGCGCTCGCGCTGACGAGCGCGGGCGCACGGTCGCGGGCCGACGAGCGAGTGGTCCTGTCGCCGGCCGATCCGCCGCCCTGGCGTGCTTCGCGCATCGCGGACGCGCTGCGCGAAGGCGCTCGCGATCCGCGCGAGCTGCGCGTCGAGACGACGCCACCCGGCGCGGCGCTCGTGCTCGCCTACCTCCGCGACGGGGCGCAGCTCGCGCTCGCCTACGGCACCTCGCCGCTGCGCGCGGCGTTGCCCAGCCGCGCGCGCGCGGCCGAAGGCGACCAGATCCTCGTGCGCGCCGAGGTCGGGGGCTTCGCAGTGCGCGAAGTCGTGCTGGACGCGCGCGACGCCGCCCCGACGCTGCGCGTCGACCTGGAGCGGCTCCCGAGCCGGCTCCTCGCAGTCTCGCTGCTCGAGCTGGGCGACTGGGCGCACCTCGAGCTCTCGAGCGAGCGAGCGCTGGAGGCGCGGCTCGCGCCGACGGCGAACGGCTGGCGGCTCGTGCTCGCGGAGGTCGCGGCGAGCGAGGCGATCGCGGCGCGCATCGACGGGCTGCGCGGCGCGGCCGTCTCGAGGGCGAGAGCGGAGACGATCGGGCGCGACCTGATCGTCGCGCTCGAACGAGGCGCCGGAGACGGCCGTGCGCCGCGCCTCACGCGGCGCGAGGAGCCCCTCCGCGGCGTGAGCCATCTCGCCCTCGAGTGGTTGCCCGACGATCGTGGCGCCGCGACCACCGCACGTGCGGAAAGCGCGCTCGCGGACGCGTCCGCTCGCCTGGACGCGTGCGCTGCGGCGTTCGACGGCGAGCTGTTCGCCGCGCTCGGGCGAGCGACGCTCGGCCGCTCGCTCGCGCCCGGCCGCGGATTCGCGGACGCGCTCGTCGCGCTCGCCCTCGAGCGGCTCGCCGCGCAGTCTACAGACGCCGCGCTCGAGCTCCGCGACCGCACTCGCTTCGCGCTCGGCGCCCCCGTGGCGCGCGCCCGGGCAGCGACGCAGGCCGCCGAGGCCCGCGGGGTGCTGTTCGCGGTTCGCGTGCTCGCCGAGACGCTCGCGCCCCCGGGCGACGCGCAGCGCGCGCTGCGGGCGTGGCTCGCCCCCGAAATCGAGGAGGGCGACTTCGCCGCTGCGTTGCGTCGCGCGATCGAATCGGAGTCGCGCTGCCGCGCGATGCCCTGATCGACCGCGTTCTCTCCCGGCGGTCCCGTGGAGCCCGCCGATGCCCAACCGAGACGATGCGCCTGAGGGTCCGCGCGAGCGCCTGTTGACGCATGGGGCTGCCGCGCTGTCGAACGCCGAGCTGGTCGCGCTGCTGCTCCGCACGGGAGCGCGCGGTCGCGCCGCGATCGACCTCGCGCGGCAGCTTCTCGATGCGGGCGGCATCGCCGCGCTCGCGCAGGCGGCGCCGGGCGAGCTCGCGGCGTTCGCGGGCATCGGGCCGGCCAAGGCGGCCAGCCTGCTCGCCGCGTTCGAAATCGGCCGGCGACTCGCCGCGCGGCCGCTTCCGCGCGGCGAGCGCATCGGCTCGCCGCAGGACGTACATCGGCACTTTCACGCCCGGCTACGGGATGCGCGGGCCGAGGAGTTCCACATCGTTCTGCTCGACGCGCGACATCGCGTGCTGCGCAGCGTCCTCACGTCCCAAGGGACGCTGACCGCGAGCCTCGTCCACCCGCGCGAGGTCTTCCGCCCGGCGCTCCGCGAGGCGGCAGCCGCGGTGGTGCTCGTACACAACCACCCGAGCGGCGACCCGACGCCCAGCAGCGAGGACCGCGAGATCACGCGGCGGCTCGCTCGCGCGGGCGCGCTGCTCGGCGTGCCGGTGCTCGACCACGTGATCGTCGCGGACCGCGGCTACGCGAGCCTCCGCGAGCAGGGCGACCTCGCGCCGGAAGCGGAAGCGGTTGTGTGAGCGCCGCCACGGCTCTCACGCGAGACGCGGCGCCGAGCCGCGCGGGTAAAGCCCACGCGTTCACAGGCCGACAAGCGGGCCATGTCGCGCCAGTTCATTCAGCCCGAACGCCGCCGTGCGGCGCGCGAGCGCGCGGAGATCCGCGTTCAATACGAGAGCGTCGACGAGTTGTTCACCGAGTTCACGCGCGACATCAACGAGGGCGGCGTGTTCGTCGCCACCGAGAGCCCGCTCGGGATCGACGAGCCGGTCGAGCTGTCGTTCCAGCTTCCCGGCGGCGTCGACTCCATTCACGTCACCGGGCGCGTCGTGCGCGTGCAGAGCAAGGACGAGGGCGCGTCCGGGATGGCGGTGGAGTTCGATGCCTTAGACCAGCGCGCGCGCAGCGCGATCGACAGCCTCGTGCGGAGCCTGCGCAGCGGCCGCTAGCCGGCCGCGACCGACGTGCGCCTCTCTAGAACGGGATGTCGTCGTCCGGAGGCGGTCCACCCTCGAAGCCGCTGCCGCCGCTCGGCGCGCCGCCACCGCCTTGGGGGCCGCGCGGCCCGCCGCCGCCACCCCCGCCGCCACCGCCGATGAACTGCACCGTGTTGGCGACGATCTCCGTGGTGCGCTGCTTCTGGCCTTCCTTGTTCTCCCATTCGCGCGTCTGGAGCCGCCCCTCGATGTAAACGGTGCGGCCCTTGGCGAGGTACTGCGCGCACAGCTCGGCAGTGCGCCCCCACGCCACGATGCGGTGCCACTCGGTGCGCTCCTCGCGCCCGCTGCCGTCTTTCTTGGTCCACGACTCGTTCGTCGCGACCGTGAAGTTCGCCACCGGCTGACCGCTCGGCGTGTAGCGAAGCTCGGGGTCGCGCCCGAGGTTCCCCAACAGGATCACTTTGTTGACGCTCGCCATGTTCGCCTCGTCTCCGTCGGAACTCGGGGTGTGGCGCCATCTTGGTTGGTCGGGCAGGAGGCGTCAAGCACGCGCGCTACGCTGCGCGCTCGATTGATGGTTTACGTCGCCCGCTTCTGTCTGATCGCGCTCTACACGGTGTTCTGGGGCGTGCTCGCGACGTTCGTCGCGCCCTTCAGCGGCGAGGCGATCGTCTGGATCGCGCGCCGCTGGATCGGCTGGATCTTTCGCACCTGTGGCATTCGCGTGCAGGCGGAGGGACTCGAGCACGTCGCCGCGACGCAGGCGGCGGTCTACATGTCGAATCACCAGAGCGTGATCGACATCGGCGCGATCGCGCTCTCGTTGCCCGTCTCGTGGCGCTTCGTCGCGAAGAAGGAGCTGACCTACATCCCGTTCTTCGGGTGGGCGCTCGCGCTCTCGGATCAGATCGTGATCGACCGCGGCAACCGCCGCCGCTCGGTCGAGAGCCTGCGCCGCGCGGCGGAGCGCGTTCGCGGCGGCGTCAACGTGATCATCTTCCCCGAAGGCACGCGCAGCCCGGACGGCAGACTCCAGCCATTCAAGAGCGGCGGCTTCCATCTCGCCCTCGATGCACAGGTTCCGGTGATCCCGGTGACCGTCTCGGGCTCCTGGCAGCTCATCCCGAAGCGCTCGCTGCGGGTGCGCTCGGGGCCGGTGAAGGTGGTCTACGGCAAGCCGATCGAGACCGCCGGGATGACGGCGCGCGACCGCGAGGCCCTCAAACGGCGCGTCGCGGACGCGATTCGCGCCGGGTACGACGTGGCGCTCCAGCCCCCTCGTTGACGCTCGCGCGCCGCGCTGCGTAAGCTGCGCGCTGCCCATCGCGGGGGTGAGGGGCGCATGGCCAAAGCTGCGGCCGGACGGAAGGCTCGCGCGCGCGCTTCGTTCTTCGGGGCGGGCCTCGCGAAGGCTGGCGCTGCGCGCGAAGCCGCGGGGGCGCTCCTCGCCGCGCTCGTGATCCTCAGCGGCGTCGCGCTGTGGAGCTTCGACCCGCGCGATGCGGTGCTCGCGTGGACGGCGGTGGAGAACGCCGGCGGCGTCCTGGGCGCGACCGTCGGCGGAGCCCTCATGCAGCTCGCTGGCGCCGCCTCTTGGGTCATCGTTTTCGCCGGAGGCGGTGTCGCCGCGCAGTTGGTGAGCGGCGGACGGCTCCGGGTGTCCCGTCGCCTCTGGGTCGCGACCGCGGTGAGCTTCGCAGCGCTGGCTGCGCTCGCCTCGCTGCTGCCCGCCCTCGCTCCCGCGCGCTTCGGCGGCCTCACGGGCGGCTGGGTCGGCGCGTCGCTCGCCGCTGCCGAGTCGGCGCTGCTGAGCCGCTATGGCGCGTTCCTGTTGAACGCACTGTTGCTCGCGGTCGGGATCGCCGGATTCTTCGGGGTGCCGGCCGGGGAGGCACTCGCGGCGCTCGGGCGCGGCGGCGTCGCGGCGTCCCGCGTGGTCGGCCGTGTCGCGATCGTCTTCGGAGGCTGGGCGCGGCGTACGGGGTTCGTCGCCTTCGCGGCCGCCGAGGGCGGCTTCACTCAGCTCCAGGTTTGGCGCGAACGCCGCGCGCGCCGCGAGCGCGTCGCCGAGACGCGCGAGGAGCTCGCGGGAGTCGGCCCGGAGTCCGCGCCGGAGCGGCCTCAGATCGCGGGCGAGGGTCTCGCGAGCCCGACCCCGGAGACGCCGCCGACGGCCGCGGTGCCCCGCCCGCGCAGCGCCCCGCCCGCCATCGTCGACCACGCACGCGAGCGCAGGCGCGAGCCGGAGCAGGAGGCGTTCACCTTCTCGGAGAACACCTCCACCGGCCCCTACGAACCGCCGGACGTCGCGGAGATCTTTCAGCCGCCGCCCGAGAACGCGCGCCGCTACGACCGCGAGAGCCTGATCATGAACTCGCGGATCCTCGAGAAGAAGCTCGCGGACTTCGGCGTGATGGGCCGCGTCGTCACCGTGCATCCGGGCCCGGTGATCACGATGTACGAGTTCGAGCCCGCGCCGGGCGTCAAGGTCAACCGCATCACGAACCTCTCGGACGACCTCGCGCTCGCGCTGCGCGCGCTCTCGGTCCGCATCATCGCGCCGATCCCGGGCAAGTCGGTGGTCGGCATCGAGGTGCCGAACGCCGAGCGCGAGACCGTCTACATCCGCGATCTGCTCGAGGCGCGCTCGTTCCGCCAGAGCGCGAGCAAGCTGACGCTCGCACTCGGCAAGGACATCTTCGGCAACCCGGTCGAGGCGGATCTCGCGGCGATGCCCCACCTGCTCGTGGCCGGCGCGACTGGCACCGGCAAGAGCGTGTTCCTCAACTCGCTGCTGTGCTCGATCTTGGTGCGCGCCACGCCCGACGAGGTGAAGCTGCTGCTTGTCGACCCGAAGCTGCTCGAGCTCTCGATCTACGAGCGGATCCCGCACCTGATCGCCGACGTGGTGACGAATCCGAAGCGCGCGTCCGCGGCGCTGCAGGGCATCGTGCTCAAGATGGAGGAGCGCTACCAGCAGATGGCTGCGCTCGGCGTCCGCAACATCGCGCAGTTCAACGCGCGCGTGGACGAGGCAAAGGCGGCCGGCCTGAAGACGTACCGCCTGCGCCCGAAGCCGGGCGAGATAGAGGGCCGCGAGATCGAGTATCAGCGCATCCCGTACATCGTCGTGGTGATCGACGAGCTGGCGGACCTGATGGTGGTCTCCGCGAAGGACGTCGAGGAGTCGCTGCAGCGGCTCGCGCAGATGGCGCGCGCCTCGGGCATCCACCTCGTGCTCGCCACGCAGCGGCCGAGCGTCGACGTGCTCACCGGCATCATCAAGGCGAACTTTCCGGCGCGCATCTCGTTCCAAGTCTCGTCGCGCACCGATTCGCGGACGATCCTCGATCAGGGCGGCGCAGACCAGCTGCTCGGCCAAGGCGACATGCTCTTCCTCCCGCCCGGAACCTCGAAGCTAGCCCGCCTCCACGGTCCGTTCGTGAGCGAGCGCGAGGTCACGAAGCTGGTCGAACACCTGCGGCGCCAGGGCACGCCGAAGTTCGACGAGGAGCTCTACCGAATTCCCGACGACGCCGGCGAGGACGGCGAGGCGATCGATCCCGACGACGTGGACGAGCATTACGACATGGCGGTGCGCATCGTCGCCGAGACGCGCAACGCGTCGATCTCCTACCTGCAGCGCCGCCTCAAAGTCGGATACAACCGCGCGGCCCGCATGATCGAACAGATGGAGCGCGAGGGCGTCGTGGGGCCGCAGATCGGCGTGCGGCCACGCGAGGTGTTCGTCGCGCCGATCGGCGACGACGCCGATGCGTGAGCTGCGCTGGGCGGGATGCGCAGCTTCGTTGCTGCTGCTCGGCGTCGCCGCTGCCGGCGCGGCGGGTGGCGACGACTCCGCGGCGACGGCCGCGCGAGAACCCGCGCCAGCCGCGAGCGCGGCATCCGCTTCCCCCGTCGCGGACTGCGCGGCGGCGCTCACCGCGCGCGTGCAGGCGCGCTACGACCGCATGCGCGAGCTCGAGGCGCGCTTCACGCAGCGCACGCACAGCGCGCTGTCGCCCGCGGGCGACGTCTCGAACGGCCACGTCGCGCTCGCGAAGCCCGGGAAGATGCGCTGGAGCTACGAGACGCCCGAGCCCAGCCTCGTCGTCAGCGACGGCGAAACGCTGTGGATTTACGACCCGAGGGCGCGCGAGGTGCAGAAGCTCGCCGTCGGTGAGCAGTTCCTCTCCGGCGCTGCGTTTCAGTTCTTGTTGGGGAAGGGTCGCATCGCCGACAGCTTCCGCGTCGCCGTCGATCGCTGCGACGCGCCGCGCGCCCATTTGAAGCTGACGCCGCGCAGCGAGGCGACTTATCAGGAGCTCGAGCTCGAGGTCGACACGGCCACAGGCGAGGCGAGCGCGACCGCGGTGCTCGACCTGTTCGGCAACCGCACGGAGGTCGAGTTCGAGAACGTGCGCTACGACCGCGGACTCGACGCGAGCACGTTCCAGTTCGTGCCCGAGCCCGGCGTACGCGTGCTCGAGCTAGCGCCGCCGGTGAGCTGACAGCGTGCGGAATCCGACGCTCTCGTCGGGAATCCGGCGATTCGCATGCGCGCGTGCGCAAGCTTGCATCATCGCGAGGCACCCGGGTCGCAGCGCTGCGGCAACTCATGTGCGGTTCGAGGCTCGCAGCGCGCGACCGCCTGCCCGGTGCGCAGCGCAGCTGCCCCCGGGCGCGGCGAAGCGCGCGTCGATGGCACGGAGCCCGTTGACACAAAAATCGGGCATTCGTAGATTCGACCGTTGCCGAAAATGTCGAGAAAACGGGGACTTGGGGCGCTCGATCGCGTGCTGCCGCGAGCCCGCGCAGGGGCGGCGAAGCGGGCAGCGATCGCGGGCGTCCAAACCAGCGTGCGGGCGGACCGCTCGCTGGGCCTCGGCGTGAGGTCCGAGCGGGTGGTCGGTGAGAGCAGGGAGGCATCCAAGCCGTGAGCTGGCCCGCTCGGTCCGAGCGGCACATGGCTTGCAGTTTCGCGGCGATGCCAAGCGCGTGACGCGGGCGGCGTTGCCGGGAGAGGTCGCGATGAGCGAGTTCGACGAGTCAGGTCGCCGTGGATTCCTTCGCCGCTTCGGCGCGAATGCGCCAGGCGCACGTGACGGCGACGCGGAGAACGAGCGCGGCGCAACGCGCTCGCTCCAAGAAGAAGCCGAAGACCTGCGCGAGGCGCTCCGCTTCTTCGGCGGCGACTCTGCGGAGTTCCGCCGCCGCCTCGACCGGATCCTCGCCGAGTACGAGTCCCAGCGCCGCCGCGCCACCCTGCTGCGCGAGCAGCTCGGCGACGCCGAGCGCCAGAACGAGAAGCTGGTCGCGACGCTCCAGGAAGCGAAGCAGCAGATCGAGCTCTTGAAGGAAGAGGTCGACAAGCTCTGCGCGCCGCCGAACAGCTACGGCGTCTACCTGCGCAGCAACAAGGACGGCAGCGCGGAGATCATCGTCGACGGCAAGGCAATGCGCGTGAACGTTCACCCGAACGTCGACACCTCGCACTTCGAAGAGGGTCAGCTCGTCGTGCTGAACGAGGCCTTCAACGTGGTCGAGGGCGCCGGCTTCACGCAGCGCGGCGAGATCTGCTCGATCTCCGAGATCCTGGGCGACGGCCGCGCGGTGGTGCTCGGGCACACGGACGAGGAGCGCGTGGTGACGCTCGCCTCTCCGCTGCGCCGCGAGCGGCTCAAGGTCGGCGACAACCTGCTGATCGATACGCGCACGCAGTACGCGTTCGAGAAGATGCCGAAGAGCGCGGTCGAGGAGGTCGCGCTCGAGGAGGTCCCGGACGTCACTTACGACCAGATCGGCGGCCTCGGCGAGCAGGTGCAGATCCTGCGCGACGCGATCGAGCTTCCGTATCTGCACCCCGAAGTCTTCGCGGAGCACAAGCTGCATCCGCCGAAGGGCATCCTGCTCTACGGCCCGCCCGGCTGCGGCAAGACGCTGATCGCGAAGGCCGTCGCGAACTCCCTCGCCAAGCGCATCGAGGAGCGCACGGGCCGGCAGACCACGGCGTACTTCCTGAACGTGAAGGGTCCCGAGCTGCTCAACAAGTACGTGGGCGAGACGGAGCACAAGATCCGCGAGGTGTTCAAGCGCGCGCGCGAGAAGGCGAGCGAGGACGTCCCGGTGGTGATCTTCTTCGACGAGATGGACTCGCTGTTCCGCATGCGCGGCTCGGGCATCTCCTCGGACATGGAGGCCACCGTCGTCGCGCAGTTCCTCAGCGAGATCGACGGCGTCGAGTCGCTGAAGAACGTGATCGTGATCGGCGCGAGCAACCGGCAAGACCTGATCGACCCCGCCGTGCTGCGCCCCGGCCGTCTCGACCTGAAGGTGAAGGTGAATCGTCCGGACAAGCCTGCGGCGTTCGAGATCTTCACCAAGTACATGACGGCCGACTTGCCGCTGCATCCGACGATGACGGCGCGCTACGGGAGCGATCCCGTGAGGGCGGTCGAGCAGATGCTGCGCGAGACGATCGACAAGATGTACTCGACCGGCGACGAGAACAAGTTCCTCGAGGTCACCTACGCCAAGGGCGAGCGCGAGATCTTCTACTTCAAGGACTTCTCCAGCGGCGCGATGATCGAGAACATCGTCGCGCGCGCGAAGAAGATGGCCGTGAAGCGGGTGATCGACTCGGGCGAGCGCGGCATCAAGATCGACGACCTGCACACCGCAGTGCGGGAGGAGTTCAAGGAGAACGAGGATCTCCCGAACACGACGAACCCCGACGACTGGGCGCGGATCTCCGGCCGCAAGGGCGAGCGCATCATCAACGTGCGCACGCTGATCACGGGCATCAGCCGGAAGGAACGCTCCATCGAGAACGTCGACTCCGGGCAGTACCTCTAGACGGGCGCGCGCCCGTCACCCGGAGTTCGTGGAGCCTCATGGCAATCCCCAAGGTGATGGGCACCGAGATCGAGTTCGGCATCGCGGTCCAGAACGACCGCGATTTCGACCCCATCTCGAGCTGCGTGCTGCTGGTGAACGCGTACCGCGAGGACCGTCTCGCGGACATCCTGTGGGATTACGACCAGGAGAACCCGCTCGCCGACGCGCGCGGCTTCCAGGTCGACGGCGAGAAGTACACGCCGAACCAGCAGGAGAACATCGCCCGCAACAAGACGCTCGAGAACGGCGCGCGCTACTACGTCGACCACGCGCACCCGGAGTACTCGTGCCCCGAGGTGACGAATCCGCGCGAGCTCGTGGTCCACGAGAAGGCGGGCGAGCGCGTGATCGAGATCTCGCGCCGCGAGGCGACGCAGCTGCTGCCCGCCGGCACGCAGTTGCTCGTGCACAAGAACAACAGCGACCACAAGGGCAACAGCTACGGCTCGCACGAGAACTACTTGATGGACCGCCGCACGTCCTTCAAGCAGATCGTCGAGCACCTGATGCCGTTCTTCGTGACGCGCCAGGTCTACGCGGGCGCCGGCAAAGTCGGCAGCGAGAACCGCGCGCACCCATGCCGCTACCAGCTCTCGCAGCGCGCCGACTTCTTCGAGGTCGAGGTCGCGCTCGACACGATGGTGAAGCGCCCGATCATCAACACGCGCGACGAGCCCCACGCCGATCGCGAGAAGTACCGCCGGCTGCACGTCATCGTCGGCGATTCGAACATGAGCGAGTACGCGATCTGGCTGCGCCAGGGCGTGACCGCCGTCGTGCTCGCGATGATCGAGGACGGCGCGATCGACCGCGACCTGTCGCTGCGCGATCCGGTGCGCGCGATCAAGGAGGTCTCGCACGACCCGTCGCTGCGGCGCGCGATCGAGCTGTCCTCGGGCAAGCGACTCACCGCCGTGCAGCTACAGCGCGAGTACCACGAGCTGGCGCGCAAGTATCAGGTCGGCCACGAGCTGCCGGGCTGGGCGCCGGAGATCCTCGATCACTGGCAGCAGACGCTCGACGCCCTCGAGCGCGACCCGCTCTCGCTCGCCGACCGCATCGACTGGGTGGCGAAGCAGGCGATGATCGGCGCCTTCCTCGAGCGCAAGTCGCTCGACTGGGATTCGCCGCAGGCGCAGATGCTCGACCTGCAGTTCCACGACGTGCGCCCCGAGAAGGGCCTCGCCTATCTGCTGGAGCGCCAGGGCAAGCTGCGGCGGCTGGTGGGCGACGAGGAGATCGTGCGTGCGATCACCGAGCCGCCCGAGGACACGCGCGCGTACTTCCGCGGTCAGTGCCTCAAGCGCTACGGTGAGGCGGTGTTCGGCGTGAACTGGGATTCGATCTCGTTCGGCATCGGCGACGAGCCGATCAAACGCGTGATGATGGCGGAGCCGCTGAAGGGCTCGAAAGCGCACGTGCAGGATCTGCTGGACCGCTCGCCGACGGCGGCCGACCTCGTGCGCAACCTGCGCACCTGAACCGCGAGGAGAACGCACATGATTCGCCGCACGACGAAGATCGCGAACGACGCGGACGTGGCGAGCTTCGGCTTCGCGCGCGCTGCGGAGCAGCAGCAGAAGTCGAAGCAGGGCGGTGGGGAAGACGAGGGTGCGAGCCCCTCTGGTGAGGGCGGCAAGAAGCTCGCCAAGAAGGGCGAGGCGCTGAAGGAGGAGATGGACTCGCTGATGGACGAGATCGACAACGTCCTGGAAGAGAACGCGGAGGAGTTCGTCAAGAACTACGTCCAGCGCGGCGGCGAGTAGAGCCGAGCAACGGCAGGCGGCGCGGGGGGCGCGCAGCCGCGGGATCGATCACGCGGGAGGGGGCGTGCAGTTCTGGGACGGTTACAAGGGCTCGAGCTTCCTCGAGCTGCTCGCGCTGGATCACCCGCAGCTGAGGCCCGACCTCGGCACCCTGCTGACGCAGATCGGCGCGGCGCCGAGCGTCGCCCACGGCACCACCTGCATCGCCCTGCGCTTCGCCGACGGCGCGATGCTCGCGGCGGACCGGCTCGCGACGATGGGTTATCAGGTGGCGAGCCGCGAGATCGAGAAGCTCTGGGTCACCGACGGCGCGTCGGTGATGGCGATCGCAGGCGCCGCCGGCCCCGCCATCGAGATGGCGCGCCTGATCGCGATCCAGTTCGAGCACCGCGAGAAGATCGAGGGCGAGCCGCTGGAGCTCGAGGGCAAGGCGAACACCCTCTCGCAGCTGATCCGCCAGAACCTGCCCGCTGCGATGCAGGGCCTCGCGGTCGTACCGCTCTTCGCAGGCTACGACGCGCGACGCCGCACCGGCCGCGTCTGGAAGTACGAGATCACTGGCGGACGCTACGAGGAGCGCGAGTACGAGAGCGTCGGCTCCGGTTCGCTCTTCGCGCGCGAGTCGCTGAAGAAGAGCTTCCGCGCGGAGGCGTCGCGTGCCGACGCGCTGCTGATGGCGGTCGAGGCGCTGAAGGACGCGAGCGACGAGGACCGCGCCACGGGCGGCATCGACCTCGAGCGCGGCATCTACCCGCGGCTCAAGACCTGTACCGCGCGCGGCGTCGAAGACGTCTCGGACGAGGAGATCGCCCAGGCCTACCAGCAGGTGCTGGAGCGCCGTCGCCGCCCGCGCGGCTGAGGCGCCCGCCGTGGGAATCACCACGAAGCACGCAACCAGAGGACCACGCAACGCCCGACCGCGGCTCGAGTAGCCGCAAGCCGACCGAGCGAGCCCCGCTCGCTCAGTCGGTGCGCAGCGAGGCGAAGCCGAGCGGAGCCCAAACGAGATGGCATTCCCGTTCTACGTGAACCCGGAGCAGATGACCGCCGAGAAGGCGGAGTACGCGCGCAAGGGCATCGCGCGCGGCAAGTCGATCGTCACGCTCGAGTTCGAGGGCGGCGTGCTGATGGTCGCCGAGAATCCCCTGAAGCTGCAGAAGGTCGGCGAGATCTACGACCGCATCGCGTTCGCGGGCGTCGGCAAGTTCAGCGAGTTCGACCGGCTGCGGAAGATGGGCATCCAGTGGGCGGACGTGGAGGGCTACCGCTTCAGCCGCGACGATGTGCGCGGCAAGGCGCTCGCAAACCTCTACTCGCAGATCCTCGGTGAGGAGTTCACGCGCTCGATCAAGCCCTTCGAGGTGGAGATCGTCGTGGCGGAGGTGGGCGACGAGAATCTCGCGGGCCACGAGAAGAACGCGCTCTACAAGATCGGCTTCGACGGAACGATCCAAGACCAAGAGGGCTTCATCGTGATCGGCGGCAGCGTCGACAACCTCCAGAGCCACATGGCTGCGCACTATCGTTCGGGGCTCTCGCTCGCTGCAGCACTGAAGCTCGGTCGCGACGCCCTGCATCGCGCTGAGAACGGGAGCCCCGACCTGGGCGCGCGCCATCTCGAGGTCGCGCTGCTCGACCGCTCCCGCGCCGGGCGCAAGTTTCGGCGCCTGGCGACGGGCGAGGTCAGCCAGCTGCTCGCCTGACAAATCGGCTTCGCCCTCGAGCGGGCCCGGCGCCGGGCACGTGCCCGGCAACGCAACGGCAATCGCCTGCAAGTCGCCCGGGTGATTCACCGATAAACCCGGGTACATTCGCCGGACTGGGGCGAGAGCGTGCAAAAGCGCATCTACGGCGTCGAAACCGAGTACGGCATCATCTTCACGCCCGAAGGGCGGAAGACGCTCCCCGTCGAGAAGGCGATCCGCTTCCTGTTCGAGAAGCTGATCACCACCGAGCACTTCCTGAACGTCTTCCTCGAGAACGGCGCCCGCTTCTACCAGGACACCGGCTGCCATCCCGAGTACGCGACGCCCGAGTGTGCCTCGCCGCGCCAGCTGATCGTCTACGACAAGGCCGGCGAGCGGATCCTGGAGGACCTCCAGGACTATGCCGAGGAGAAGATCCGCGAGGAGCGCATCGCGGGAAAGCTCTCGATCTTCAAGAACAACACCGACTTCGTGGGCAACAGCTACGGCTGCCACGAGAACTACCTGGTCGACCGCGATGTCGACTTCTACTACCTGGCCGAGCAGCTGATCCCGTTCCTGGTGACGCGCCAGATCTATGCCGGCGCCGGAAAAGTCTTCCAGACCCAGGAAGGCGTGCACTACTGCGTCAGCCAGCGCGCGCAGCACATCTACCAGAAGATCAGCGGCACCACGACCAACGACCGCTCGATCATCAACACGCGCGACGAGCCCCACGCCGATCGGGAGAAGTTCCGCCGCCTGCACGTGATCGTGGGCGATTCGAACATGTCGGAGTACACGAACTTCTTGAAGATCGGCGCCTGCGCCGTCGTGCTCCAGATGATCGAGGACAACTACATCAACAAGGACTTCACCCTGCGCAACCCGGTGAAGGCCATCAAGGACATCTCCTACGACACCACTTGCAAGCGCAAGCTGCGGCTCGACAACGGCCGCGAGTACTCGCCGATCGAGATCCAGCGCGAGTACTGCGAGATGGCGCAGAAGTACGTCGAGCAGTACCCGGTCTCCGACGAGCTGAAGCAATCGGTCGAGATGTGGCGGTACGTGCTCGACTGCCTCGACTCCGATCCCGACAAGCTGGATCGCCAGATCGACTGGGTGATCAAGCGGCGCCTGATCGAGAACTGGATCCAGGGCCACGACTCGCGCTGGAGCGACCCGCGCGTGTTCATGCTCGACCTCCAGTATCACGACCTGCGCATGAGCCGCGGGCTCTACTACCTGCTGGAACGCAAGGGCGCCGTCGAGCGCATCCTCACGGACGAAGAGGTCGACAAGGCCAAGACCGAGCCGCCGCCGGACACGCGGGCCAAGATGCGCGGCGAGTTCATCAAGCTGGCCCGCCAGAACGGCATCCAGTACGACCTCGATTGGTCGAACATTCGCCTGGGCAACCTGCTCAACGTGCGCGTGATCTGCAACAACCCGTTCGAGACCGATACCGAGAAGGTCGCCGAGCTGGTGCGCACGATTCAGAAGACCAACCTGCGCAAGACCAGCCTCTCGAAGCTCGTCATTCAGAGCTGACGCGCGGCACAGGCAGGCGGCGCGCAGCGCGCCGGCAACCGCTCCTCGCGCCGCGCGCGCCGCGGGTGGCCCGCCGGGCGAGGCTCGCGCCCGACGGCAGCGCGCCCGCGATTTGTGTGCAGCCGGCTCTCAATTCCTCTCGCACTCCGCCGATACGGAAGGCACCGGCGCGCGGCGCCTCAGCTCCGAGGGGCTTCATGTTCGACTCGCTGATGGGCTGGCTCTCCAACGACCTCGCGATCGACCTCGGCACGGCGAACACGCTCGTGTACGCGAAGGGCAAGGGGCTGATCTGTTCGGAGCCGTCGGTCGTCGCGGTGACGTCGGACCCGAGCGGTCGCGGCGACAAGGTGCTCGCGGTCGGCCACGAGGCGAAGGAGATGCTCGGCCGCACGCCCGGCTCGATCCGCGCGGTGCGTCCGATCAAGGACGGCGTGATCGCGGACTTCGAGATCACCGAGGCGATGCTCCGCTACTTCATCGGCCGCGCCAACAACAAGCGCCGCATCGCGCGCCCGCGCATCGTGATCTGCGTGCCGCCCTGCATCACCAGCGTCGAGAAGCGCGCGGTGCGCGAGTCGGCGATGTCGGCCGGCGCGCGCGAGGTGTTCCTGATCGAGGAGCCGATGGCGGCGGCGATCGGCGCCGGCCTCGACGTCACCGCGCCCACCGGAAACATGGTCGTCGACATCGGCGGCGGCACCACCGACGTCGCCGTGATCTCGCTCTCTGGCATCGTCTGCTCGCGCTCGATCCGCTGCGGTGGCGACGCGATGGACGAGGCCGTAATCAACTACGTGAAGCGCAAGTACAACATGCTGATCGGCGAGCGCACCGCCGAGGCCGTGAAGATGGCGATCGGCACTGCGTCCCCGACGGCGAAGACCGAGACGATGGAGATCAAGGGCCGCGACCTCGTAGCCGGCATCCCGAAGGTCGTGGTCACCACCAGCGAGGAGATCCGCGAGGCGCTCCAGGAGCCCCTCGCGCAGGTCGTCGAGACGGTGCACCTGACGCTCGAGCGCACGCCGCCGGAGCTCGCCGCGGACATCGTCGACCGCGGCATCATGCTCGTGGGCGGCGGCTCGATGCTGAAGGACCTCGACACCGTCCTGCGCCAGGAGACGAAGCTGCCGATCCTGCGCAGCGAGGACCCCTTCACGGCGGTCGTCTACGGCGCGGGTCGCGCGCTCGACAACCTCGACCTGCTGAAGGAAGTCGCGATTCCCTGACGCGCGGCCGGGCCGCGCTGGCGCGGACTCGCAGGCGCGTCTCGGGTCGCCGCGCGGAACCTCGCTGCGCGCCGTCAGCGCGCGCGCCGGCCGAGCTGGAAGCGCCGCACCGCGTTCACGTGATCGCGGTAGCTGGTCGTGAACTCGTGCGTGCCGTCGCCGCGCGACACGAAGAAGAGGAACGGGCTGTCCGGCGCCGGCTGGACGGCGGCGCGCAACGCGGCGGCGCCCGGGTTCGCGATCGGGCCCGGCGGGAGCGCGGGGATCCGGTAGGTGTTGTACGGATTACTCGCGTCCTCGAGGTGGACGCGCCGCAGATTTCCGTCGAAGTTCGCGATGCCGTAGATCACGCTCGGATCGGTCTCGAGCCGCATGCCCTTCGCGAGCCGGTTGTGGAACACGGCGGAGATCAGCGGGCGCTCCTCGGGCGCGCCGGTCTCCTTCTCGATCAGCGAGGCGAGCACCACGGCGTCGTGCTGCGCGAGGCCGCGGGCCGCAGCCAGCGGTGCGAGCGGCGCCCAGGCGCGTTCGAACTCGCCGAGCTGCGCGGCGATCACGTCCTCTGCCGGGGTGCCACGCGGGAAGCGATAGGTCTCCGGGAACAGGTAGCCCTCGAGCGTGTCCCCTGGAACGCCCGCGGCCTTGGCGCGCGCGGGGTCGCGCGTCAGCGCCACGTATTCGGCCTCGCTACCGAAGCCCGCGGCGGCGACTCGCGCGGCGATCTCCTCGATGCGAAGGCCCTCGGGAATCGTGACCACGTGCAGGCGCACCTGGCCCCGCGTGAGCATCGCCAGCACCTGGCGCGCCGAGAGCCCCGGCGTGATCTCGTACTCGCCGACGTGCAGCGCGCCGTCCTTGCCCTCCACGCGCGCGAGCCACGCGAAGGCGCGCGCGTCGCGAATCGCACCCTGCGCCTCGAGCTGGGCTGCGATCGCGCGGACAGAAGCGCCGGGAGCCACCTCGACGACCACGGGCTGGCCGCTCCCGGGCGGCGCCGAGAGAGCGCGCTCCCACCAGCGTCTTGCAGCCCACGCGCCGCCCGCAGCCGCCAGCGCGAGCCCGAGGGCCACGGCCGCCAGTGCGCGCGCCACCCTCACCCGCAGCACTCCCCCGTGCGGCGCTCCAGGAAGCTGCGCAGCAAGAGCGTTGCCGCGATCGCGTCGACCTCGCCTCGCGCCCGCTTCTTGCTCGTGCGGCCCATCTCCTGCAGCGAGCGCTCCGCCTCGCGCGACGTCCAGCGCTCGTCGAGCGTCTCGACTCGAACCCCCGTCTTCTCGGCCAGGGCGGCCGCGAAGCGCAGCGCGGCTTCGGCCTCCGGTCCGCGCCGGCCGCTCATGTGGATCGGGAGGCCGATCACGACGCAGCCGGCGCCGCGCTGGCGCACCACCTCGGCGAGCGCGGCGACGTCGTGCGCGGGCCCGCGGCTCTCGAGCGCGCCGGCCGGAAAGGCCACGCGCCCTTCGGCGTCGGAGACGGCGAGCCCGATGCGCTTCGCGCCCAAGTCCACGCCGAGCACGACCACGCTCAGCCGACCGCGCGCGAGCCGCGCGCCACGGCCTCGGCACGGCGGTCGAGCGCCCGCTGGGCGGCCCTGCGCAAAGGCTCGTCGCGCGACTGGAGCGCCTCGGCGAGCAGCGCCACGGCCTGGTCGCCGGGAACCGTCGAGAGCGCCGAAGCCGCCGCCACCTTCACGTCCTTGAGCCAGCGGCCGGTGAGGCCGGCCTTGCGCCGCATCACCGCGCCGAAGATCGAGTTCGCCTCCGGGCGCCCCAGGCGGCCCAGCGCGCGCACGATCTCCTTCGCGACCTCCACGTCCTTCGCCTCGAGCGCGCGCTCCAGCGCATGACCCAAGGGCGCGACGGCCTTCGGGCTGCCAGTGCTGGCGAGGTGCTGGATCGCCGAGATCGCCACGGACCGCTCGCCCCGCAGGCCGCGCGTCAGCGCCGCCACCGCATCCTCGCTGCCGATGCGCACGAGCGCGCGCGCAGCCTCCTCGCGG
>CAYWRY010000024.1:36912-41857 GCA_964460485.1 uncultured Spirochaetales bacterium
CGCTCCGCGCTGCCAGGCGCGCAGGGTACGACCGCCTCCTCGCGGAGCACCGGGTCGCCTCCGACCGCGAGATCGGCGAGCGGTGCCACGGCGCCCGGGTGCTGGAGCATGCCTAGGAGGTGGGCTGCGCTGCGCGCGATGTCGCGCTCCGGGTGGTTGACGCGCTGCATCAGCTCCGGCACAGCGCGCTCACCGAGCGCGAGCACGAGGGGGACGAGCTTCTCCCGTTGCACGGGCTCGGGATAAGCGGGCAGGCGCTCCAGCAGTGCCGCGACGACCGGCTCGCCCACTAGGCTCAGGATCTGCGCGGAGCGCACCTGCTCGCTGCCCGAGCCGCGCGCCGCCCGCTCGAGCAGATCTCGCAGCGCGTCGCCCTGGCACAGCGAGACCATGAAGCTGCGCGCGATCTCGCCCAAGCGCTGCTCCTTCGTCTCGATGTGCTGCGCGAGCGCGTCCAGCACGCGGTAGATCGCGTTCGCGTCGCGCGAGCGCTCGGCCTCTGTGATCGCGCGGCGGGCGAGATCGAGGTAGGTCGCGCTGCTGGCGCACTCGCGCAGCTCGCCGAGGAGCGCGCCGACGCCGTCGGTCTCCTCGCCTTCGACGGGCATGGTGTCGGAGTCCGTGTCGGGCTCGGTGCTCGCAGCCGGCTCGTCGGCTTCGGACGGCGCGCTGCGAGCGTCCTCGGCGGGGGTAGCGATGTTGCCTGCCATTTCGGGCGCGGGAGCGGCCGGCTCCGGGGGCGACGGCTGCGCCTCCACCGCGATGCCGATCGGCACGAGCGCAGCCACGCGCTTCGCGAACGCCTCGCCGTGCGCGGCGCCTTGGCCCGGCGCCGCGAGCAGGTGCACGAAGCCCGCCAGCGCGTCGCCGTCCAGGTCCGCGTCGAAGCGCAGTCGAGCGAGGCCCCGCGCTCGCAGCAGTCCCAGCAGCTCGCCGAGGCGCGCGTGGCGCAGCAGCCCGCCGCCGCCGCGCTCGCGGAAGCCGTCGTCCTGCAGCTCGAGTTCGAGGCTGCCGTGGCGCGCGATGTCCGTCCGCCAAGTGCGCATGCAGCGCTCGAACACGCCCGCGAGCTTCGCATCGCCCGGCGCCAGCACGCCGCTCGCCTTCACCACGCTCGCAAGCTCGAGCAACAACACGGCGAGCTCGGGCGCCGAGCGGAAGCTGGTCGCGGCGGCTGCGCCGACTTGCGGCGTGCGATCCATCGGTCCCCCCGGAGACGGCGCCGAGCGCGCTAATCGCCGCCATTTTTACGGGAGATTCGGCCCCGCGCTTGACGCTTCGCTCCTCCGTCGGAGACACTCGCGGGATCGGGTTCCCCCGCCCGGTCGCCCCGAACTCTCCTCCGCGTCCCGAAGCGGAGCAATCATCGAAACGCAGCCCGAAGTGCGGCCCCCGCGCGCGCGGCGGTTCGCGGCGATCGCCCTGGCCACCGGCTTGGGTGTCGGCTTCGCGCCGTTCGCGCCGGGAACCTTCGGCGCGGCGCTGGCGCTGGCGATTTTCGTGTTACTTTCGCAGTCGTTCTGGGGGATGGCTTTGGCGTGGGGGACGCTCGTGGCGGCGGGGACCTGGGCGGCCGGCGAGGCGGAGCGCGCCTTCGGGCGGGGCGACGATGGCCGCATCGTGGTCGACGAGATCGCCGGCCAGATCCTCGCTCTGGCGCCGCTGCTCGCGCTCCCCGCTCCAGCCACGA
The DNA here is from genome assembly GCA_964460485.1 of uncultured Spirochaetales bacterium. GTDB lineage: Bacteria > Myxococcota_A > UBA9160 > UBA9160 > UBA6930 > VGRF01. The sequence continues at coordinate 38,603 of CAYWRY010000024.1, forward strand.
ACTTTTCGGGCCTCGTGACCGGATTCGTCGCATTCCGGGTGTTCGATATCGCCAAGCCGGGTCCGGTGGGCTGGGCGGAACGGCGCTTCCGAGGGGGCGTGGGTGTGATGGCTGACGACGTGGTCGCAGGAGCACTCGCCGCCGCCGTCGTCGCTGCTGCCGGGGCCGCGGGGGTGCTCGCTTGAAGGCGGAGATCCTCACGATCGGCGACGAGCTGCTGCGCGGCGAGATCGTCGACTCCAACAAATCCTTCCTCTCCGAGAAGCTGCTCGGCATCGAGGTGGAGACGCGCTTCCACGCCTCGGTGAACGACGACCCGGCCGACATGCGCGACGCCTTCCTGCGCGCCGCGGCGCGCAGCGAGCTCGTGCTCGTCTCCGGCGGCCTCGGCCCGACGCGCGACGACCTCACGATCGAGGTGCTGGCGGAGACCTTCGGGCGCAAGCTCGTCCAGCACGAGCCGTCGCTGCGCCAGATCGAGGCGTTCTTCGCGCGCCTCGGGCGCGCGATGGCGCCGAGCAACGCGAAGCAGGCGCTGGTGCCCGAGGGCGCCGAGGTGCTGCCGAATCCCGTGGGCACGGCGCCGGGCTGCATGCTCGACGCGGGGCGCGCGGTGTTCTTCTGCATGCCCGGCGTGCCGCGCGAGCTCTACCGCATGATGGACGAGCAGGTGCTGCCGCGCGTGGCGGCGCGGCTCGGCGGCGGCCGCAGCGTGATGCGCTCGGCCCTGCTGCGCACCTTCGGGCTCGGCGAGTCGAACCTCGAGGATGCGCTGAAGGACGTCGGCCGCGAGCCGGGAGTCGTGCTCGGCTTCCGCACCGCGTTCCCCGACAATTTCCTTCGCCCCGTCGCGCGCGCGGCCAGCGCGACCGAGGCGGAAGCCAAGCTCGCGCGAGCCTGCGCCGCGATCGAGGAGAAGCTCGGACCGCTCGTATACACGCGCGGCGAGGAGACGATGGAGGCGGTGGTCGGCCGCATGCTCGCGGAGCGCGGCCTCACGCTCGCCACTGCGGAGTCGTGCACGGGGGGCCTGATCGGTGCGCGCGTCACCGCGGTGCCCGGTTCGTCGCGCTACTACCGCGGCGGCGTGGTCGCCTACGCGAACGAGGCGAAGCGCGACCTGTTGGGCGTGCCGGAGGCCCTCCTGCGCGAGCACGGCGCCGTCTCCGAGCCGGTGGCGCGCGCGATGGCGGAGGGCGCGCGGACGCGGCTCGGCGCCGATCTCGCGCTCGCCACCACGGGCATCTCGGGGCCGGACGGCGGCACGCCGGAGAAGCCCGTGGGCCTGGTGTGGATCGCGTTCGCCGCGTCGCACGGGGTCGAGGCGGAGCAGATGGTGTTTCCCTTCGACCGCGAGCGGCACCGCACGATCACCGCGCAGACGGCGCTCGACTGGGTGCGCCGCGCGCTGCTGGGGGTGCCGCGCTTCGTGCCGCGCTACGTACGGGGGGCCCGGTGAGCGTGCGCTGGGAGCAGCCGCGGGGCGCCGACGCCGGTCGGCGCCGTGCGAGGGCGCACGCGCTGCGGGCGACCAGGCTGCTGGAGACGCCGGACGACGCCGACCGCGCGAACTCGCTCGGGCCCTCGGCGCGCAAGCAGGGCCTCGCCGTGCGCGCGTTCTTCGCCGTTGCGCTGAAGGACGCGTTGCGCGCGGAGGTGGCGCGACTCGCGTGCGAGCTCGCTGCGCGACCGGACGGCGACGGCGTGCGCTGGGTGGCCGCCGAGTCGTACCACCTCACGCTGCGCTTTCTGGGCAACGTCGCGGCGAGCGAAGTCTCGGCACTCGCGGCACGCGCGCAGGATTCGCTCGCCGGTAGCTCCGCCTTCGCGCTTCGCCTGGGTGCGCCGATCGCGCTGCCGACGGCCCGGCGGCCCCGCGTGATCGCGCTCGCCGCGCAGCCCGAGGACGCGCTCGGCGATCTCGCCGCGCGGCTCGAGCGCGCCGCGGTCGCGCACGGTGTCGCGCCGGAGCCGCGCCCTTTCCGCGCACACCTCACGATCGGACGCGTGCGCGCGCATCGCATCCCCGCGCTCGCCGCCGCGGCCCCCACCGCGGCGCAGCCTGTCTCCGAGGTCGTGCTGTTCCGCAGCGACCTCGGCCCAGACGGCTCCCGCTACTCCGCGCTCGCCACGCTCCCGCTGGGCGCGTAGCCGCGGCAACGCTCACTCACCCTTTCAAACGACACCAAGGAGAAAGCGATGGCAAAGGCAGAAGTTCAGCATCAGGGCGGCAGCGATGCGAAGCGCAAGGCGATCGAGACGGCCGTCTCGGCGATCGAGAAGCAATTCGGCAAAGGCTCCATCCTCACCATGGGCGAGGAGGGCGTGGACAGGGAGATTCCGAGCTTCTCGTCGGGCTCGGTGAGCCTCGACGTGGCGCTCGGCATCGGCGGCTACCCGCGCGGGCGCGTGGTCGAGATCTACGGGCCCGAGTCGAGCGGCAAGACGACGCTCACCCTGCACGCCGTGGCGGAGGTGCAGCGCGCGGGCGGCGTCGCAGCCTTCATCGACGCTGAGCACGCCCTCGACGTGAACTACGCGCGCCGGCTCGGCGTGAGAGTCGAGGACCTGCTCGTGTCGCAGCCCGACACCGGCGAGCAGGCGCTCGAGATCGCCGATGTGCTGCTGCGCAGCGGCGCGATCGACCTGGTGGTGATCGACTCGGTGGCGGCGCTGGTGCCACGCGCCGAGATCGAGGGCGAGATGGGCGACCAGCACATGGGCTTGCAGGCGCGGCTCATGAGCCAGGCGCTGCGCAAGATCACGGGCACGGTCGCGAAGTCTCAAGCCACCGTGATCTTCATCAACCAGATCCGCATGAAGATCGGCGTGATGTTCGGCAACCCCGAGACCACGACCGGCGGCAACGCGCTGAAGTTCTACTCGTCCGTACGCCTCGACGTGCGCCGCATCGCCGCGCTGAAGGAGGGCGAGGAGGTGATCGGCAACCGCACGCGGGTGAAGGTCGTGAAGAACAAGGTGGCGCCGCCGTTCCGGCAGGCCGAGTTCGACATCCTCTACAACGAGGGCGTCTCCTACGAGGGCGATCTGCTCGACCTCGGCACCGAGGCCGGCATCGTCGAGAAGAGCGGCTCCTGGTTCTCGTACGGAGGGGAGCGCATCGGCCAGGGTCGCGAGGCGGCGCGGCGCTTCTTGAAGGAGAACCACGACGTCCGCAGCCGCCTCGCGGAGGCCGTCTACGCCGCCAAGGGCATCAAGCGCCCGGTTCCGGTCGACGCGCCCGGGAAGGAGTAG
>CAYWRY010000025.1:0-40441 GCA_964460485.1 uncultured Spirochaetales bacterium
ACGGCTTCGAGAACGTGTGGCGCGAGGAGATCATCGGGAACCGCGCGCACCTCACGGTGTACGACGGCCGCGGGCTCCCGATCGAGCGCTACGAGCAGGTGATCCGCGACATCCTCGCCGCGCCCGACGTGACCGGCGCCTCGCCCTACCTAGACGCCGAGGGAATGGTCCGCGGTCCGAACGGCGAGATCGTTGGGGTGAAGGTGCGCGGCATCGACCCGAAGCGCGTCACGCAGGTGAGCGATCTCCAGGAAGACCTGCTCTACGGGTCGGAGGACGCGCTCGCGCATCTCGGCGAGGAGGCCGACGCGCGCGGCGACGTGGCGCCCGGGATCCTGCTCGGGAGTCAGCTCGCGCTGACCGCGAACGTGGGGCCCGGCGACGCGATCGTCGTGATCTCGCCCTTCGGCGGGCCGCCCACGCCGCTGGGCCCCGGCCCGCGCCTCAAGCGCTTCCGCGTGGCGGGCATCTTTCAGACCAGCTTCTTCCAGTACGACGAAGTCTTCACCTACGTCGACCTCGCGGCGGCGCGAGACTTCCGGCGCGCGGGCGACGTGGTGGACGGCATCGAGGTGCGCACCACCGACTTCTATCGCTCGCGCCGCGTCGCCGCGCAGATCCAGGAGCGTCTCGGCTTCCCCTACTTCGCGAAGGATTGGAAGGAGTTCTTCCCGGCCTTCTTCCAGGCGCTGAAGACCGAGCGCGTGATGATGTTCGTGCTGCTGACCATGATCATGGTGGTGGCCGCCTTCGCGATCGTCGTCACGCTGATCATGATGATCATGGAGAAGTCGAGCGACATCGCGATCCTGAAGACGATGGGCGCGAGCGACGCGACGGTGGAGCGCATCTTCGCGATCGAGGGCACGCTGATCGGGCTGCTCGGCACCGCGGCCGGCGTCGTCGCCGGCATCGCCGTCACCACGCGGCTGCCCTGGGTGCAGACCCAGATCGAGACCGTCACCGGCATCGACGTGCTGCCGGCCACCATCTACCAGTTCGGCACGCTGCCCTGGGAGATCGACCCCGGCCAGATCGCCATCGTCATGGCGATCGCCATGGTGCTCGCGCTCGGCGCGACGCTCCTGCCGAGCCGACACGGGTCGAAGCTCGACCCCGCCGAAGCGCTGCGAGCGGAGTGAACATGAGCGCCGTCGCCAGCGCAGAGCTCCGGGCGGATGCGCCGCGAGCCGGGGCCGATCCGGAGGCCGCCGCGAGTGGCGCCATCTTGCGGGCCGACTCGCTGTCGAAGAGCTTCGCCGCGCCCAGCGGGGAGCGCATCGACGTGCTCCGCGACCTCGAGTTGTCCGTCGCGCCCGGCGAGACGGTCGCCATCGTCGGCCAATCCGGGGTCGGCAAGTCGACGCTCCTCCACGTGCTCGGCACGCTCGACCACCCCACCAGCGGCCGGGTGCTGTTCCGCGGGGAGGATGTCTTCGCGAAGGAGCCCGAGGAGCTGGCGCGCTTCCGCGGGCGGTCGCTGGGCTTCGTCTTCCAGCTCCACCACCTGCTCCCCGAGTTCAGCGCCCTCGAGAACGTGATGATGCCCGGCTTGCTCGCCGCGTTGCCCCGCGCCGCGCTCCGCGACAAGGCGGCCGCCCTGCTGGAGGAGGCGGGTCTCGCGGAGCGCCTCGACCAGCGCGTCGGCAAGCTCTCGGGCGGCGAGCGCCAGCGCGTCGCGGTGGCGCGCGCGCTGGTGATGGACCCGCCGCTGGTGCTCGCGGACGAGCCCACGGGGAACCTCGACCCGGAGACGGGCGAGCGCGTGCACGAGCTGATGCTCGGCCTGAATCGCAAGCGCGGCGCGGCGCTGGTCGTGGTCACGCACAACCACGACCTCGCGCGGCGCCTCGGTCGCGCCCTCGTGCTGCGCGACGGCAAGCTCGCGCCGGCCGCCCTCTGACCCCACGCGCGGCCGGCGGGGCACGCTCGGCGTCCCACTATTGTCGTAACGCCCTGAAATCTCACGCGAATCGCGCTCGTTTGGATTGCAGCGCCAGGCTCACCTGGGTAGAGTGCGCGCGCCTTGGGGCCGGCGGCGCCGCGCTCCCGAGCGCGTGGGCGAGACGACGGGCGTCTCGCCGCCGTCCCTCCGACCGCACATCCGCCCTCGCGACTCCTCCGCGCAGCCGCTCCGCAGCAAAACCACCTCGCCGTGAGCGGAGTCCGAGAAACGAAGTAGCTTGCCGGGCCCAACTTTGGAGGACGGCCACCGTTGGGTGCCGCGCGCCACGCTCATCGCTTGCTGATGCGGCTGCTCGCCGCCTTCGTCGCCCTCCTCGTGGCCGCGCTTCCCGCCTTCGCGCAGGCGCCAGCCGCTCCTCCGGTGCGCGTGATGGTGCTCCCGTTCCAGGTGCACAGCGCGCGCTCGCTGGCCTATCTGGAGCAGTCGCTCGCCGATCTGCTCACCACGCGCCTCGAGGCTTCGGGGCGCGTGGAGGTGGTGGAGAGCGACGCCGCAGCCGCCGGCTACAAGGGTGCGCTCGGCACCGAGCCCGCACTGCGCGCGATCGCGGGCGAACGCAGCGCGCGCTTCGTAGTGGCGGGGAGCCTGACCGAGCTCGGCGGCCAATACAGTCTCGACCTGCGCGTCGCGCCGGTCGCGGGCGGAGCGGCCAGCACCCTCGACGCCGCCGCGGCGGGCGACGACCAGCTCCTGGATCGAATCGGCGACCTCGCCGCTCAAATCGCGGAGGTGGTGGGCGGGCGCGCCGCACGCCCCCGCGTCGCGAGCGTGAAGGTGGTGGGCGCGCCCGACGAGGCCGCGGCCCTCGCCGCGCTCGAGACCAAGCCGGGCGAGCCCTTCGACGGCGCGCTCGCGCGCGCGGACGCCGCAAAGCTCGAGACGTTGCCCGGCGTCGCCACCGCGGCCGTCGAGTCGACGCAGGCGGAGGGCGGGGTCGACGTCGTGTTCCGCGTGGTGGAGAGCGCGCGCATCCTGCCCGGCGGCGAGGGCGGCAGCAGCGCCGGCGGCGCGCGCGTCACCGAGGTGCGCGTGCGCGGGAACCGGCGCATCGAGGAGGCCGCGATCCGCGCGCGCATCGTGACGGCGGTCGACGGAACGCTGAGCCCCGCTCGACTCGCTCAGGACGTGCGCGAGATCTACTCGCTCGGCTTCTTCAAGAACGTGCGCGTGCTGCAGGAGAGCACGGCCGGCGGCGTCTCCATCACCTTCGCCGTGGAGGAGAACCCGATCGTCCGCCAGGTCTCGGTGACCGGCAACGACGAGGTCGACAGCGACAAGATCCGGGACAACCTGACGCTCACCAGCGGCTCGACGCTCGACTACCCGCTGCTCACCGAGAACGTGCAGCGCATCCAGGCGCTCTACCGCGCTGAGGGCTTCTACCTCGCGCGCGCGCGCTTCGAGGTGGAGAAGCTGCCCGCCGACGCCGTGGCGGTGAACTTCGTGGTCGAGGAAGGCGAGAAGTCGAAGCTGCGCGAGATCGACTTCGTCGGGAACGAGGCGTTCAGCGACGAAGAGCTGATGGCGCAGTTCAAGACCAAGCCTTGGCGCTGGTTCACGATCCTCTGGACCTACTTCGACAAGTCCGGGCGCTACTCCGAGCCGCTCTTCGCGCAGGACCTGAAGAGCGTGAGCGAGAAGTACCTGGACCACGGCTACATCCAGGCGGAGGTGGGCGACCCGGAGGTCGAGGCGACCAAGAAGGGTCTGGTGGTGCGCGTGCGCATCGTCGAGGGCGACCAGTACAAGGTCGGCGCGATCGACATGCAGGGAGACGATTCGGTCGACAAGGAGCTGCTGCGCAAGGCGCTGACGCTGAAGGAGGGCGACGTCTTCTCGCGCAGCGCGCTCGACTCCGATCGCGAGCGCCTCGAGCACAACTACTCGGATCGCGGCTTCTTCAACGCCAAGGTCGACCCGCAGACGCGCGTACACCCCGAGGCGAAGACGGTCGACGTCTCGTACGCGATCCAGAAGGGCTCGCTCGCGTTCCTTCGCGAGATCGAGGTGACCGGCAACAAGACCACGATCGACCCGGTCGTGCGCCGCGAGATGATGATCGTCGAGGGTGAGCTCTACTCCGCCGCGGCGGTGGACGTCTCGAAGGCGCGGCTCGAGCGGCTCGGCTTCTTCGAGGAGGTCGAGATCGCGCCGATCAACACCGACTTCCCCGACCAGATGGATCTCGGCGTGAAGGTGGTCGAGAAGCCGACCGGCTCGCTTTCGTTCGGTGCGGGCTACAGCTCGCGCGACGGCTTCATCGTGTCGGGCTCCGTGTCGCAGTCCAACCTGTTCGGCCGCGGATACAACGGCTCGATCGTCGCCGACGTGGGCGGCCAAACGAATCGCTTCTACGTGACGCTCGGCGATCCCTATTTCCTGAACACCGAGTGGGGCATCTCCGCGCAGATCTTCCGCACGGCGCTCGACTACTCCGGCTTCGACCTCGACCAGTACGGCGGTGAGCTGGTCACCAGCCACTTCCTCAACGAGAACGGCACTGCGCGCGCCTTCCTGCGTTACAGCTTTGCCAACCGCTCGGTCGATCGCGGCGGCATCTACGGCAGCTCGATTCAGGACGCACCAGCGGTGATCCAGCGCGAGGTCGAGTCGGATCGCCAGACGACGAGCCTGATGGGTATCTCGGTGCGCTACGACTCGCGCAACGACCGCATCACGCCCACCGCGGGCAAGGTCGCCGACTTCGGTCTCGACTACGCGGGGCTCGGCGGCTTCTCGAAATTCGCGCGCGTCGAAGGCAGCGCCGCCGTCTACGCGCGCAACCCCCGCTGGCTGCCGGACTGGCTGCCCTCCGCGGAACGAGGCGTGTGGGTGGTGGGCGGGCGCCTCGGCTTCGCGTATCCACTGAACGACATGGGTGACTTCAACCTGCCACCGGTGGTCGATCCCACGTCGCTGCACCCGGACCTCACCTCCCCCGAAGTGCGCTCGCTCCAGCTGATCGACGAGAACCTCGAGTTGCCGCTCAGCGAGCGCTACTTCGTCGGAGGCATCGGCCAGTACCAGCTACGCGGCTTCAAGGCGCGCGACGTCGGACCACGGCGCGCCGAGGTCGTGCCGGTGGTGCGCCTAGAGCCGAACCCACCACCGAATTCGGACAGCTACACGGTGGTGGACAACCTCTACCGCCCGCGCGGGGTGCGCGTCGACCTGGCGACCGGCGAGGTCGCATGCGCAGACACGCCGGCAACGACGCCGACCCAACAGGCCGAGCAGGGCTTCGGCAACAGCAACGGCCGCTGCAACTCCATCTACGACCGCAAGCTCTCCGACTTCGACGACGTGAAGGAAACCGACGTCATCGGCGGGAACAAGTTCTTCACCACCACCCTCGAATACCGATTCCCGATCAGCGAGGAGTTCGGATTGATCGGCATCGCGTTCGTCGACGCCGGCAACGCGTTCGCCGAGGACGAGGACATGTGGGAAGTGGACCTGTGGCGCTTCGGCGCCGGCGCAGGCGTGCTCTGGTTCTCGCCCTTCGGTCCGCTCCAGCTGTTCCTCGGATTCCCGCTCGACAAGACCGAGGTGGACAAGTCGATGGTGTTCGAGTTCTCGGTGGGCGGTCAGGGCTTCTGACCACCCCCCGCATGCATCCCCGGAAGGAGTGCTCTCGATGATCCTCAAGACCTCGCGGCTCGCTGGCCTGGCCGCATTGATCGCGCTGTCGCTCCCGCTCGCCGTCGCGGCGCAGGAAGTGAAGATCGCCTTCGTCGACCGCGAGAAGGCCCTGTTCTCCACCGAGCAGGGGAAGAAGGCGCGCGCGGAGCTGCAGTCCAAGGTGACGGCCGCGAAATCGCAGCTTCAGCCGATGGCCGACGAGATCCAGAAGCTGCAGAGCGAGCTCGAGGCCAAGAAGTTCGTGCTCGCCCAGGAGGCGCTGCGCGACATGCAGGCCAAGATGCTCGAGCTGCAGAACCGCTACGAGTCGAAGGGCAAAGAGCTGGAGAACCAGCTGAAGATCGACCAGGCGCGGCTGGTGGCGCCGCTCGAGGATCGCCTCAAGGCGACGATCGAGGCGGTGGGCAAGGAGCAGGGCTACTCGCTCATCCTCGAGCGACAAGTCCCCGGCCTGATCTACTACGCCCGCGAGGCGCACGACATCACCGACGCCGTGGTGACGCGCTTCAACTCCGGCAAGTAGCCGCGTGTGACGCAGGTCCACCCGAGCGCGGTGGTCGACCGGCGGGCGAAGCTCGCCGAAGACGTCGTGGTCGGGCCGTTCTGCACCGTCGGGCCCGAGGTCGAGCTCGGGCCGGGCGTCGAGCTGCGCTCCAACGTCCACGTGGTCGGCCGGACGACGGTCGGCCCGCGCACGCGCGTGTTCCCGTTCGTCGTGCTGGGCGAGGAGCCTCAGGACAAGGCGTTCACGGGCGAGGCGACCGCGCTCGTGATCGGCGCAGACAACGTGATCCGCGAGCACAGCAGCATCCACGTGGGCACGCCGCGCGGCGGCGGCTGCACGCGCATCGGCGACGACAACCTGATCATGAACGGCGCCCACATCGGGCACGACGCGCAGATCGGCTCGCACGTGATCGTCGCCAGCCACGTCGCCATCGCGGGCCACGTGGTGGTCGAGAACTTCGCGACGATCGGCGGCCTCTCCGGCGTCCACCAGTACGCGCGCATTGGCGAGTCGGCGATGGTGGCGGCGCTCTCCGGCGTGACGCTCGACGCGCCGCCCTTCGCGCTCGTCGCTGGCGAGCGCGCCACGCTGCGCGGGCTCAACGTGGTGGGGCTGAAGCGCAGGGGAGTCGCCGCCGAGGTGCGCGACGAGTTGAAGCGCGCGTTCCACGTGCTGTTCTTCAGCAAGCTCCGCCTCGAGCCCGCGCTCGATCGCGTGCGCGCCGCCAACTTCAAGAGCGACGAGGTCGCGCGGCTCGTGGCGTTCTTCGAGATGTCCGAGCGCGGAGTCAGCCGCTAGCGCGCGGCGTCCGCTCGCCGTCGCGCCAGGGCCCCGCCGCCCGCGGCATCGCGTCCGCGGGTGCGCGGCGACAGGAGTAGAGTGGGAGCGATGTCCGGCCGGTGCGCCCATGGCTGACGCTGCTCCGCTCGCGGTGGTCGCGGGAGCCGGGCGCCTGCCGCTCCTGTTCGCGCGCAGCGCGCAAAAGAACGGGCGGCGCGTGCACGCGGTGGCCCTCGTGGCGCTGGCGGACGCCGTTCTGGAAGCCGAGGCCGACACCTGCGAGTGGCTGCACCTCGGCGAGCTCTCGCGCATGCTCGCGTCGATCGGCCGCGCCGGCGCGCGCGAGGTCGCGCTCGCGGGCAAGGTGCCGAAGGCGTTCCTGTGGCAGCGCCGCGATGCGCTGCGGCCCGACGCGCGCGCGCTCGGGCTCCTCGCCGGCGCGCGGGACCGGCGCGACGACTCGCTGCTCGGCGCGATCGCCGCCCTGCTCGAGGCCGAAGGGCACCCGCTGGCGAGCCAGCTCGCGCTGGCGCCCGAGCTCGTCGCGCCGGCGGGCCACGTCGCGGGCCGCGCGCCGAGCGACGCAGAGCGCGACGACGCCGCGTTCGGCCTGGAGGTCGCCCGCGCGCTCGGCGGCGTCGACGTGGGACAGAGCGTGGTCGTGCAGGCCCGTGCCGTGCTCGCGCTCGAGGCCATCGAGGGCACCGACGCGGCGATCGCGCGCGGCCTCTCGTTCGCCGAGCGCGGGCGGCCCGCCTGCGTCGTAAAGGCAGCGAAGCCCCAGCAGGATCCGCGCTTCGACGTCCCCGCGGTCGGGCCGGACACCGTGCGCGCGCTGGCGGCAGGCGGCGGCACGGCGCTCGCCGTCGAGGCGGGCCGCACGCTCGTGCTCGACCGCGACGAGCTCGCGCGCGAGGCGGAGCGCGCGGGCGTCGCCGTGTTCGGCGTGGATGGGCGGAGCCCCGGCGCATGAAGCCGCTTCGCCTCGCGGTGGTGGGCGTCGGGCACATGGGCCGCTTCCACGCGGAGAAGGTCGCCGCGCTCGCGCGCGCGGATGCGAGCGTCGCGCTCGCTGCCGTGTGCGACCGGCATCTGGATCGAGCGCAGGCGGCGGGGGATCTGTACGGGGCGCTCGCGACGATGGACGCGCGCGAGGCCTTCGCCGCCGCGGACGCCGCGATCGTGGCGGTCCCAACCGCCGCGCACGCGGAGCTGGTGGCGCTGGCGTTGGAAACGGGGCTCGACGTGCTGGTGGAGAAGCCGATCGCCACGACGCTCGCCGAGGCCACGCAGCTCGTCGCGCTCGCGGAGGCGCGCGGACGCGTGCTCCAGGTCGGCCATCTGGAGTGGTTCAACGCCGCGATGCGCAGCGTCGCCGCGCGCGCCGCGCGGCCGCTCTTCTTCGAGGCTCACCGCCTCGGTCCCTTCCCGGGTCGCTCCCTCGACATCGACGTGGTGCTGGACCTGATGATCCACGACGTCGACATCGTGCAGCGCCTGGTGGGCGGCGAGCCCGAGCGCGTCGAGGCGATCGGCGTGCCGGTGCTCACGCGCAGCACCGACATCTGCAACGCGCGGCTCGCGTTCGCGGGCGGCTGCGTCGCGAATCTCACGGCGAGCCGCGTCTCCCAGCGGCCGATGCGCAAGCTGCGCTTCTTCCAGCCCGACGGCTACTTCTCGATCGACTTCCTCGAGTCCACCGTGACGATCGGCCAGCGTGCGGCGGCGGGCGCCGGCGGCGAGCGCAGAGTGTGCTTCGAGACGCTGCGCATCGACCGCGAGGACGCGCTTGCGAATCAGCTGCGCGCCTTCGTGCAGGGAGTGCGTGAGCGGCGGCCCGTCGCCGGCGGCGGTGACCAGGGCCTCGCCGCGCTGCGCACCGCGCTGCGCATCGCCGCCGCGATCCCGCCCGAGGGCGCGCTCGCGTGACGCGCGTGCTGGTCTCCGCCGGCGACGCCTCCGGCGAGATGCACGCCGCGGCGGTGATCGAGGCCTGGCACGCGGCGGAGCCCGGCCTCGAGGTGGTCGCGCTCGGCGGGCCCGCGCTCGCGAAGGCGGGCGCGCGCATCGTCGTGCCGCAGCGCGAGCTCGCGATCGGCGGGTTGTTCGAGGTGCTCGGCGACCTCGGCCGCGTGGCGCGCGCCTGGCGGCGCATGACGCGCGCCCTGCGCGAGGAGCGGCCGGACCTCGTGCTGCTCGTCGACTCGCCCGACTTCAACCTGCCCCTCGCGCGCCGCGCGAAGCGCCTCGGCCTGCGCGCGCTGTGGTTCGTCAGCCCGCAGATCTGGGCTTGGCGCCCCGGCCGCGCGGCCAAGCTCGCCGCGCGTGCCGACGCGCTCGCCGTGATCTTCCCGTTCGAGCCCGCCGCTTACGCGGGAACGCGGCTGCGCGTCGAGTTCGTGGGGCACCCGCTGGTGGATCGGCTGGCACCGCTCGCGCTGCGCACGCCGGCTGAATGCCGCGCGGCGCTCCGGCTCGCGCCCGAGCGCCCGCTCGTCGCGCTGCTGCCCGGCAGCCGGCGCAACGAGGTCGCGCACAACGCCGGGCTGCAACTCGCGGCCGCGCGCGCCCTGCACGCCCTCGATCCGCGCGTCGCCTTCGCGCTCGGCGTGGCGCCGTCGCTCGCGCGCTCGGACGCCGAGGCGGCGCTGCGCGCAGCGCGCCTGCCGCGACTCATGGACGTGGCGCTCGTCGAGGGGCGCACGCACGAGCTGGCGCGCGCGGCCGACGTTGCGCTCAGCAAGCCGGGCACCGTCACGGTGGAGGTGGCGCTGCTCGGCACGCCGCAAGTCGTGGCGGCGCGCGTTCCCGCTGCGAGCGCGTTCGCCATGCGCCGCCTGGTCCGGCTCTCGCACTGGGCGATGCCGAACCTGATCGTCGGTGAACGCGTCGTGCCGGAGCTGCTCCAGGAGCACGCGCAGCCGGCGCGGATCGCCGAGACGCTGCGCGACCTGCTCGCCGGGCCCGCGCGCGACCGGCAGCTGGCAGGGCTGGCGCGAGTACGCGAGGCGCTTGGCGCCGGCGGCGCCGCGCAGCGCACGGCCGCGCTCGCGCGCGAGCTGCTCGCGGGGCGCTGAGTCCGTGTCGACGCACGCCGGGCTCTCGCCGCTCGGTCAATTCGGCGCCGCGCTCTCGGCGCTCTTGCTCGCGCCGCCGCTCGCGCTCGGCTGCGCGCTGCGCCCGAGCTGGCGAATCGGCCTGGCCGAGCGGCTCGGCGCGCATCGGGCCGCAGCCGGTGCGCGACCGATCTGGCTCCACGGCGCGAGCGCCGGGGAAGTGCGCGCGGCGGCGCGGCTCGCGCGCGCGCTGGCGGCGCGCGGCGCCGCGCTGGCGGGCTCCGCGACCAGCCTCGCCGGCCGCACGCTCTGGCGCGAGCTCGCCCCCGGCGTGCCGTCCGGGTTCGCGCCGCTCGATCACCCGTGGTGCGTCGCCCGCGCGCTGGATCGCGTGAGCCCGCGCGCGCTCGTGCTGGTGGAGACGGAGCTGTGGCCCGTGTGGATCGGCCTCGCCCACGCGCGCGGCGTTCCCGTCGCCATCGTGTCGGCGCGCATCGGAGACCGCAGCTTCCCGCGCTACGCGCGCCTGCGGCCGCTGGTGAAGCGCCTCCTCGCGCGAGTCGATGGGATCGGCGCCCGCAGCGCGCGCGACGCGGAACGCTTCGTCGCGCTGGGAGCAGACCAAGCGCGGGTCTCCGTGACCGGCGACCTCAAGCTCGAAGCGGACGAAGCGGAGGCGCCGCTCGCCCGCGACCTCGCGGAGCGCCTCGGCGACGTGCCCCTGATCGTCGCGGGCAGCACGCATCCGGGGGAAGAGCAGGCGGCGCTCGCGGCGCTCGCAGCCGCCGAGGCGGCCGGATTGCCCGCGGCGCTCGTGCTGGCGCCGCGTCGAGTCGAGCGCGCGGACGAGGTGCTGGCGCTGGCGCGCGGCCGGCGCGTGCGCGCGCGCAGCGTGCCGGACAGCGCTCCGCTCCGGCCGGGCGAGGTGCTCGTGCTCGACACGCTGGGAGAGCTGCCGGCGCTGTGGGCGCGCGCGAGCGTCGCCTTCGTCGGCGGTTCGCTCGCGCCGGGCGTCGGCGGACACAATCTGCTCGAGCCCGCGCAGTGCGCGCGGCTGGTGTTGCACGGCCCGCACGTCGAAAACGTGCGCGAGGCGGCGCAGCTGCTCGCGGGCTGCGGCGCGGGGCAGCGCGTGGCGGACGCCCCCGATCTCGCGCGCGCCGTGGTCGGCGCGCTGCGCGACCCCGAGCGCACCCGCGCGCTCGGCGCTGCGGGCCGCGCGGCGCTCGAGGCGAATCGCGGCGCGCTGGCACGCACGCTCGGGCTGATCGAGCGCCTCGCGGCGGACGCGCGATGAAGCGGCCCGCGTGGTTCGACGAACGGTCGCCCGCGCTCGCGCAGCGCGTCGCCCTCGCGCCGCTCGCGGCGGCGTCGTGGGCATACGCTGCGGGCGCGGCAGCGCATCGCGCCGCGTACGAGCGCGGAGTCGTTCCGCGAGCCCGGCTCGGGGCGCGCGTGGTGAGCGTCGGCAATCTCGTGGTCGGCGGGACGGGCAAGACGCCGCTGGCAGCGTGGATCGCCGCGCGGCTGCGGGCGCGCGGACTCCGCGTCGCGCTGCTCTCGCGCGGCCACGGCGGGAAGCCGCGCGCAGCGGTGCACCTCGCCGGCGACGGCAGCCGCGCGCTCGAGTCGGCGGGCGTGGTCGGAGACGAGGCGCTGCTGCTCGCCCAGCTCGCGCCCGGCGTGCCCGTGCTCGTCGCGCGCGAGCGGGCGCTCGCCGGCGCGCGCGCGATCGCCGACTTCGGCGCCCAAGTGCTCGTGCTCGATGACGGCTTCCAGCACCACGCGCTCGCCCGCGACGTCGAGCTGGTCGCGTTCGGAGCGGACGGCCTGGGCAACGGCGCGGTGCTGCCGCGCGGCCCGCTGCGCGAGCCGATCGCTGGGCTCGCGCGCGCGCACGGGCTGCTCGTCACGGGCGGAGCCCTCCCCGAGCGCGACGCGGTGCGCATCGCCCGCGCCGCACCCGCCGCTGCGCGCTTCGCCGTGACCCGAACACCCGCCTCGCTGCGGCCGCTGGGCGCGCGCCTCGGGCAGGCGCCGGACGCTTCGCCCGCCGCTCTCGCGGGCCGCGAGGTCGGCGTACTCTCGGCGCTCGCCCAGCCGCACGCGCTGCATCGCACGGTCCGGTCGCTCGGCGCGCGCGTGGTTGCAGAGCGCACGTTCGCGGATCACCACCTTTACGCCGCGCGCGACCTGTCGGGCCTCGCCGCCGAGGCGGCACTCTGGATCACGACGGAGAAGGACGCGGTGAAGCTCGACCCGGCATGGTGCGCGGGCGCCGACGTCCGCGTGCTCGCGCTCGACACGTCAGTCGAGGAGCCGGAGAAGTTCCTCCTCTGGCTCGAGGCGCGGCTCTAGCGCAAGACGCCGCGCGCCGAGGCGGCGGACCCTGCACTACAGTGCGCGGCTTCTCGAGGAACCGCACGTGATCTCCGCCTGGGACGACTTTCCCGTCCACCAGACCGCGCAGCCCGTTCGCTTCGTCGCGACCAGCGATCGCAACTTCTACGACCGGTACTACTTCAACCTGCACGGCTCCTCGGACGAGCTGTTCCTGATCATGGGCATGGGCGTCTACCCGAATCTCGGGACGCAGGACGCCTTCGCCTGCGTGCGGCGCGGCCCGCATCACCGCGTGGTGCGCGCCTCCCGCGAGCTGGGCGACCGGAGCGATCTCTCGGTCGGACCGTTCCGCATCGAGGTGCTGGAGCCGCTGCGCAAGCTGCGCTTCGTGCTCGAGCCGACGGAGCACGCGATCTCCTTCGACGTGACCTGGGAAGGCGCGATGCCCGCGTGGCAGGAGCCGAACCAGCTCATCCGCAGTCACGGGCGCGTGCTGTTCGACACCTCCCGCTTCGCGCAGACCGGCACCTGGGCGGGCACGCTCACCGTGGCCGGCGAGCGCATCGCCGTCACGCGCGACCGCTGGTGGGGCACGCGCGACCGCTCCTGGGGCGTGCGACCGGTGGGCGAGCCGGAGCACCCCGGCATCCGCCAGGGCGAGATGTCGATGAGCGGCATGTGGAACTACTTCCCCATGCAGTTCGCCGACCATTCGATTCTCTACATCTGTCAGGAGACCGCCGCAGGCGTGCGCGCGCTCGAAGAGGGCGTGCGCGTTTGGGCCGATGCCTCGCGCCCGGCCGAGCACCTCGGGCGGCCTTCCTACCGACACGAGCTCGCGCCGGGCACGCGCATGCTGCGCGGCTCCACCATCTCGTTCCCCGACGCGCCCGGCGGAGCCATCGAAGTGCGCTGTACGCCGATCCTGCCGTGCATGATCTCGATCGGCACCGGTTACGGGATGGACGCGGATTGGCGCCACGGCATGCATCGAGGAGAGCTGGTGGTGCAGAGCCTCGAGCGGAAGCACGACGAGGTGGTGGCGCTGGGCCAGTACGGCGTCGTCGACCAGGTCGGCCGCTTCGAGTACAGCGGACGCGTGGGCTACGGGCTCTACGAGCACGGCTTCTTCGGCGCGTTCCCGCAGTGCGGGCTGCACGGGCCCAGCGACGTCGCGAAGTGAGCGGACGGCGGCGGCCGGGCGCGCGCCGCTCGCCTCAGCGGCGCGGATGGCGAAGGGCGTGCAGCGCGCTGCGCCGCTCGGCCCCGCGCAGCTGCGCGCGCAGCGCACGTCCCAGCGCTTCGTCGCCGGCGCAGTAGGCGGCCACGAAGGCGTCGCGCTCGGCGGGTGCGAGGCGCGTCGCAGCGCCATGCTTCGCGAGCGAACGCCAGAGGCGCGCGAGCTCGCGGGCGCGGCGCGCCGCGTCGACGCGAGCGGCCACGCGCGCCCGGTCGAGGTCGATCACGAAGGCGCGCGGCGGCGCGCTCGACGCGTCGACCAGCAGGTTCGCGGCGTTCAGATCGGCGTGGCGCCCGCCGCGGTCGTGGAAGGCGCGAGCCGCCGCGGCGCACGCCGAGAGCGCCGCCGCGCGCGAGGCGGCGTCCGGCGCGCCGCGCAGCGCCGTGACCAGCGTGACGCCGGGCGCGCGCTCCGTTCCAATCGCGCACTCCCAGAACGGGCCGGCGCGGCGGCGCGCGAGCGCGAGCAGGGGGCGGGGCACCGGCGCACCCGCGGTCCGCAGCGCGCTCGTGGCGGAGAGCTCCCGCAGCACGCGCTCGGGACCGAGGTAACGAGCGCCGAGCAGCGGTCCGAGCAGGCCGCCGTGCCGCAGCTTGCGCACCACCAGCTCGACGGCGACCCCATCCGCGCGCGCGAGGTCGAGCACCGCCACCGGCCCGCGTCCGCCCGCGAGCGCCGTGCCCGCCGCGAGCGCCCGCGCGATCCCCTCCGATCCGAACAGCCCGTGCGCGCGCGCCGCGTCGGCCAGCTCCGCGCGCACGAGCGTCAGCGCAGCGTCGCTGCGCTCGCCCACGAAGCCTTCGGGCGCGCTCGCCGCGTCCACCTCACGTCTCCGCGTGGCGCGCGCGCGCGAGCAGAAACACCGCGAGCGAGCCGAACGCGACGTTCGGCAGCCAGAGCGCGACGAACGCGGGCAGCAGCGACTCCTTCGCCGCGTACTCGGCTGCGGAGAGCGCGACGTAGTAGGCGATCGCGATCGCCGCGCAGACGAGCGCGCCGCGCGAGCGGCCGCTGCGCGCTTGGCTCAGCGCGAGCGGAACGCCGAGCCCCGCGAGCACGAGCGGCGCGAAGGGCAGCGCGGCGCGGCGCTGGAGCTGTATCTCGTACTGCTCGCGTGTCGGCTCGCGCGAGCCCGGCGGCGGCGCGAACCCCGCGTCGAGGCGCGCGATCGCCGCGTGCAGCTCCGCCTCGCTCAGCTCGCGAGGCCGCAGCTTCTTCGAGAGCAGCTTCACCGCGCTCACGTCGAAGGAGTAGTCGAGGCTGCGAAACACGACGCGCTGGCTCCGGTCGTCTCCGCGCTCGGCGCTCTCGAGCTGGATCTCGCCGTCGCGCAGGCGCAGGTGCGCGGTGCGGGTCGCGGCGTCGAGCGCGAACTCGCCCTCGCGCGCCGTCACCACGAAGGGTCGCGCCGGATCGGTGCGATCGGAGACGAACACGCCGTGCAGGCGTCCACTCTCGTCGCGCGAGTCGGCGAGCACGAGCCGCTCGCCTGCGCGGTCGAGGGCCGACAGCACGCCCGACTGGATCAGACCGCCGCGCCCGGCGATCTGCGCGGCGACCTCCACGAGCCGCCGCCGCGCCTCGGGCTCCTTCTCGCCGAGCAGCACGCCGGTCGCCCAGCTCGTGGCGAGCGCGAGCGCGAACACCGGGGCGGCGAGCTGCGCCAGCGAGACGCCGAGCGCGCGCGCCCCGCGCACCTCGCTGTTGGCGGAGAGCTGGCCGAGCGCGACGAGCACGCCGAACAACAGCGCGATCGGCAGCAGGTAGCCCGACAGGAACAGCGCGACGGCCGCGAACAGCGCGAGCGCGTCGCCGAGCCGCACGCCGAGGCCGATCAGATCCTCGAGTTGGCGCAGCAGGTTCTGGAGCACGAACACGCCGCCGAAGGCGAGCAGCCCGATGCCCGCGTACACGCACACGTCGCGCAGCACGAGCCGCCACAGCCGGAACGGAATGCGCATTCGCACATGCTAAGGAGTCCAGCGCGCCGGGCGCACGGCGGCGCGATCGGTTGCCCAGGCCCGAGGCCCCTCGTAGAGTGCGGCGCTCTCCGGCTTCGCACGCAGGCGCGGAGCTCCCCAACAACTCGAGGCCGCGCGTGATTCGCTCGATGACAGGCTTCGGCCGCGCGTCCTTCGAGGCAGCCGGGGCGACCTTCGCGGTGGAGGTGCGCTCGGTGAACCAGCGCAACCTCGACCTCACGCTCCGGCTGCCGCGCACGTTCGGCGGGCTCGAGCCCGAGCTGCGCCGCGCGGTCGCCCAGCGCTTCGCGCGCGGCAAGGTCGAGCTCTCTGTGGCGCTCGCGCCGGGCAGCGCGCCGCGCGCCGAGATCGAGGTCGATCGCGAGCTCGTCCAGAAGTACCTCGCGCTCTCGCGCGAGCTGGCGCGCGAGTCGGGCGTGATCGACCGCATCGGGGTCGCGGAGCTGCTGGCGATGCCCGGCGTCGTGCGCACGGTCGAGGTGGCCGCTCGCGAGCAGGAGGCCGCGGCGCCGCTGCTCGAAGCGGTGGCGCGCGCCGCGGACGCGGCGCTGGCGATGCGCAGCGCCGAGGGCGCCGCGCTCGCGCGCGAGCTCGGCGCGCGCCTCGCGAACGTGAGCGCCCTGGTCGCCGAGCTGGGCGCGCGCGCGGGCGAGGTGCAGCGCGCGGTGCGCGAGCGCATGCGTCTGCGCGCCGAGCAGCTCCGCGCCGAGACCGGACTGCTCGACGAGGGGCGCCTCTACCACGAGGTCGCGCTCGCCGCCGAGCGGCTCGACGTGAGCGAGGAGCTCGCGCGGCTCGCCAGCCACGTGGAGCAGTTCGTCGCCGCGCTGGCTGCCGAGGAGCCGGTCGGGCGCCGCCTCGACTTCCTCGCCCAGGAGCTCGCGCGCGAGGCCAACACGCTCGCGGCGAAGGCCGGCGACGCGCCGCTCGCGCAGCGCGTGGTCGACCTGAAGACGGAGATCGATCGGATCCGCGAGCAAGCCCAGAACGTGGAGTGACGCGCGCGGCGCACTGAACGAGGAGTGCGAGCGGGAGGGCGCTCGCAGTGCACATGACGGACGGCAAGGAACCCAAGCTCCTGAGCGTCGGCTACGGCAACGTGGTGGTGCGCGCGCGCGTCGTCGCGGTGGTGTCGGCGCAGTCGTCGGCGAGCCGCCGCCTGCGCACGGAGGCCGAGAACCGCAACCTGCTGGTGGATGCGACCCAGGGCCGGCGCACTCGCTCGATCCTGGTGATGGACTCCGGCCACGTCGTGATGTCCGCCGTGAATCCCGAGACCGTCAGCGCGCGCATCGAGAGCGGCGAGGCGGAGATCGCGTGAGCCCGGACGCGCGCGGGCGCGGAATCCCCTTCGTCGTGTCCGCGCCGTCGGGCACCGGCAAGACCACCGTTTGCCGCAAGGCCGTCGCGCGCGACGCGCAGATCGCCTTCTCGATCTCCCACACCACGCGGCCGATGCGGCCCGGCGAGCAGGATGGGCGCGACTACCACTTCGTCTCGCGCGACGCGTTCCAGCGCCTGGTCGCCGAGGGCGCTTTCGTCGAGCACGCGGTGTACGCGGGCAACCTCTACGGCACGAGCTGGGCCGCCCTCGACCCGCCGCTCGCCGCGGGCCGAGACCTGCTGCTCGAGGTCGACGTCCAGGGCGCGCTCCAGCTCCGCGAGCGCCGCGCCGACGCGCGCTTCGTCTTCCTGCTGCCGCCCTCGCGCGCCGAGCTCGAGCGACGCCTGCTGGGCCGCGGCACCGATCTACCCGACGCGATCGCGCGCCGCCTCGCTGCCGTCGACGCCGAGCTGCGCGCCGTCCACGCCTTCGACTACGCGATCGTGAACGACGACGTCGACCGCGCCACCGACGCCCTCCTCGCGATCATCGCCGCCGAACGCTCCGGCAACCCCACCTCCGCCAAAGCCCGTTGGGACCGCGCGCAAGTCGTCGATTCTCTCAGGGGCGTCCTCCCGATTCCCGAGGGCTGAACTCGTCCGAGCAGCGCGGCGAAGGCAGCGGGATCGGGGGCGGCTCGATGCCGCCCCCGATCCCGCCCTTCCTCTACAGGTGGGGTCCGGCCCCGGTCGACCGTCGCGGTCTGGCAGCGGCCCCCCGCGGCCGCCAGACCGCGTCTCCGCCCTCCGACCCCCCTCCGCCCCGTCGCCCGTCCTGCCGATCCTCCAAGAGTCGCGCCCCGCTACGGTTGCTCGTTCGGAGGCCGGACTTCGCCCAGTGCTGCGCTTCAACGACATCGCGGACCGCGTGCTCGAGTACGCGCCGGACTCGGATCTCGGGCTGCTCCAGCGCGCCTACGTCTTCACCGCGAAGGTCCACAAGGACCAGAAGCGGCACTCCGGCGAGCCCTACCTGATCCACCCGCTCGAGGTGGCCGGCATTCTCGTGGACATGCGGCTCGACGCGGTGACGATCACGGCCGGGCTGCTCCACGACACGGTCGAGGACACCCTCGCGACGCTCGAGGAGATCGAGCAGCTGTTCGGGCACGAGGTCGCGTTCCTGGTCGAGGGCCTCACCAAGATCGCGAAGGTCGAGTTCACCTCGGTCCGCGAACGCCAGGCCGAGAACTTCCGCAAGATGCTCGTCGCGATGTCGAAAGACATCCGCATCCTGCTGATCAAGCTGGTCGACCGCCTGCACAACATACGCACGATCCGCTTCTTGGCGGACGACAAGGCACGGCGCATCGCGCAGGAGACGCTCGACATCTACGTGCCTCTCGCGCACCGGCTCGGCATTTACTGGATGAAGCGCGAGCTCGAGGAGCACGCCTTCCGCACGTTGCATCCGGAGGCGGTCGCCGAGCTCGAACGCGTCGTGACCGTGCGCAAGGTCGAGCGCGAGGGCTACGTCGCCGAGGTGAAGCAAATCCTCCAGGCGAAGCTCGACGCCGCCGGCCTCGCCGGCGAGGTGGCGGGCCGCGTCAAGGATCTCTCCTCGATCCACGCGAAGATGCAAAAGCAGGGCGTCTCGCTCGAGAAGATCTACGACCTCGTCGCGTTCCGGATCATCCTCGAGGCGGATCACGCCGCCGTCTACCACGCGCTCGGGCTCGTGCACGCCACCTGGCCGCCCGTGCCGGGGCGATTCAAGGACTACGTCGCGCTGCCGAAGGCGAACGGATACCAGTCGCTGCACACGACCGTGATCGGACCCTACGGCGAGCGCATGGAGATCCAGATCCGCACGCGCGCGATGCACGAGCTCGCGGAGATGGGCATCGCCGCGCACTGGCGATACAAGGGCCAGGCGGGCAATGCGCGCGATGACCAGAAGTTCACCTGGCTGCGCCAGCTGCTCGAGCGGCAGGGCGAGCTCGCGGATCCCAACGAGTTCCTCGACGTCGTGAAGGTCGACCTGTTCCCGGACGAGGTGTTCGTCTTCACGCCGAAGGGCGACGTGTTCAACCTGCCCACCGGCGCCACCGCACTCGACTTCGCCTACGCGATCCACAGCCAGATCGGCGACCGCTGCATCGGCGCGCGCGTGAACGGCATGCAACGTCCGCTGCACCATCCGCTCGCGAGCGGCGACACCGTCGAGATCCTCACGAGCCCGCAGCAGCGGCCGAAGAAGGACTGGCTCGACTTCGCGATCTCCGGCAAGGCGCGCAGCCGCATCCGCCACGCGGTGCGCGAAGAGGAGAACGCGCGCGCCCGCGAGATCGGGCGCAGCGTGCTCGACAAGGCGCTGCGCCGCGCCGGGATCTCGCTCGCTCGCGCCGTCGACGACGGCAAGCTCGACGACCTCGCGGCCAAGCACGCAAAGGGCGTGGTCGAGGACCTGTTCGCGGCCGTCCACTACGGCCGCATCGAGCCCGGCGACGTGGTGAAGCTGCTGCGCCCGGACTGGCGCGAGGAGGAAGCGGCTCCCGAGGCTCCGGCGGAGCCGCCGGTTCGCGGCCTGCGCTCGATGTTCGGCAGGCGCGAGAAGCCGAGCGGCACGGGCATCCGCGTGAACGGCCACAGCGACGTGCTGGTGCGCATGGGGCAGTGCTGCTCGCCGATTCCCGGCGACGAGATCACCGGCTTCGTGACGGTCGGCCGCGGCGTGACCGTCCACACCCGCGACTGCCGCTCGATCTTCGCGCTCGATCCGAGCCGCAAGATCGACGTGCAATGGGACATGGAGGCCGGCGTTCCCCGGCGCGTGAGCGTGAAGGTGACGACGCGCGACGAGCCCGGCGTGCTGGCAAAGCTGACCAAGGTGATCTCGGCCGCCTCCGTGAACATCGGCGGCGCGCAGGTGACGACCCACGAGGACCGCACGGCCACCCACGCCTTCGACCTGTGGGTGACCGACGCGGCGGTGCTGAACGCCCTGATGAAGGAGCTGGCCAAGGTGAAGGGCGTACTGAGCGTGGAGCGCGTTCGGAGCTGACGCACGCGCGGGGGGGCCGCGCGGGCGGCTCGGTCTTCTACGCCGAAAACTCCTGCGCGCGCATCAGCTCGGCGTAGGCGCCGCCGCGCTGCATGAGTTCGTCGTGCGAGCCCAGCTCCGCGATCTGGCCGTCGCGCAGCACGAGGATCTTGTCGGCGTGGCGCACGGTCGAGAGCCGGTGCGCGATCACGAAGGTGGTGCGGCCCGCGAGCAAAGCGTCGATGGCGTCCTGCACGAGGCGCTCGCTCTCGGCGTCGAGGGCGCTCGTGGCCTCGTCGAAGATCAACACGTCGGGCTTCTTGAGGATCGCGCGGGCGATGGTGATGCGCTGGCGCTGGCCGCCGGAGAGGGCGGTGCCTGCCTCGCCGACGTCGGTGTCGTAGCCGGCGTCGAAGCGCGCCACGAACTCGTCGACGTGCGCGGCGCGCGCGGCCGCGAACAGCTCCGCCTCGCTCGCACTCGGGCGTCCGTACAGGATGTTCTCGCGGATCGTTCCGGCGAACAGGAACGGGTCCTGGGTGACGACGGCCACGTGGTCGAGCCAGGAGTTGCGCTTCAGGCGGCGCAGGTCGACGCCGTCCACCTCGATCGCGCCCGCCTCCGGGTCGTAGAGCCGGAGCAAGAGGTCGGCGAGCGTAGTCTTGCCGCTGCCGGTCTTGCCGACGATCGCCACCATCTCGCCAGCGCGCACCTCGAGCGAGATGCCCTTCAGCACCGGCTCGCGGCCGTAGGAGAACGAGACGTCGCGCAGCGCGATCCCGCGCTGCACGCCGCTGCAGTCGAGGGCGCCCGGCGGATCGGGGACCTCCTCCGCGGCGTCGAGCACGTCGAAGAAGCGCGCCGCCGACGGCACCGCCTCCTGGAGGCGCGTCCAAGCGCGCGAGAAGTCGCGCATCGGGCGATACGCCTGGATCATGATGCCCGAGAACAGGAGCAGCGTCGGCACGGTGAGGCCCCACACCCCGCGCACCAGCGCGAACAGGCCGACCAGCACGATCGAGATCGCGATCAGGCTCGACAGGAACTCGACCACCGAGCGCGAGAGCGAGCGGTTCTTCATCACCTTCATGTTGCGGCGGAAGTAACGGAGGTTCTCCGCGGCGAAGCCGCGCGCCTCGCCCTCCTGCGCCTTGAAGGCCTTCACGATCTTGATGCCGGCGAGGATCTGCATCAGGCGCTGGGTCATGTACGCCTGGCTCTCCTGACGGCGCTCGGCGCGCTTTCTGATCTCGCGCCCGAAGACCGCGATCGCGCCGCCCAGCAGCGGCGCCACCAGCGCGACCGCGAGCGTGAGCTGCCACGACACGAACGACAGCGCCGTGATCGTCACGGCCAGCATCACCGTGGACTGCACGACGTCCACGAAGAACTGGTCGAGCGCGGCGTGCGCCTTCATCGTGTCGTTGAGCACGCGCGAGAGCGTCTCGCCGCGGCTCGTGTGCTGGTGGAAGCCGAGCGGCAGCGCGAGCAGCTTGGCGCACAGGTCGCGCTGCAGGTCCACGAGCACGCGCCCGAGCAGGTACTGGGAGAAGTACTCCTGCCCGAAATGCGCCGGCGGGACGAGCAGCAAGGTGAGCGCGAGGGCGACGGCGAAGCGCGGCCAGTGGCGCTGGACCGCGGCGAGCACGGCGTGCGCGGTGGCTTCGCCCTCGGCCGCGTTCCGAGGCGCTTTCACTTCGCCGCGCATGGCGTCGAGCACGTCGCCGATGCCGATGTTCGCGGCGCCGCTCGGAAGCCGAACCTCCTCGAGGATCGGTTTCAGGATCACGAGCCGGCCGGTGCGACCGCCCGCGAAGGCGCCCGCGCACACCACCGCCGCCAGCAGCACGGGCCAGTACGGCCGCGCGTAGCGGAGGAGCCGCAGGAACGCCCCGCGCCGCGTCGCGTCTCGTCCGAGTCCCCCGCTCAACTAGCCCAGCTCCGCGCGGATCGCGTCGCCCGCTTGGCAGCCGAGCAGGAGATCGCCCTCGACGCCGAGCGCCGCGGCCGCCTCGCGGGGCAAGCGGAAGACGGGCCTGCGGCCGCCCGTCCGGAGCGGCGGGAGCTGCGACATGTCGACGCCGCGCTCCGGGTCGAGCAGCGCGGCGTCGTCGTCCCAGACCGGGCGCTCGGCGAGGGGACCCATCACGAGGCGCGCGTCGCCCTCCGGCACGAGCGCGGCGAGCGCGTCGCGAATGCGCGCGGCGAGGGCGGCTTCCGCGGCCGGATCCTCCGGCCCGACGGCCCGCGCCACCAGCTCGGCGAAGCGTGCGCCCCGCGGCGAGGGCAGCACCGACAGCGCGACGCCGTCCGGCACCGCTTCGCTCGCGAGCAGCGCGCGCGGTGCGAGCGGCTCGGGGATCGCCTCGGCGAGCGCGCGGAAGTGGACCGAGACGCGGCGAGCGGTCGGCTCGGGGCCGTCGAGGAAGCGCGGCACTTCGAAGCCCCAGCGCTTCTGGGCAGCGGCGAGCTTCGCGACCGGCACGTTGAGCACGACCGTGCGGCCGATCCACACGTCGGCGGGCTGCTCGCGCGCGATGCCGGGGTGCTCGCCGACCTCGACGAACTGGAAGGCCCCCGACAGCGAGCGGAACTCCGCGTGGAGCGTCGCGAGGCGCCGGCGCAGCAACGCGCGCACGCCGCCGTGGGAATCGGCGAGCGAGGTGCCGCCCAGCAGCGCGCTGCCGAGCAGGCGCGCCAGCGCCTCGGGCGGAGGCGCCGCGTTCGCGAGGTTCGAGAGGCCGCGCGTCTGCAGGGCGAAGAAGCGCGCGAGCGGCGGAGCGAGCTCGCGCATGCCGGCTGGCAGCCCGCGCGCGGCGACCTGGAGCGCGGGCCGCCTGCCGGCGCGCAGCGCATGAGCGCGCGCCGGGTCCGCGGCGAGCAGCGCCTCTCCCTCGGCGCGCGCGGCTTCCGCGAGCCGGCGCAGCAGGTCCGGTGCCAGATCGGGCTTGGCGAGCCCCCACGCGACGAGCTCCGCGGCCGTGACGTGCGCGTTTCCGACGTCCACGCGCGCGTCGGGTAGCAGCACCTGATAAGCGAGGTCGCTCGCCACCAGCTCGCGGCGGTCGATCACTGGGATGCCGAGCGAGCGCAGGCACGCGTCGACGATCCCGTCGCCGAAGCCGCCCGGCAGGAAGAACGGCTCGCGCACGAAGTCCGGCGTCTTCGCCGCCGCCTCCTCCTCGACCACCAGCACGCGCAGGCCGCCCATGCCGAGCCGGATCGCCGCGGCGAGTCCGGGCAGCGCTCCGCCGAGCATCACCACATCCCAGCGGCGGGCGCGCAGCGACGCCGCCTGCGGCAGGCCCCGGCTCATCTGTCTCGCGCCGGCGTGTCCTCGAACAGCACGCCCGCTTCGTCCTCGCCCTTCTTCTCGATCACGCCGATCTTGTAGGCGCGCTCGCCGAGTGCGGCGAAACGGTCGATCACGTCGCTCGCGTGGTCGCGCCGCACCACCAGCACCATGCCGAGGCCGAGGTTGAAGACGCGTCGCATCTCGTCCTCAAGGATCTCACCGTGCTTCTGGATGAAGTCGAAGATCGGCGGGCGCGGCCAGCTCGCCGGGTCGATCCGCGCGCGCACGCCCTTGGGCAGGACGCGCGGGATGTTGCCGTCGAAGCCGCCGCCCGTGATGTGCACGATGCCGTTCACCTGGAAGTCGCGCGCCACGTTGAGCACGGGCTTCACGTAGATGCGCGTCGGCGCGAGCAGCGCCGCCGCGAGCGAGGTGTTGAGCTCCGGCGGCACGTCCCGCAGGTCGAACTTTCCGGCGGCGACGCCCGCGTCGATCACCGCGCGCACGAGCGTGTAGCCGTTGCTGTGCACGCCTGACGACGCGAGGCCGATCAGCACGTCGCCCTGCGAGATCGACGAGCCGTCGATCACCTTGTCGCGCTCGACGACGCCGACGCCGAAGCCGACCAGCTCGAGCTCTCCCTTCGGATAGAAGCCGGGCATGCTGGCCGTCTCGCCGCCAAGCAGCGCGCAGCCGGCCCGGCGGCAGCCCTCGGCGACGCCGCGCAGCGCCTCGGCGCCGAGCTCCGGGTCGAGCTCACCCATCGCGAGGTAGTCGAGGAACACGAGCGGCTCGGCGCCCTGCACCACGATGTCGTTCACCACCATCGCCACGCAGTCGATGCCGATCGTGCCGAAGTTGCCGAGCTGCGCAGCCAGTTTCAGCTTGGTGCCGACGCCGTCGGTGCTCGCCACCAGGATCGGATCCTTGTAGCGCTCGGGCGTCTTGAAGAGGCCCGCGAAGCCCCCGATGCCAGCCAACACCTCGGTGCGGTGCGTCGTGCGCGCGATGTCCTTGATCGCGTCGATGAAGCCTTCGTCGCGGTCGAGATCGACGCCGGCCTGCGCGTAGGCGCGAGCCGTCGGAGGCGCAGCAGGCGATTTCTTCGGCACGGCGAGGTTGATTAGCAGCTTGGCCTGCGAGTGGCCCGGCGCGCGCGAACGGGCGCCGACGGTGCGCGCAGCGCAGCCCCCTCAGCGGCTCGCAGCGCGCTCGCGTTCCAGGCGGCGCAGCGCACTCGCCACCACGGCGAATCCGGCCGCGGCTGCGAGCGCGAACGGGATCGCGTCGTTGGCGGGCAGGGAGCTTCCCGTCGCCGCGTCGGCCGCGTCGAAGCGCGCCCAGACCTCGTAGAGGCTCACCGCCGTGAGCGCTCCGCTCAAGAGACGCAGCGCAAGGATTTCGCGAAACACGATTCTGTCCTCCTCGAATGGCGTTGGTCGTGACAGGCCGTCAACACGGGTGGATGTCGGGGTCGTCGCAGATCGTGACCGTCCCGCGCCGAAGTCGGAGCTCGCCCAGGCTGCCGGGGAATGGCGCGCCGATGTCGGGGATTGCGCCCGGATCGAAGCTCACCGGGTACTCGGCTTCGTGGAACTTCTCCAGCGTGCGGACCTTCAGGTGCTCCTCGAGCGCGGCGATGACGGCAGCGACCGCGGCGCCGATCGCGGGGGCAGACCGCAGGACCCCACCGACGATCGCCGCGGACGCCGCCATGGCGACCAGGCTGTTGCGCTCGATGCGCGCCAGCTCGATCGCCTTGTGATCGTCGGCGCCCCCGGCATGCCCGGGGTGAAGCCCCGACTCGTCCCAGAAGTCGACCGGGTTGCCGAGCGTGTAGGCGTAGGCGTTGAGCGGGTTCCAGACCGGATCTGGGGAGAGGAAGCGGCCGCTGCGTGGATCGAGGAGACGGTCGCCGAGCAGCACGAAGCTCCCCGCACCGGTCGCGATCTCGGCGCCGTTCGCGAAGCCCGCGGCGTCGCTCGGGGCGCCCTGCGCGAGCGATTCGCCAAAGGCCCCGTAGCGGAATGCGCTCACCACGCTGCCCGCGGCGTCGGACACGAGCTGGATGTTCCCGCGCACGTCGCGGTGCCGGTAGCGGTGTGCGCCGTCGAAGGCGATGCGCACGTCGCCGAGGTCGATCGCCACCGGCGCGTCCGCCGCGTCGGTCTCGACCACGCCCGCGAAGCGCCAGCGGCGCAGGGCGCCGTTCGTCTCGAGCGAGAGGCGCCTGCCGAGCGGGTCGTAGGCGAGGGCCGTCTCGACCACGCCGTCGGTGGCGATGGAGGCGAGCTGGCCCGCCGCAGTGAAGGCGAAGGTGGTGGTGCGCGCCGGGTGCGTCGGCGAGGCGAGGCGGGTGCGGGAGATCTCGTAGCCGGCCGCGTCGTAGGCGTGGCGCCAGGTCTCGGCCAGGAAGCCGGCCCAGGTCGTCTCGAGGGCGCGGCTGTGCTCGGCGTTGAACGCGATCGTACGTGAAGCCGGTGCTGCGCCGAACGGGGTCGCCTCGATGGTCGCCATCTCCACCAGGTTCGACAGGGCGTCGTAGGCGAAGCTCTCCGGGTAGCCGCTCGTGCCGAGCGCGCTCGCGAGCCGGCGGTCGGCGCCGGGTGGCGCGCTCTCGGCCGCGAACGCGTAGCTCTCCGCCAGCGTTCCGTTGAGGGCGCCCGAGCCGCTGAGCGCGAGCGTCGCCGCTTGCAGCTCCGGAGCGAAGCCGGTGCCGCGCTGGTAGTCGCCCCGGGCGATGCGCGTCGCTCCACGGAACAGATCGCAGGCGCCCTCGAGGCCGTGCGGCGTGGTGCGCGTCGAGCGGCGGTTGAGGCCGTTGCCGTAGAGCACGGTCGCGACGCGTCCCCCGCTGAAGGTGCGGCGCACCAGGTCTAGGCCGACCGCGGCGAGGCCCGTCTGGCGGTCCGCGCCGTCGTAGGTCGCAACGAGCTCCGCCAGCTGGATGCCGTTCGGCATCACGAAGCTGGCGCTGGCGACGCGCGAGCGGGCGTCCCAGCCGAAGCGCGTACGCTCGCCGAGCGTGTGGCGCTGCTCGACCAGCCGCCCGGCGGAGTCCCAGGTGAAGCTCTCGTCGAAGCTCGCGTCGGGGCTGCGCGCGGCGACCAAGCGGCCGGCCGCGTACTGGAACGCGACCTCGGCCTCGAGCGTCGCGCCGCGCAGCCAGCGCAACGACGCGAGGCGGCCCGCGGCGTCGTAGCTCCGCTCGCGGCGCATCCCGTTCGCGAGCTCGGAGGCGAGCAGCCGCCCGTTCGCGTCGTAAGTGTGCATGGTCGAGGCCGGCGCCGGCGCCGGCGTTGCGCCGGGCGAGACGAGCTCGCGTTCCTCGCTCACGCGACCTAGCGCGTCGCGCACGAGCAGGGTCTCGCCGCCGTAAGGCCGAACGACTCGCGCGAGGCGATGGTCGCTGCGGTACTCGAGCCTTACGGTGTGCGTCTGGGCGCTGCCGGGCGGGCGCGGCAGGTCGGCCAGCACGATCGCCGCCAGATTGCGGTCCTCGTCGTACGCGAAGGCGCGGGCCCCGCCCGAGTACGGCGACGGCGCGAGGGCGCGCGTCGGGTTGCCCACCGCGTCGAACGCGCGGTCGCTCCACGCGACGCCGTCGAGGCTCACGCGGGTCGCCTTGCCGTGCTCGCCAGTGTTCGCGAGCTGCAGCGTCACGCCGTCGGGCGCGGTGACGCTCGCCAACGCTTCGTCGGCGCCCCAGGAGAAGCTCGTCGTTTCCCCGGCGCCGTTCGTGATGCTTGCAAGCCTCCCGCTCGCGTCGTAGGCGCGGCGCTCGATCACGCCCAGAGCGTCGCCGTGCTCGAGCAGGGCGCGGGCGAACGGGCGCTCGCGGTCCACGCCGTCTGCCTGATAGGCGAAGCGCACCAGGTTGCCCGAGGGCTGGCTCTCGCTCGCGAGGTCGTCGTCCGACCAAGCCCACTCCGTGCGAGTCCCGTCGGGCAGCGTGCGGGACGCGGGGCGCAGTCCCGACCAGGTGTAGTCCGTCCGCTCGCCGAGCGGGTTCGTCACGGAGAGGACCCGCGCCGAGGCGTCCACGACGAACGCCGTCGCGAAGCCGAGCGGATCGGTGACGGTCGTCGTCGCGAGGCCGGTTGCGCCGACGGCCCCGTGGCGGAAGCGCCAGGTCGGATTGCCCGCGCCGACGGCCCGAACCTCCGTGGCGCGGCCCTGCGCGTCGGAGGCGATCTCGATCCGCTCGCCCTCGGCGCTGGTGATCGAGGCGAGGAAGCCACCCGCGTACGTGTATCGCTCGCCCGGCCAGCCGCGCGCGACGTCGAGGCCGTCCTGCGCTGCGGCGAGCCGGCCCCCCGTGTCGTAGGCGTAGCGAGCGCTGCGACCGGCGCGGTCGTCGGCGCGCACGAGACGCGCGTTCGCGTCGTAGCCGAGCGCGAGCACGGGCGCGCACGCGCTCGCTGCCGTGCACTGCTCCACCGCGCTCGTGCGCCACTGCCCCCCGACCTGCGCCTGAACGAAGCGCAGGCGCGGATAGGGCGAGCTCGACCAGTGGGTCGCCACGAGCCGCCCCGTGACGGGGTCGAACTCGTGGACGAGCCCACCCTTCGTCTTCACGCGCGTCGCGTCGAGCTTCACCCAGTGCGTGCCCGGCGCGGCGGCGCCGGCGACGAGGGTGCCGAGGGGGATGGACGCGCCGGTTGCGTCGCGCAGCGTGCCGCTCTTGTAGGTGGCGTCGAGACTGAAGGTCCAGCCCCAGGCGCTGTTGTAGACCGCGCCGAGCGTGAACGGGCCGAGGCGCGTGTCGAGGGAGAGATCGCTGCGCGCGTGGAAGTAGTTGCCGCCGGCCGCGCTCACGTGGCCACCCGGCACGGCCACGCGCGCCAGCTCCATGAAATCGAGAAGTCCGGGTCGCGGGGCGAGGGGTAGGCCGTTGCACGCGAAGAGCAAGGCGCCGAGTGCTGCCGAGACGAGGAGCGCATGCGGCCACCGCGCGCTGGGGAAGGTCGAGGCTCGAGGCATCGCCGAAGCTCCGCGGGACCGCGGGGCGACGCGCGAAACCTAATCCCTCGGGCGCTGCGCGCGCAGCGAGAAAAAGCGTCAATCCGCGCCGAAGTTCGGCGAGTCGGCGGGCCGAGGTCGATTTCTGGGCGCGCGATGCGGGGCGATCGGGTGGCGGCCCCGCGCGGGCGCCTCGCAGCGCGCCCTGGTCAGCTCAGCAGGTGGAGGCCCGCGTCGACCAGCAGCGTCTCGCCGGTCACGTGGCGCGAGTCGGCGCTGCACAGGAACACGACGCTGTCCGCGATGTCCTCGGCGGTGGAAGCCGCGCGCAGCGGAACGCGCGCGGCCACGGCCGCGCGAATCTTCGCCGTGGCGTCCTCGCCCACGCCCTGCACGAACCAGCGCGTGTCGATGAAGCCGGGGCAGACCGCGTTGACGCGAATCTTCGGCGCGAGGGCGCGCGCGAGCGAGAGTGTCATCGTGTTCATCGCCGCCTTGCTCGCGGCGTAGGCGATCGAGGAGCCGGTGCCGTCGGTGCCCGCGATCGACGAGACCATCACGACCGGCGAGGCGCGGCCGCTCGCGTCGGCGGCGCGCTCGAGCAGCCCGCGCGCGGCGCGCGTCATCTGGAACGCGCCCACCACGTTCACGCCGTAGATGCGGTGGAAGTCGTCGGCGGAGAGGCCGTCGAGGTTCGCGTGGGCCACGTGCTTCGTGGTGCCGGCGTTGTTGACGAGCACGTCGAGCTTGCCGAACTGCGCCGCAGCGTTCGCGAGCTTGCGGCAATCGGCGTCGCTCGCGACGTCGCCCTGCACGACGACCACCTCCGCGCCGGCCTTGCGGCAGCGCTCCGCGGTCTCCTCCGCCTCTGCGGCGCTGCGCGAGTAGTTCAGCACGAGGGCGCTCGCCCCGCGCAGCGCGAGCTGCTCCGCGACGGCCGCGCCGAGGCCGGTGGCGGAGCCCGTGATCAGCGCGACCTGGCCGGCGAAGGGGGCCGCCATCTACAGCACCAGCTCCGCCATCGTGCGCAGCATGCTCGCGTCGCGCGACATGAAGAGCAGCGTCGTGACGGGCGTCTCGCGCCAGGCGGCGAGGCGGTCGCGGATGCGCTCCTTCGGGCCGACCAGCGAGATCTCGTC
The DNA here is from genome assembly GCA_964460485.1 of uncultured Spirochaetales bacterium. Lineage (GTDB taxonomy): Bacteria > Myxococcota_A > UBA9160 > UBA9160 > UBA6930 > VGRF01. The sequence goes on from CAYWRY010000025.1 coordinate 29,280, forward strand.
GGCGAAGGCGTCGGGCACGGTGGCGATCGCCTCGGCGCGCTTCCCCTCCATAAACAGGTCCTGAATCTTGTTCGCCTCGGCCTCGAAGCCCATGCGCGCCATCAGCTCCTTGTGGAAGTTGCGCTGCTTGGCACCCATGCCCCCGATGTAGAAGCCGAGGCCGGGCTTCACCGCCATCAGCCCCGCCTTCACGTCGTCGGTGACGTTCACGTTCACGCCGGCGCAGATCTCGAAGCCGGGCTTCGCGGCCTTCAGCGAGTCGGCGTAGACCTCCTGGCGGAACGGCGAGTAGTAGAGCGGCAGCCAGCCGTCGGCGATCTCGGCGGTGAGCGCCACGTTCTTCGGGCCCTCGCTGCCCAGGAAGATCGGGATGCGCGGGCGCAGCGGGTGGACGATCGAGCGCAGCGGCTTGCCGAGCCCCCAGGCGCCCGGGCCCTTGTACGGCAGCGGGTAGTGCGGACCCGGATTCGAGACCGGATCCTCGCGCGCGACGATCTTTCGCACGATCGAGACGTACTCGCGCGTGCGCGCGAGCGGCTTGTCGAAGGGCTGGCCGTACCAGCCCTCCACCACCTGCGGGCCCGAGACGCCGAGGCCGAGCGTCAGCCGGCCGCCCGAGAGGTGGTCGAGGGTGATCGCGTGCATCGCGGTCGCCGCCGGCGTGCGCGCGGAGAGCTGCACCACCGCCGTGCCGAGCCGGATCTTCTTCGTGTGCGCCGCGATCCAGGTGAGCGGCGTGAACGCATCGGAGCCCCACGCCTCGGCCGTGAAGACGATGTCGTAGCCGAGGCTCTCGGCCTGCTGGGCGATCTCGACGAAGCCCGGCGTCGGCTTGTCCTGCCAGTAGCCGAGCTGGAGCCCGAGCTTGAGCTGCTTGGTCATGGGGGTACGTCTCCGCCTGAGAGAAGGCGCGAGGGGTAGCACGCGGCCGAACGGTCGCGCGGAGCCCGGTGTCTGCGAAGCTGCGGCGAGGGGTGACGTCGAATGGGGCGGTGGGCGGCGTATGCCGCGGCGGCGGCGGTGACGTTCGGGTGCGGGCGAGAGGGCGAGGCGCGTGCGCCGGCGCCGCCTCCTCCGGCGAAGCTCGAGGCGAAGCTCGCCTGGGCCACCTACTGGGGCGCCCCCGGCGGCTCGGCGCTGCGCAGCGCCGTGTTCGACGTCGCGGGCAATCTCTACATCGCGGGCGGCACCGAGCGTGCGGCCGACTGGCCGCGCAGCGCGCCGCCGATCGGTCCGCTCGGCGACTTCGACGTGATCGTCGCGAAGTTCGACCCGAACGGGCGCAACGTCTGGTCGCTCGTGATCGGTGGGACGGGCGAGGACTACGCCTACGTCTCGGCGCTCGACCCGGCGGGCAACCTGATCGTCGGCGGCCGCGGGGGCCCCGCGTTCCCGGTCACGCCGGGCGCGTTCTCCACGCGCTTCGCGGGCGGCTTCAAGGCGGGGCCCCACGACGCCACGGACGGCTTCCTGTTCTCGCTCACGCCCGACGGCGCGCTGCGCTGGGCGACCTACATCGGGAGCGCCGGCGACGACATCATCCGCGCGATCGAGGTGCTGCCAGACGGCCGGATCGCGGTGGCGGGCGGCATGATGGAATCCGGCGACCTGCCCGTGACCCCCGGCGTGCTGAAGCCGAAGCTGGGCGGCGTGAAGGACGCCTGGGTCGCCCTGGTCGGGCCGAGCGGCGACCGCCTCGACTTCCTCACCTATTTCGGGCCCAGCGACGACGCGCAGCGCCGCGCCGACGAGACGCTGCGCGCGGTGGCGCTCGCGACCGACGGAAACCTCTGGCTGGCGGGCACCACCCAGGGCAGCGATCTCTCGCCAACGCCGGACGCCTTCCAGCCCTTGCGCGGCGGCGACGCGAGCGCGTTCGTGGCGAAGCTGACGCCCGACGGCACCGCGCTCCGATACTTCTCGTGGCTCGGCGGCAGTGGCTCCGACGACGTAGAGACCGAGGGCAGCGCTGATCCGAGCGGCGCCTTCGTGATCGCGGGTGGCACCGAGTCCGCGGACTTCCCCGCGACTCGCGGCGCGTCCTCCCAGGGCGGCGCGGCGGACGGCTGGGTCGCGCGCATCGAGGCGGACGGCGCGCTCGGCATGGCCGCGCGCTTTGGGGGCTCGGGCCGCGACCACTTCTTCGGCCCGGCCTGGGACGCCGCCGGAAACCTCTACGTCGGCGGCACCACCGATTCGCGCGACCTCCCGGTGACCGCCGGTGCGCTCCAGTCCGGCTTCGCTGGCGGCGCTTCCGACGCGCTTTTCGCCGCCTTCGACCGCAAGGGCGCGCTCGCCTACGCGACCTACTTCGGCGGCGGCGCCGCCGAGGCGGGGCGCTTCGCAGCCATCGACCGCGCGCGCGGGCGCGTCGCGCTGATCGGAGAGACGACGTCCACCGACCTGCCGCTGCGCGACCCCGCGCAGGCGCAGCCCGGCGCCGTCTTCGTGGCGGTGTTCGCGATCGCCACGCCGCGCGCGGCGGCGGCCGCGGAGCCCGCTCCCGCCCAGTGAGCCCGCGCGCGTGCGCTACGGTGCGCGACCGTGCGGATCGCGGTCGTCATCCCCGCGCGCGACGAAGAAGAGCGCATCGAAGCCGCGATCCGGAGCGCCCGAGAAGCTGGAGCCGAAGTGATCGTCGTCGACGGCGGGAGCCGCGATGCCACCGCGCGGCGCGCGCGCACGGCCGGGGCACGCGTGATCGCGAGCGCGCCAGGGCGCGCGCGGCAGCTCGCCGCAGGCGCAGAGGCGGCGTCGCACGCCGACGTGCTGCTGTTCCTGCACGCAGACACGCAGCTCCCGCGCGGCTGGGCGGCGCGCGTCGGCGCGGCGCTCGCCGACCCGCGCGTCGCGGGCGGCGCGTTCGCGTTTCGCTTTGCCGAGCGCGGCGCGCTGCTGCGGCTCGTCGAGCTCGGCGTGCGGCTGCGCCTCGCGCTCGCGCGGCTGCCCTACGGCGACCAGGCCCTGTTCGTGCGCACGTCGGTGCTGCGCGCCCTCGGCGGCGTGCCGCAGGCGCCGATCATGGAAGATCTCGATCTCGCCCGGGGCATCCGAGCCCACGGGCGCATCGCGCTGCTCTCCGACGCCGTGACGACTTCGGCGCGCCGCTATCAGGCGCGCGGCGTGCTGCGCACCATGGCGCGCAACTGGCTCGCCCTCGCAGCCTGGTCCCTCGGCCTCGACCGCGCGCGCGTGGCCGCCTGGTACCGCTCGTGAGCGCGAGCGCGCTGCCCGCGGAGCCCCGATCCCACGCCCAGATCGCCGACGAGCGCCGGCGCATGTTCCGCCGGCTCGCGCACTACATGCGCCGCAACGCGCGGCTCTACGTGCTGGGCGTCTGCACGACGCTCGCCTACGCGCTCGTGTTCGTCGCGTTCCCGTTCGTGATGGGCAGCGCCACCAACGCCGTGATCGCCTACGCGCAGGTCGCCGAGGGCGACGCCGTCGGCCACGCGGCGGCCAGCCGCGCGGTCGGGCTCGCCTGCCTCGCCATGGCCGCGATCGCGCTCGCCCGCGCGGGTTTCCGGTACTTCTCGCGCGTCGAGATCTTCAACGCTGCGCGCGAGGTCGAGTACCAGATCCGCAACGACCTGTTCGCGCACCTCCAGCGCTTGCCCCCGTCGTTCTACCTGCGGTGGCGCACCGGCGACCTGATGAGCCGCTGCGTGAACGACCTCACCGCCGTGCGCCTGATGCTCGGCCCCGGCCTGCTCCAGCTCGCGCAGACCCCGGTGCTGATGGGTCTCGCGCTCAGCGCGCTGTTCGCGAAGAACCACGCGCTCACCGGGCTCATGCTGCTGCCGTACCCGCTGTTCTTCCTGATCGCGCGCGGCTTCGGCCGGCGCATGCACGCGGCCAACCTCGCTGTGCAGGAAGGGCTCGCGGACATGTCGAGCCACCTCCAGGAGACCTTCTCGGGCATCGCCGTCGTGAAGGCCTACGCGATGGAGGAGACGATGCGCGGGAAGTTCGACGCGCTCGCCGACCAGGTGTACGCGCGCAACGTCGAGCTCGCGCGCGTCGGAGCCGCGATGCCTGCGTTCACGGGCCTGCTCCCGCTCTCCGGGATGGCGATCGTGCTGGTGGCCGGTGGCCTGCAGATCCGCTCCGGGGACATGACGCCCGGCGACTTCGTGACGTTCATGATGATGAACTACGAGATCGGCCTGCCGCTCTTCATGCTCGGCTGGATGTTCAACCTCGTGCAGCGCGGCACGGCCTCGATGACGCGCATCGACGAGGTGCTGACCACGCCGCCGTCGATCGCCGACGATGCGCGCGCCGAGCCGATCGAGACGCTGCGCGGCGAGATCGAGCTGCGCTCGCTCAGCTTCGCCTACCCCGGCTTCGAGACGCGCGCCGCCGCGCTGCGCGACGTCTCGCTGCGCATCCCGGCCGGCGCGGTGGTCGGCGTCGTCGGGCCGGTCGGCGCGGGGAAGACGGCGCTCGCCTCGCTCGTTCCGCGTCTCTACGAGATCGCCGACGGCATGCTGTTCATCGACGGGGTCGACGTGAATCGCATCCCGCTGAAGACGCTGCGTCGCGCGATCGCGATGGTGCCGCAGGACCCCTTTTTGTTCTCGCTCACGCTCGCAGACAACGTCGCCTACGGGCTGCCCGAGACGGACATGGCGCGCGTGAAGGACGCCGCGGAGCGCGCGCAGCTCGCCAAGGACGTGGTGGATCTGCCGTACGGCTACGGGACGCTGGTGGGCGAGCGCGGGGTGATGCTGTCGGGCGGGCAGCGCCAGCGCGCCGCGCTCGCGCGGGCGCTCGCCCTCGACCCGCGCATCCTGATCCTCGACGACACGCTCTCGGCGGTGGACGCCGAGACCGAGGCCGCAATCCAGGCCGGGCTGCGGCGCAGCTTCGAGGGGCGCACTGTGCTGGTGGTCGCGTCGCGCGTCGCCACCGTGCGCGACGCCGACCTGATCGTGGTGCTCGACGAGGGCCGCATCGTCGAGCGCGGAACGCACGACGAGCTGCTCGCGAAGGGCGGCCTGTACGCGCGCCTCGCCCGCGACCAGGAGGCGGAGGCGCGCCGGCGCGCGGCGCTGGCCGAGGTCGAGGCGGAGGAGCTGCGATGAGCGCGCCGGCCGCCGCCCAGCAGCTGATCGAGGACGAGGACCTCGGCCGCGCGGTCGACGTCGCGCTGCTGCGGCGGCTGTGGCGCTGGATCCGCCCGTATCGGCGCCGCGCTTTCGTGTCGATCGCGCTGGTGGCTCCGGCGTTCACTTTCGACATTGGCGCGATCCTGGTGCTAGGGCTCGCGACCAACGCCTGGATCGGCATGGAGCTGCCGGCCGCGCTGGCGGCGCCCGAGGGTTTCGACCCGATCTGGTGGCTCGGCCTGCTGTTCGCGGGCATGTCGCTGGCGAACCTCGTGCTCGACTACGTCCAGGCGATCCTGCTCGCCACCACCGGCCAGGCGGCCATGCGCGACCTGCGCCGCGACGCGTTCGCCCACATCCAGAAGCTCCACATGGGCTTCTTCGACGGCTACCCGGTGGGCCGGCTCGTGACGCGCGCGACCTCGGACGTCGAGCACGTGAGCGAGGCGTTCACGGCGGGCCTCGTGCTGCTCGTGACCGACGTGCTGCGCATGATCGGTTACGCGTCGATCCTGTTCGTGGTCGACGCGCGGCTCGCGGCCTGGACCTTCGCCGTGATCCCGCCCCTCGCCTTCGCGGCCTTCCTGTTCCGCTGGCGCGTGCGCGACGCCTTCCGGCGCTCGCGCGTCCTGATCGCGCGGCTCAACGCGACGCTCCAGGAGTCGGTCACCGGCATGAAGGTGATCCAGCTCTTCTCGCGCGAGGCGCGCAATCAGCGGGAGTTCGAGGCGCTGAACGGCGAGCACCGCGACTCGTGGATCGACTCGATTCGCTACGACTCGGCGCTCTTCACCGTCGTCGAGCTCGCGGCCGGCGTGGTGTTCTCGATCGTCATCTGGAAGGCGACCGGCTACGGCTCCGCCGGCACGATCGTGGTCTTCGTGCGCTTCATGACGCGCTTCTTCATGCCGCTGCGGGACCTGTCCGCCAAGTACTCGGTGATGCAGTCGGCGATGGCGAGCCTCGAGCGCATCTTCCTGCTGCTCGACACCCAGCCCGCCGTGCGCGACGCGGTCGCGCCGGCAGCGCCGATCGAATCGGCGCGCGCCCGAGGCGCCCATCGCGGCGAGGTCGAGTTCCGCGACGTGTGGTTCGCCTATCGCGGCGAGGACTGGGTGCTGAAGGGCCTCTCGTTCCGCATCGCGGCCGGCGAGCGCGCGGCGTTCGTCGGCGCGACCGGCGCCGGCAAGACCACCGTCATCAAGCTGCTAGCACGGCTCTACGAGATCCAGCGCGGCGCGATCCTGCTGGACGGCGTGGACATCCGCATGATTCCCCAGCGCGAGCTGCGCCGGCGCGTGGGGATGGTGCTGCAGGACGTCTTCCTGTTCGGCGGCACGATCGCTGACAACCTCGCCCTGGGTCGCAGGGACCTCGGGCGCGAGACGCTCCAGCGCGCCGCCGCCGCGGTGGAAGCGGACCGCTTCATCGCGCGCCTCCCGCGCGGCTACGAAACGGAGCTGCGCGAGCGCGGCGCGAACCTGTCCGCCGGCCAGCGCCAGCTGCTCAGCTTCGCCCGGGCGCTCGCCCATGGCGCGGACGTGCTCGTGCTCGACGAGGCCACCAGCTCGATCGACACCGAGACCGAGGCCACGCTCCAGCGCGGCATCCACACGCTGATGGAAGGCAAGACCGCCCTCGTGATCGCCCACCGCCTGAGCACGATCGAGGACGTGGACCGCATCTACGCGCTCCACCACGGGAAGCTGGCGGAGTCGGGCAGCCACGCCGAGCTGCTCGCCAAAGGCGGGCTGTACGCGCGGCTCTATCGGCTGCAGTACGGGGGCGAGGCGGGCGCGGCGGTCGCGAGCTGACGCGGCGCTAGCGGCACGCGGCAACCGAGGCGACTCTCGAACGACGCATGTCTCGGCCCCTGCCTTCGAACCGCGGCGCTCCGGGCGTTCTCGCGCGTCGCCCATGCCGGAAGCTTCGAGCGCGCCGCGGCGGAGCTGCACCTCTCGGCCTCTGCGCTGTCGCGTCAGGTCCAGGGCCTCGAAGGGCAGCTGGGCGTGCGCTTCGTTCCCGGCGAGCTGAGGGGCCCGCGGATGCTGCCGGCTGGGGCACACGGCGCTTCGGCCCGCTGATCGCCGCCGGCCGGCCGCGGCCGGAGGCGGTGACCACGCGAGTCGTCGGCTGGGAGAAGGCGGTTGTCACCTGGCTCGAGCCGGTGATCTCGCTGGTCGTGAAGCCCTGAACGCCCGGCGCGCTCGCGCGAGCGCGAGTCCGCGCCTCGCCGCGTGACGAATCTCACTTCCCGCGCGCACTTCTGGCGACAAACTCATTGCGACCGTCGGAATCCCGGTGGTAAACACAGCCCACCCCCAGCTGTGCCTGTTCCCATCGCTGTCCTGCCTCCGAGGCGCGCGGATCCTCTCTCCGGCGCTCCCCGGGGACCGGGGGAATCGCGTTGCGAATCAAGTCGCTGCAGATCCACGGCTTCAAGACGTTCGTGGACAAGACCGCCTTCTCCTTCGAGCGCGGGATCACGGGGATCGTCGGCCCGAACGGGTGCGGCAAGTCGAACGTGGTGGATGCCATCCGCTGGGCGATGGGCGAGCAGTCGCCGCGGCACCTGCGCGGAAAGGGCATGCAGGACGTGATCTTCGCCGGCTCCGACGCCCGCGCGCCGGTGGGCCTCGCCGAGGTGGTGCTCACCTTCGACAACGCTGACGGCGTCGCTCCGCCGGAGTTCGCCTCCTACAGCGAGATCCAAGTCGCGCGGCGGCTGTATCGCAGCGGCGAGTCCGAGTACCTGATCAACAAGACGCCCGTGCGCCTGCGCGACGTGCTCGACTTCTTCCGCGACACGGGCATCGGCACCAAGGGCTACACGATCGTCGAGCAGGGCCGCATCGCGGAGATCGTCTCGGCCAAGCCCGAAGAGCGGCGCGTTCTCATCGAGGAAGCCGCGGGCATCAGCAAGTACAAGGCGCGCCGGCGCGAGGCGGAGCGCAAGCTCGAGAGCACCGAGCAGAACCTGACGCGCGTGCGCGACGTGCTGGGCGAGATCAAGCGTCAGATCGCGTCGCTGGAGCGCCAGGCGAAGAAGGCGGCCGCCTATAAGCGGCTGCGCGAGCTCCAGCGGGTGGTCGAGCTGTCGCTGGCGAGCGAGGAGCGGCAGGAGCTGGCGGCGGAGATCGAGCAGGCGCGCGCCCACGCAACCGAGGTGCGCGATCGGGTGGCGGGCGTCGAGGCGAACGCGGCCGAGCGCGAGAACGAGGTGGCCGAGGGGCGCCTCTCGCTCGCCGAGCGCGAGCGCGACCTCGCCCAGGGCAACGAGGCGCTGTTCCAGATCCGCGCGCGCATCAAGGAGCTGGAGGCGCAAATCGTCTACGACCGCCGCGAGCGGGCGTCGCTGGCCGAGGCGAACGAGGCGCGGGCCGCCGAGCGCGCACAGCTGGTGACGCAGCACGCGGCCGCAGAGCGGGAGGTGGTGCGCCTGCGCGACGAGCTGGCGCTCGTCGAGCGCGCCCTCGCCGACGAAGAGGCGTCCACCGCGAACGCCGAGGCGGAGGCGCGCCGCGCCGGCGATGCGCTGCGCGCCCTCGAACGCGAGCGCGAGCAGCACTCAGCGCAGCTCGTGGAGCTGCTGACGCGCATCGCGCGCGCCGAGGACCGGCTCGGGGCGCTGGCCGACCGGCGGGCCGAGATCGAGCAGCGCCTGCGCAGCGCCGACGAGGTGCTCGAGACGCAGCACAGCGAGGCGAGCAGCACGGGCCAGGAGGAGCGCTCGCTGGAAGAGGGCCTGCGCAACCTCTTGGCCGAGCGCGACCGCATGATGGGCCTCCTGCGCGACGCGCTGGCGCGCCAGGACCAATGCGCGGCCGAGGCGCGTCGCGCCAGCGAAGACGTGCGAGCGCGGCGCGAGCTGCTGTCCGTGCGGCGCGCCCGGCTCGCCTCGTTGCGCGAAATCCTGGACCGCAACGAGGATCTGTCCGGTGGCGTCCGGCACCTCATGGCGCTCGGCGCCGAGGAGCGCGCGCGGCTCGGCCTGCGGGGCCTCGTGCGCGACGCGTTCGACGTGCCCCCCGAGCTGGAGCGCGCGGTGGAGGCCGTTTTGGCAGACCGCGCCGAGGGCGCGGTGCTGGCGGGAGGCGGCGACGCGGGGGCCGCGCTCGAAGCGTTGCGCCGCGCCGGCGCGGGCCGCGGCGTGCTGGTCGTGGACCGCGAGGCGAGCGAGGTGCCGAGCGGCTTCGTGCCGCTCGGCGAGCCACTGCTCGCGCGGGTCGGACTGCGCCCCGGCTCGGAGGCCGTGGGCCGCGCGCTGCTGGGCGGCGCGAACCTCGTCGACACGCTCGCCCAGGCGCTCGACGTCTACGGGCGAGGCCGCATCCCCTGCACCTTCGTCACGCGCAGCGGCGACGTGCTAACGCCCGACGGAGTGATCCGCGGCGGCGGTGCGGCGCGCCAGTCCGGCATCCTGACGCGCGTGCGCGAGGCGCGCGAGCTCGAGGCCGAGGTCGCGGCGCTCGCTGCGGAGGTGAGCGCCCTCACGCTCGTGGACGAGCGCGCCCAGGCCGACGCCCAGCGCGCGGCGAGCGAGCTCGACAACCTGCGCAGCCGCCATCACACGGCGGCCCTCGCGGTGGCGAACCACGAGAAGGACCTCGAGCGCACGCGCGAGCGCCTGAAGGCGATCGGCACCGCGCAGGTGACGCGCGGCGAGGAGCGCGCCGCGCTGATCGCCGAGCTGGAGCGCATCGACGCCGAGGCCGCACGCCACGAGTCCTACCTGGAAGAGGGGCGCGAGCAGCGCGGCCTGCGCCAGCGCGAGCAGGACGCGCTGGGCCTGCGCCTCGTCTCTGGCGGCCGCGAGCTCTCGCGACTCGAGGCGGTGGCCACCGAGCGCCGCGTCGAGCGCCAGGGTCGCCGCGACGCGCGCGAGCGCCTCGCGGGCGCCGCCCTGCGCGCCGGCTCGCAGCTCGAGGACGCCCGCGCCTGGATCCAGCGCCGCGACGCCGAGATGGCGACGGCCGAGCGCCGGCGGGCGGAGCTTGCGGAAGCGATCGCGGCCTGCGAGCTGGCCGTGAACGCCGAGCTCGAGGCCGAGGAGCGCGCGCGCGTCGCGAACGAGGCGCGGCGCGACGCCTACGAGTCGGTGGCGGAGCGCGTGCGGTCGCTCGAAGAGTCGGCCCGCGAGCTTCGCATCGAGCTGGAGACCCTGCGCGACGCCGCGAGCGAGGCGGAGCTGGGACTGCGCGAGCGCGAGCTGCGGCTCGCCCACGTGGACTCGAGCGCGCGCGACCGCTGGAACGTCGAGCTGGCCCACTGGAAGGTTCCGGTGTTCGCCGACCTCGGCCCCGACCCCGAGCCGGCGCTCGAGGCCGCGCCCGTGGACGCCGGCGAGGTGCTCGCCGACGGCGACGGGTCTGCGCCCGACGGCGACGACGCGCTGCTGGCCCGGAGCGCCAGCAGCGCAGAGCGCGACGCCCGCCGCGAGGCGCGCGAGGTCGCCGACCTGCTGGCGCTCGCCGCCGACGAGCGGCGCGCGCGGGCGAGCGAGATCCGCAGCCGGATCGACGCGATCGGTGACGTGAACCTGGGTGCCATCGAAGAGCACGAGGAGCTGCGCGAGCGCTTCCGCTTCCTCACGGAGCAGAAGAACGATCTCGAGCACAGCGTGCTCCAGCTCCGCGACGCGATCGCCCGCATCAACCGGACCAGCCGCGCGCGCTTCCAGGAGACCTTCGACGCGGTGAACGAGCGTTTCCAGGCCAACTTCCCGCGCCTGTTCCGGGGCGGCCGAGCGCACCTCGCGCTCACCGAGAGCGCCGACTTGCTGGAAGCGGGCATCGACATCACCGCTCAGCCGCCGGGCAAGCGCCCCCAGAGCGTCGACCTGCTCTCGGGCGGCGAGAAGACGATGACGGCGATCGCACTGCTCGTCTCCGTGTTCCAGGTGAAGCCGTCGCCGTTCTTCCTGCTCGACGAAGTGGACGCTGCGCTCGACGACGCGAACGTGGGGCGGTTCATCGAGATCGTGGAGGAGATGTCCGCGTCGTCTCAGTTCCTGCTCATCACGCACAACAAGCGGACGATCCAGGTCGCGGA
>CAYWRY010000026.1:0-39750 GCA_964460485.1 uncultured Spirochaetales bacterium
TCTTCGGGCGCAGGGCGGGCCGCGCGGCGGCGCGAGCCGCGGGACGCCGCTAGCCGCCGATCAGAGCAGAGCGTCGAGCGCGGCCAGCGCGTCGCGCAGGTCGCCCTTCACCAGCACGCCGCGGATGCCGAGCCGCTCCGCGGCCTCGACGTTGCTCGCGGCGTCGTCGAGAAACAGGCACTCCTCGGGCGCGACGCCGCCGAGCAGCGCGAGCGTGTGGCGGAAGATCGCGGGGTTCGGCTTGCGCATGCGCACCTCGCTCGAGTCCACGATCACCTGGAACAGCTCGTCCGCCGGCAGCATCCGTCGCCACGACTCGCGGAACTCGAGGATGTTGTTGGTGACCAGCGCCGTGCGATAGCCGCGGGCCGCGATGGCGCGCGCGCGCTCCACCATCGAGTCGTGAGCGCCGCGCGGGCCACTCGCCATCGAGGCGAACAGCTCGAACGGGTCGGCGTCGACTCCCTCGGCGCGTCCGAGCGCAACGATCGCATCGCGCGCCTCCGCCAGCGGAATCTCGCCGCGCTCCAGCCGGTGCCAGGGGTGGTCGGTGTCTTCGTGATACGGACCGAACACCAGCTCGAGCACGCGTTCGGGGCTCGCGCCGATCTGCGCGCCGTAGCTGCGCGCGCCGTCGAAAGGGCTCGGCGTGAATACTCCGCCAAAGTCGAACAACACAGCGCGGATTCGAGAGGTCACTGAGCTGGTGCTCCGCGGGGGTCGAGGCTTTGGCGAGGCGAAAGCCCGGTGGCCGCGGTCAGCTCGCTGAGCGGATGCAGCGGGCGGCGCTGCGCGTCGCCGCTGATCCGCTGGGCCGAATGCGGCGTGGGGTGCGCTCGTTCGGTGGGGTGCCTGCGCGTGCGCTCGTGCCGCCGCGCTCGCGTGCTCTCGGGCGCGCGCGTGTGCGTGTCTCGGGCGTTCGTCACGCGGGCCTCAGCTCCGCGATCTCAGCCATCACCTCGAGCGCTTGCTCCTGCTCGGTGTGGAGCGTGAGGCCGGTCAGGCCCTCGAGATCGCGCCACGCCCGGAAGCGCTCGCGGATGCGCGCGGGCGGGCCGATCAGCGCGCCCTGGTCGACGTACTCGTCGGGCACCGCGGCGAACGCCTCCGCCTTCTTGCCCGCGAGGAACAGCTCCTGGATCCGCTCCGCGGCCTCCGGGAAGCCGCGCAGCCTCATCATCTCCTTGTGGAAGTTCTTGCTCTTCGCGCCCATGCCGCCCACGTAGAGGCCGATGAACGGCTTCTGCGCAGCGAGCGCCGCGCGCACGTCGTCGGTGACGTTGACCTGCACGCCGCCCTGGATCTCGAAGCCCTTGCCGAGCCCTTTGCCGCCGCCCGCCCGCGCGAAGCCCTGGGCGAGCCACGGCTGGAAGATCGCCTTCGTGTCCGGGTTGTATCCCATGGGCAACCAGCCGTCGGCGAGCTCTGCGGTGAGCGCCACGTTCGCGGGCTGGCCGGTGCCGAGGAAGATCTTGGTCGCGGGGTCCGTGTGCAGCACGCTCTTCAGCGGCTTGCCGAGGCCCGAAGAGCCGGGGCCGCGATAGGGGAGCTGAATCTCGGGGCCGTCGTGGGCGACGGGGCCTTCGCGCCGCAGCACCTTGCGCACGATCTCCACGTAGTCGCGCAGCCGCGCGTTCGGCTTGCCCCAGGGCGTGCCGTACCAGCCCTCGACGATCTGCGGGCCCGAGAGGCCGAGGCCGATGATCACGCGCCCGCCGCCCGCCAGCTGGTCGACGGTGGCCATCGCGAGCGCCGTCGCGGCCGGCGTGCGCGCCGCCGTCTGGATCACGGCGGTGCCGAGCCGGATGCGCTTCGTGTGCGCGGCGAGAAAGGCGAGGGGCGTGATGGCGTCCTGGCCGTAGATCTCCGCGGTCCAGACCGAGTCGTAGCCGAGCTGCTCGGCCCTAATCACTCGCGCGACCGGGATCCGAACCTGGGGATTCGCCCACGAGAGGGCGAGGCCGAGCTTCATGGGCGCCTCCGGCGAAGCGCCGCAGTATATTCGCGCCGCCTCGCACCGGGAGCTTTGCGTGCCGGTTGACGCGCGCGCAAAGTTGGCGTCTGCTTCGTGCATGGCGAGGGCGGCGAGCGAGCTCGCGCAGGCGGGGCACGACGTGCCCGAGACGCGCTTCGGCGTCTGGTTCCAGGGCACGGCGATCTGGCGCGACTACGTGCTGCGCGACGCGCTGGCCGAGCAAGAGCGCCTGCTTGCGCGGCCCGGAGCGCGCTTCGCGCGCATCCTCGACGCGGGCTGCGGCGGCGGGCTCGCGCTCGGCGAGCTGCGCGAGCGCTTCGCGCCGAGCGCGCTCGCGGGCGTCGACGTCGACGCGGCCCTCGTCGCGGCGGCGCGGCTCGCGCATCCCGACGCGGACGTGCGCCTCGGCGACGTGGCGAAGCTCGACTTTCCCGACGCCGCCTTCGACCTCGTGCTCTGCCACCAGCTGCTCCATCACCTGAGCGCGCCCGCCGCGGCGCTCGCGGAGCTGCGCCGCGTGCTCGCGCCGGGCGGCGTGCTGCTGCTCACGGAGTCGTGCGCGTCGTTCCTGCGCCTGTGGTGGGTGCGCCTCTTCTTCCGGCATCCGCGCAACGCCTACCGCAGCGCGGCGGACTACGTCGCGCTGGTGCGGTCCGCCGGCTTCGACGTCGCCGAGCGCGCGATCTCGACATCGGCGACCTGGTGGACGCAGCTCGACCTCGGCTTACTCGCGCGCTTCGGCATCGAGCCCAATCCGGAGCCGCTCGTGCATCTCGTCGCGACGCGGCGGGCGTAGCGGCCCGATGCTCGCTCGCCTCCAGGCCGTGCGCTTCGGCACGTTCAGCTGCAGCTGCAGCTGCGGCACGGCGTCTACGGCGGTGCGCCCGGGTCGCTTCCGCTCGCCCCGCTCGCGGGGGCCGTGGCTGTCCGACCTCGCGCGCGACCCCGACGAGTCCTACGACCCGAGCGAGCGCTTCGCCGCCGACTTCGCGCGCCTCGACGCCGAGCGCGCGCCCGGGCAGCGCGAGATCGCGGAGAGTCCTCGGGGGTGGAAGGAATGAGCGAACGGGTCGTAGTGATCGGCAGCTACGTGTCGCCCTACGTGCGCAAGGTGCTGGGCGCGCTGCACCTGAAGGGCATCGCCTACCAGATCGACCCGATCGTGCCGTTCTTCGGCGGCGACGAGTTCTCGCGCCTCTCGCCGCTGCGGCGCATTCCGGTGCTGCTCGACGGCGACGTCGCGCTGTGCGACTCGACGGTGATCTGCGAGTACCTCGAAGAGCGCACGCCCGAGCCCGCGCTGCTGCCGCGCGGCGCCCGCGAGCGCGCTCGCTCGCGCTGGCTCGAGGAGTACGCGGACTCGCGCCTCGGGGACGTGCTGATCTGGGGCCTGTTCTACCAGCGCGTGATCCGGCGCGGCGTGTGGGGTGAGGCGACGGACGAGGCCGTCGTGCAGAGGGCGCTGGCAGAGGATGTGCCGCAATGCCTCGACTACCTCGAGGGCGAACTGCCGCCCGGTGGCTTTCTGTTCGGCGAGCTCGGCATCGCGGATCTCGCGCTCGCGGCGCCGTTCCGCAACGCCGGCTTCGCGCGCTTCGCGATCGACGCGTCGCGCTGGCCGCGCAGCGCCGGCTACGTGGAGCGCGTGCTGGGCCACGACGCGCTCGCGCGCCTGCGCCCGTTCGAGGAGGCGTCGCTGCGCGCGCCGCCCCCGCGCGTGCGCGATGCGCTCGCGGCGCTCGGCGCGCCGATCCACGCGCGCACCTGGGGCGAGGAGAAGCCGCGCCGCGGCGTGATGCGCAATTGAGCCGGCGCGCTGGCGTGCGCGCCGCGCGTCTCACACGTCGCGCACGACCTCCATGAACTTCGCCAGCGCGTCGATGTGCTGCTGCGGCGTCGTGAAGCCGGGGTCCTTGTCGCCGATCAGCGAGGCGCCGGTGCTCATCGCGCGCATGGAGAAGTGGGTGGCGCCGGCTTTCTTCCAGGTCTCCGCCGCTCTGCGCCAGGCGTCGGGTCCCTCGCCGAAGCCCGTGATCGCGTCGATCTCGAAGCCGGCGGCGCGGCCGTGCTTCGCGAGCGCGTCGCGGAGCTGCCCGCAGGAGCCCAGCATGACGGCGTTCGACGCGCCGAACAGGAAGCCATCGCCCAGGCGCGCGGCGCGCTGGATCGCGGGGCCCGAGAAGCCGCCGAACCAGATCGGAATCGGCTTCGTCGGGAGCGGGAGAATGCCGGCGCGGTCGACGCGGTGGTAGCGGCCCTGATAATCGAGCACCGGCGTCGTCCACAGCTTGCGGAGCAGCTCGACCTGCTCGTCGAAGCGCTTGCCGCGCGTAGCGAAGGATTCGTTCAGCGCCTCGTACTCGACGTGGTTCCAGCCCGTGCCGACGCCGAGCTTCAGGCGATTGCCCGACAGGATCGCCAGCTCGGCGCACTGCTTCGCGACCAGCGCGGTCTGTCGCTGCGGCAAGATGATCACGCCCGTCACGAGCTCGAGCTTGCGCGTGAGCGCGGCCAGGTAGCCGAACAGCACGAACGGCTCGTGAAACGCGTTCTGCTCGGTGTACGGCCCCGTGAGCCTCGGCTCGCGGCCGGCGTGCACCGCGCCGAGCACGTGGTCGTAGGTGATCAGGTGCGAGTAGCCGAGCTGCTCGGCGGCTTGGGCGAAGTCGCGGATCGCGACCGGGTCGCTACCGATCTCGCAGGTCGGAAACACGCAACCGATCCTCATGCGGAGCTCCTCGCGCCGGCGCGGCGCGCCCGCGGACGCGGCGAAGCGTCCATGATTCCGCGGCGCACGGCGCCGAGTCAACGATGTGCGCGCGCGGCGGTCTGCGCGGCGCCCCGGCGCCCGTCCACGGCGCGGCGCTTGCGAGGCAGGCGCTCTCCGGCGGATGCTCCCTCGTCTCGGCGAAGGAGCGCGCCGTGGCCGACAACGTCCAGATCCTGTTGATGGAGCGGCCGCGCGGGCCGCTCGCGGAGTCGCACTTCGCGACGCGCAGCGCGCCGATTCCCGCGCCCGCGGACGGTCAGCTGCTGCTGCGCACCGTGCTGCTCTCGCTCGACGCCGCGAACCGTGCGTGGATGCAGGGCGCGACCTATCGCGCGGCGCTGAACGCGGGCGAGCTGATGAGCGGCTACGGCATCGGCGAGGTGGTCGAATCGCGCTCGCCGCGTTTCGCACGCGGCGACCTCGTGATGGGCGAGCTGGGCTGGCAGGAGTGGGTGGTGGGCGACGCCAAAGGCTTCGCGCCGTGCAGCGAACATCGGCCGCTCACCCACCAGCTCTCGGTGCTGGGCGTGACGGGCAAGACCGCGTATCACGGATTGATCCACGTTCCCGGCATCGCGGCGGGCGAGACGCTGCTCGTTTCCGCGGCCGGCGGCGCGGTCGGCTCGATCG
Organism: uncultured Spirochaetales bacterium; assembly: GCA_964460485.1. Classification (GTDB taxonomy): domain Bacteria; phylum Myxococcota_A; class UBA9160; order UBA9160; family UBA6930; genus VGRF01. The sequence goes on from CAYWRY010000026.1 coordinate 5,376, forward strand.
TCGGGCAGATCGGCAAGATCGAGGGCGCGAAGGTCGTGGGCGTCGCGGGCGGCCGAGAGAAGTGCGACTGGCTGGTGCGCGAGCTCGGCTTCGACGCGTGCATCGACTACAAGCACGAGGACCTGCCCGCCGCCTTGAAGCGCGTCGCGCCCGAGGGCATCGACGTCTACTTCGACAACACCGGCGGCCCGATCCTGCAGGCCGCCCTGTTCGCCATGAAGGCGCACGGGCGCATCTCGTGCTGCGGCGTGGTCTCGCAGTACGACGTCGCGGCGCCGAAGAGCCCGGCCGGCGTGCCCGGTTTACTCGTGGTGAAGCGCCTGCGCATGGAGGGCTTCATCGTGATGGACTTCGCGGCGAAGGACGCGGAGGCCGAGCGCGATCTCTCCGCGTGGGTGAAGAGCGGGCAGCTGCGCGTGGTCGAGGACGTGATCGACGGCCTCGAGAACGCGCCGCGCGGGCTGATCGGGCTGCTCGCCGGAGAGAATCGCGGCAAGCGCATGATTCGCGTGAGCGCGGAGCCCTGAGCGCGTTGCTCCCGCGGCGAGGTGGGCATCCGAGGACCCGACGGGAGGGTCTCCGTTGATCGAGGTACGCGGCATCTACGAGGTTGCGATCAAGGTCGCCGATCTGGCGCGCGCCGAGGCGTTTTATTGTGGCGCGCTCGGCTTCGAGGTCGGGCTGCGCGACCCGCGGCGGCCGTGGCTCTTCCTGCGCGCGGGCGCGGGCATGGTCGTCCTGCAAGAGCAGCCCGGCCCGATCCCCCAGCAGCACTTCGCGTTCGCGGCGAGCGAATCCGGGATCGCGCGCGCAGCCGCTGCCTTGCGCGGCGTTGGGATCGCGACGCAGGGGCCCGTCGTCCACGACTGGATTCCGGCCGTCTCGCTCTACTTCGCGGATCCGGACGGACACGATCTCGAGCTGTGCGCGCCGCGCTGAGGGCGTCACCGCAGTCGCGCAGCTAGCGCTCGCCGGCTCGGCGGCGGGCGGAGCCGGGGTCGAGCCCTCAGGAGGCCGGCGACTCCGGGGCCGCCGCAGGCGTTTCGGTCGTCGCAGGTGCGGGGCTCGCAGCGGGCGGCTCTGCCGTCGGCACGGGTGCCTCGGGGGCGGCCGCCTGCAGCAGCTCCACGATCTTCACGTTGAGATCCGCGAGGCCCCGATCGAGCGTGTTCGTCCACGCGCGTGAAGTCGCCGCCTGGGTCGCGAGGCGCACGTAGCCCACGGCCTCCGCTCCGCCCGCGAGCGGCGGGATCGGTCCGCGCAGCCCGAGCGCCGAGCGGAATTCGAGATGCGCCGCCCAGAAGCCGGGCGTGAACCACATCCAGAACTTGCGGATCTCGACGTCGATGGGCGTAGCGTCGTCGTAGCCGGCGTCTCCCTGCGCGAGCACGCGGTAGCCGCCCTCGCGCAGCCCGCGCACGACCGCGGCGCTCGCGAGCTCCACCACCGTGCGGCCCTCGGGCAGCAAGATGTCGCCCATCGCCTTGCCGTAGCCGTTGCGCTTGCGCGCGATCGCGCGCGAAGTGATCGCGCGGTCCTCGATCTCGCCGTCCTTCAGCGACGGGATCGAGGGATCGCTCGGATTTCGCTCGAAGCCGCGCGCATCGACCACGTTGCCGATGCGCACGGCCGGGCCCTCGCCGAGGTCTTGGCTGGTCGGCAGCGGGTAGTCGATCACGCCGCGAGTTGACGCGCAGCTGGTCGCGAGCAACAACGCGGCGGCCGCGGGGATCAAGAGCGCGCAGCGGAAAACACCCGATCGCATCGAGTCTCCTCATCGCAAAGGTGGAGCGCGCGTCGGTCGCTCGAGGGCCGGACGGCGACACGCCGGCCTATCGTACGACGTCCAGGAGGAGACATGGGTCTCGGAGGACGCGTGGCGCTGGTGACCGGAGGTGGGCGCGGCATCGGCCGCGGCATCGCGCTCGGACTCGCCGAGGACGGCGCCGACGTGGCCGTCAACTACCGCAAGGACGAAGCCGCGGCCCGCGAGACCGTCGCCGCGATCGAAAAGCTCGGCCGTCGCGCCCGGGCGTACGCCGCATCGGTCGAGAGCTACGAGGACTGCCGGCGCATGGTCGACGCGATCGTGCGCGACCTCGGTCACGTCGACATCCTCGTCAACAACGCCGGCATCGCGAGCCGCGGAAACTCGGTCGAGAAAACGGACCCCGCCGAGATGGAGCGCGTGGTGCGCACCCACGCCTTCGCCGCGCACTACCTGTGCCAGCTCGTGCTGCCGAGCATGAAGACGCGCCCGCGCGGCGACATCGTGATGATCTCGAGCGCCGCGACCGCCCACTGGGGCCCGAACGGCGCGCCCTACAACATGGGCAAGGCGGCGCTCGAGGCGCTGGCCTTCACGCTGGCGAAGGAAGTCAGGCACCGGAACATCCACGTGAACGTCGTGGCGCCGGGGCTGGTCGAGACCGAGATGGGCCGGCGCCTCGCGAAGGCGGCCGCCGGGGTGCAGGACATCCACGAGCTGGACGCGAGCCTGCCCTTCGGCCGCGTCTGCCAGCCCGAGGACGTGGCGAACGCCGTGCGCTTCTTCGTCTCGGAGCGCGCCTCGTACGTGACGGGCGAGAAGCTCTACGTGTACGGGGGCTCGGTCGAGCTGCGACCGCGCTGAGCCGTCCACGCGGCTTCGCTACGTCGGTGGAACGCGGGAGAGAGAACTTGGACCGGGATCCAGGTGAATCGACGGCGGATGCGAGGCCGATGACCGGGCGAGCGCGTGCTGCGCAGCGCGGGTCGCCCCATGAAGTTCGACATCATCGTAGTCGGTGCCGGCGTGGGGGGGCACGCGGCCGCGCTCGAGGCGGTGCATCGCGGGGCGAGCGTGCTCGTCGTCGATCCGCTGCGCGCCGACCAGAGCACCTGCCGCACGAGCGCGGCAACGCTGGCGTGGCTGCGCGATGCCGCCCTGCGAGGGAGCCCCGCGTCGACTCGGGGCACGAACTACACCGGATTGCGGCGTCACGCGCGTCGGCTGCTCGCGGCCCGGGGCGCGCGCGCGGCCGCGGACGCCGAACGCGCGCGTCGGACCTTGATCCAGGCCGGAGTTTGCATCGAGACGGACTTCGCGCAGCTGCTCGGCCCGCACGACGTGCGCGCCGGGAGCTCGCGCCACGAGGCGGGAGCGATCATCCTCGCGACCGGTAGCCGCCCGCGGCGTCCGAGGCGCTTTCCGTGGTCGAGCGGAGTGGTCCACGACAGCGAGACGGCGCTCGCGACGGATGCGCTGCCCCAGAGCGTGGTCGTGGTCGGCGCCGAGGAGGAGGGCTGCGAGTTCTCGACCGTGCTCGCCGCGCTCGGCGTCCAGGTGACGCTCGTCGAGCGCCGTCGCAAGCTGTTCCGCATCGGCGACCGCGACGTTCTCGCCCATCTTCATCGCGGGCTCCAGCAGCTCGGCATCACCGTCGCGAACGAGGAGTGGGTCGACGAGGTCGAGACCCTGCGCGGGCACGACCAGCTGTATGCGCGGGTGCGGCTCGCGAGCGGCCGCGTCGAGGTGTGCGAGCGGATTCTCGTGCTGGCCGGTCGCGCCCCGCGCGACGAATCGTTGGGCCTCGATGCCGTGGGCGTCGCCCGCGACGAACGGGGCTTCATCCGCGTCGACGAGGGCGGGCGCACCTCGGTGCCCTCGATCTTCGCGTGCGGAGACGCGACGGGTCCTCCGTTCCGTATCGGCACGACGCTGTGGCAGGCGCGCGCGGCGATCGCAGCGGCGCTCGGAGGCGAGGCGGACTCGCCGCCGGACCTGCCGATCGCCGTGCATACGATTCCCCAGATCGCGAGCGTCGGGTTCGGGGAGGATCAGTGCCGCTTGCTCGGCCGCGAGACCCTCGTTGGAACAGCCAGCGAGCGCGATCTGATCCTGCCTGGACTCCCCGTCAATCCGCTGCGCGTGCTGAAGCTGATCTTCGATCGCGCCGACGCGAAGCTCGTGGGCGCCCAGATCGCAGGCGGCGCGGCCACCGAGCTCATTCACGTGGCGAGCCTGCTGCTCGCGCAGGGTGCGACGCCCGAGCAGGTCGCCGGCCTCGTGCTCCACCACCCCGCGCAGAGCGATTCATTCCGAGTCGCAGCCCAGGATGCGCTGCGCCGCGCTGCCTGCGCGTCGGCGCCCGAAACCCTCGATGCGCCCGACGCCGCTTAGCGGCGGCCGACCCCCCTCACGCGCGCGCGGCGACCGGAGCGTTCGCGGTGCGTACGCAGTTCCGGCCCGCGGCCTTGGCGCAGTACAGCGCGGCGTCGGCGGCGGCGATGACGTCGGACGCGCTCGCGTGCGAGACGAGGCGCACGGCGACGCCCAGACTGATCGTGGGCCGGACGCAATCCCCCGACGGCAGCATGATGGCAATCGACTCTACGTCGCGGCGCAGGAGCTCCGCGAGCGTCGCGGCTCCGTCGAACCGCGCGGCCACGATGGCCATGAACTCCTCCCCCCCGAAACGGCCCACCGTGTCGGTGGCGCGAATCCGGCGCCCGAGGCGGGCGCCGACTTCTTTGAGCACGAGGTCGCCGATCGCGTGGCCATGCTCGTCGTTGACGCTCTTGAAGTGGTCGAGGTCCGCCAGGATCACGGCGAACGGAGTACCGAGGCGTCGCGATCGCTTCCACTCGAGAGAGGCGGCTTGTTCTAGAGAGCGGCGATTGTGGAGCTGCGTGAGCGCATCGGTGCAGGAGAGCCGCTCGAGCAGCTCGTTGCGCTCCGACATCTCCCGCTGGAGGCGAGCGATCTCCAGGTGGAGGTCGATGCGCGCCGACAGCTCCATGGGGTCGACCGGCTTCGCCATCACGTCGCGAGCGCCGCGTCGCAGCAGAGCGGCGCGGGTCTTCGCGTCGAGCGTCGCGCTGAGCATCAGGAACGGCACGCTGGCGAGGGCGGGCGAGCGAGCGATCTCGAGCAGCTTGTCGCCGCCCAGCCGCGGCATCTCGAGGTCGCACACGACCATGTCCACGCCTGCAGAGGAGAGCAGCTTGATCGCCTCGAGGCCGTCCGACGCCTCGAGCACCTCGTCGAAGCGCTTCTCAGCGAGCGCGACGCGACCGATGTTTGCCCGTTCGGCGGCGGAGTCGTCGACGACCAGCAGCCGGCGCATCGATCAGCCTCGTCGCAGGAGCGCGAGGATGTGGTGCAGGTAGCGGCGCAGGGCCGCCTGCTCCAGCGCGCGCGCCACGAGCGGCTGCTCCGCCAGGAGGTTGCGAAGGGAGAAGGCGTCCACTTCGAGGAGCTGAATGGGCTCCAGCGCGAGTGCAGAGTCCACGTGCGGCACGCCGAGCAAAGTCGGCGCTCCGCCGAACACCTGTCCGGTGTCCGCCTGATCCAGGATTACTCGGTCGCCGTTCGCGCTTCTCGCCTCGAGCTGCACGCGTCCGTGGGCGACGATGAAGATCGAGGCGTCGAAGTCGGGGCTCGCGCCGGCCTCGTACACCCACTCGCCCGCCGCGAACTGGCGGCGGCGCGTGCCGAGGGTCACATCCATGGCGAGGTCGACGTCGATCGGCGCGAGATCCGAATGCTCGACAAGGAATCGCGTCAGCTCGAGCGCGCGCAGGTTGAGGATCTCCCAGAGCGCTGCAGTGTGAACCGCGTCGAGCTCCTGGAACTCGACGCCGAGCAGGGCCGCTCCCTGCGCGGGCAGGGCGCGCTTCCAGGCTCCGCGGGCTCGCAGCGAGAGGTCTCTCCGCCCATGACGAATTCGCACGGCGCGCATTGCGGCGAGCTCGACCGGCGTGGGCATCTCGATGCAGAGGTCGCCGAGACCAAAGTCCGGGGACGCGCCCGACGGCGGCGCTCCCGTTCCGTCGCAATCGGGCTCGACCCGGGAAGCCAGAGCGACGCGCGGACCCGATCGACGCCGCTTCGGACTCGTCGCGCGCAAGAGATTTTGCATGGCGCCCCCCCGGCGTTCCGAGGCGTGTCGGCCCCTGCGCGGCGCGCAGCGATAGGGAGATCCACGGTGCCTGGGCGAGATTTCACTCGACGGTGGAGCCCAGTTCGGCCGCGTAGAAATACGCGCCGCAGGCAGAGGATTCGTCCTACGCGAATTCCCCGCCTCTCCCACGTAGTCAACGGCCTCCGACCCCGCGTGTGTGGCTCCGAAGCCGACCAGCAAGTCGCCGTGGTAACGGGAGGGGGAGATGCAGCGGAGTCCTTGCACGGTGGGTCTCGTCGACGACCACCCCATCATTCGCGCCGGTCTTCATCGCATCCTCGAGACTGCGGGAGACTTCGAGGTGGTCTTGGAAGCGGCGGACGGTCGTAGCGCCGTCGAGCAGGTGCTGCGGGTGAAGCCCGAGGTCGTTCTCATGGACGTCTGGCTGCCCGGGCTGTCAGGGATCGACGCGACACGACGGATTCTCCAGGGACTCCCGGCGTGCAGGATCGTCATCCTCTCGGAGCAGGAGCGATCGGAATCCGTCGAGGCCGCCCTGCGCGAGGGAGCCGTCGGCTACGTGCTGAAGGGATCCACGGCGGAGGAGATCTTGAGCGCCGTGCGGGCTGCGCGCGCCGGGAAGTGCTTCCTCTCGCCGGCCATCGCGAGCCACGTGGTTCGAGCCTTCGCGCATCCCGAGACGCGCGCGAGGGGCGCGTCTCGGCTGTCGACGCGCGAGCGCGAAGTCCTGCAGCTCGTCGCGCGCGGTTATTCGAGCAAGGAGGCGGCGGTCGAGCTGGGCTTGTCGCCGCGCACGGCGGAGGCGCATCGCTCCAGCCTCATGAACAAGCTCGGAATTCACAAAGTCGCGGACCTCGTGCGCTACGCGGTGCGCGAGGGAGTGATCGCGCCTTGAGCGCGGCGCCGGGGATGCCGGGCCGCGGCCCGTCGAGCGCGAGCGCCCCGCCCGAGCGGCGGAGCGACCCGCGCGTGGCGGTGGATTTGGCGGCCGAGGTGTCCGGCCGCGACTGGTCGGGCGCGTTGGCGGCGCGCACTCGCGACGTCAGCGTGGGTGGGGCTTGCATCGCGACTCCCTCGCCGATCGCGATCGGCGCCATCTCTGCGGTGTGCCTGCGCTTTCCCGAGGAGGCGCTCTCCCTGCGCGCGGTCGGAACGTGGCAGCGTGTGCATCCCACCCTGGGCATCGTGCTGACGGGCGTGCGGTTCGAATCGCCTCCGCCCGCCGCGCTGGATCTGCTCTGGGATGCGGTGAGCCGCGCGACGAATCAGGTAGCGCGCTTTCTCCTCGCGCAGCCCGCGTTGAGTGAGATCGGCATCGACGGCGCGATCGGCCTCGCGCAGTCGATGCGCCTGTGCCCGGTGCGCGGCGGCGACGTGATCTATCCGCCACCTGGGCGGACCTCCTCGCCAAGCTCGATCTACGTGGTGCAGGAGGGCTCGGTAGCCCTCCAGCTGCGCGCTGGCGGCGCCCGCTATCGAGACTTCGCGATCGCCCACTGCGGAGAGCTGTTCGGCCGACTGCCGCCGGGCGACCACTCGGAGTTCGCGATCGCGCGCTCGCAGGCCCGACTGCTCGAGATCGACGAGCGCGCGTTCGGGTACCTCGCTTCGACGAGCCCGCGGCTCGCGCAGTGCCTGTTCGCGGCGCTCACGACCGCGTACCTGGGCCGCATGCAACGGGCAATCCAGGCGCTCTGGAGCGCGACCCCCGCCGCCTAGCGCGGTCCACGCCTGCGAGACGGGAACGGGTCCGCCGCGTACCTCCACTCGCCGCCGCCTCCTCGGGCGCGGGCCTCCGGCGCCTCGTCGGCTCGCGCCCTCGGTGCACTCGCCCCGCGAACCTGAGCCGCCGCCACGAGGAATGCCGCGCGTCGCGCCGCTGCGTGGGGATTGTCTCCCGCGCCTCCCGTTGCGCCCCCTCGTGCCTGCAACTCCGGTGAAAGACGTACAGACGACTCAGTGATTTCCCGATCTCTCGCCCCGTGAAATACCGAGTCCATGCCGATGCGGGGCGGGGGCGCGCAAGCCCCCCGGACTCGCGCTGCGCGCGGCCGAGTGGCCGCCGCAGCTCGCCGCGTACCGCGCGATCGCTCGCACGGGGGCTCGGCATCGCGCGGCCTGCGCCACGCCGCAGCGCGCTCCGGGGTGTGCATGAGGGAAGTACGCGCGCGCGGTAAGGGCACCGCGCTCGGGCTGATCGGGGCACTCGCGCTGTTCGCGGCGCGCGCTGAAGCCGTCGGCACCGCCGCCGGCACCGACATCACCAACACCGCGACCGTCACGGCGGACGTGGGCGGCTCGCCGATCACCGCGACCAGCAATCCCCACGTGCTGACCGTGGCGGAGGTGATCGACGTCGACGTCACGCTGCTGACGATCGGCAACGTGCTGGTGAACTCGCCGTCCAGCGGCCAGGTGCTCACCTACCGCGTCACCAACGTCGGCAACGGCGTCGACGACTTCGCGCTCAGCGTGAACGACGCGCTGGTCGGCGACGACTTCGATCCCGTGTTCGCGGCGATCTACCTCGACGCGAACGGCAACGGCCTCTACGACGCCGGCACCGACACGCTCTACGCGCCGGGTGTCAACGACCCGCAGCTCGACGCCAACGTGCCCGCGCTCGACGACGTGGTGGTGTTCGTGCTGAACGACATCCCGGCGGCGCTGCCGAGCGGGAACCTCGGCAACAGCGAGCTGCTCGCGGTCTCCGCGACCGGCACCGGCGTGCCCGGCGACGTCGTGCCCTTCGCGGGCGAGGCGGGCACCGACGCGATCATCGGCCTCTCCGGCGGCGACGACCTCGCGCAGGGCACTTATCAGGTGTCATCGGTCGCCCTCGCGATCGCCAAGAGCTCGGCGGTCGCCGACCCCTTCGGCGGCACGCAGGCGATCCCCGGCGCGACGATCACCTACACGCTGACGGTCACCGTGACCGGCGCGGGCAGCGCCGACTCCGTGGTGCTGACCGACGCGATCCCCGCGAACACGACCTACGTCGCGGGCTCCATGACGCGCAACGCGGCTCCGCTGACCGACGCGAGCGACTCGCCCGTCGACGAGGCGGACTTCGGCGCCAGCACGCCCGGGGCTCTGACCTTCGGGCTGGGAAATCTGCCGGCGGGCGGTCCGCCGGAATCGCTCACGTTCCAAGTCACGATCGATTAGGGAGAACACCATGCATCGACGATTCCTTCGCTTCGGCGCGGCGGCGGTCGCCGCGCTCTCGTTCGCGGCGGGCGCGTTCGGCGAGGCGGGCAGCATCGAGCTGCGCGCGCGCGCCGAGAAGCGCGTGCTGCTGCAGGCTGCGGACGGCACTTCGCAGGAGACGTTCGTGCCGGCCGCCAAGGTGCTGCCCGGCGACGTCGTCGCCTACACGATCGAGGCGCGCAACGTCTCCCAGGACAGCGCGGATCGCGTGGTGATCACCGATCCGATCCCGAGCGAGATGCAGTACCTCGACGGCTCCGCAGTGGCGGCGGGCGCCGAGCTGCTGTTCTCGGTGGACGGCGGATTCCGCTTCGACGTCCCGGAAAAGCTGACGGTTGCGAACGAGGACGGCAGCCGCCGTCCGGCCGTCGCCAGCGACTACACGCACGTTCGCTGGGTGTTCGCGGCTCCCCTCGCTCCGGCCAAGCAGCGGTCGGTGCGCTTCCTCGCGCGCCTCGAGTAGCGGCGCGGGCTTTCGACGACTCTCGTAGGAGGAGAAGACCATGCAACGGGATTGGAAACGCAGCGTTCGCGCCGGGATGGCCCTGGCGGCGTTCGCTCTCTTGTCTGCGCAAGGCGCGCAGGCAGTTGGAACGGCGTCGGGCACGTCGGTCGACAACCGGGCGACGGTTTCATACGCCGTCGGCTCGACGACGCAGCCGGTGATCGAGTCGTCGCCCACGGGCAATACGACGTCGGGCGCCGGCAACGGCACGGACACGAGCTTCGTGGTCGACAACATGGTCGACCTGACCGTGGCCGAGCTGTCGGGCAGCTACACGATCGTCGCGTCCGGCGGACTCAGCGAGGTCCTCGTGTACACGGTGGCGAACACCGGCAACACGACCCAGGACTTCTCGCTGAGCGCGCTCGACAACGCGACCGATCCGTTCGGCGGCACTGACAACTTCGATGCCGCGCCGGTCGCGATCTTCGTCGACGCCAACAACAACAGCGTGTACGACGCGGGCACCGACGTCGCGACGTACATCGACGAGCTGGCGGCGGACACCGACGTCGAGGTGTTCGTGCTGAGCGACATCGGGGTGCGCGCCAACGGCGACATCTCGGCCGTCACGCTCACCGCGCAGGTGGCGGCGGGCGGCACGAGCGGTGCGCAGGGCGCCGACATCCTGACCGACGACTCGGGCAGCGCGGACGATCCGGCTACGGTGCAGATCGCCTTCGCGGACGCCGCGGGCGACACGGACGCCGCCAACGACGGTCGGCACTCCGACACCGACGCCTATCGGGTCGGCGCGGCGATCATCACGGTCACGAAGACCTCGCAGGTCCTCAGCGACCCGATCGGCGGCGCCAACCCGAAGGCAATTCCGGGCGCGATCGTGGAGTACACGGTCACCGTCGCGAACGGGGCGGGCGCTTCGGCGGCGGCCACCAACGTTCAGGTGAGCGACAGCCTGAACGCGGAGATCACCGCCGGCACGGTGGCGTTCGAGGTGAACAGCTACGGCGCCGGCACCGGCATCCAGGTGACGGCGCCGAACATCAACGCTGGCGCTCCGACGCCGCTGACCAACACGAACGGCGACGCCGATGGCGGCGACTTCACCGCGAACACGGTGACGGTCTCCGGCATCACGCTGCAGGTCGGCGAGTCCGCCACGGTCACGTTCCGAGTCCTGATCCTCTAAGCGGCGCGTGACCGCTCGGCTTCCGATCCTGTTGCAGGGTCCCCGGCGGGCCCGCGCGGAGCTCTCGCAGCTTCGCGCGGCGCCCGTCCGGGGATTCGTGCGTCCGGGGCTCGGCGACTTGCTCTGCGCGTGGCTGGTGGCGATCGCCGCCGCCAGCCACGCGCAGACGCCTCCCGGCACGGTGCTCAGCAACACTGCGCAGGGCGTCTTCACGCCGCCCAGCGGCGTGCCGGCGCTCGTCCTCTCCAACACCGACACGATCACCACGGGCGTGATCCGCACGCCCTCGACCACCCAGCTCTTCCATTACGCGCCCGGCGCTGGCGGCTCGATCACGACGACGGTCGGCGCGACCGAGTGCAGCGCGTCGGGCACGGGCGCCGGACCCTTCGCGCCCGCGCCGAATCCGAGCGATCTCTCGGGCGCGCCGATCAATCTCGCGGCGCCCATCGACTTGCTAGCGGGCGGCGCCTACCACCAAGGCGAAGACTTCTTCGTCCGCGTCGCCGATGCGGACCAGAACCTGAACCCACTCGCCGTCGAGACCGTGCTGATCGCGGTCTCCTCGCTCACCACCGGCGACGTCGAGGTGCTGCGCGCCGCGGAGACCGGCGTGAACACCGGCGAGTTCGTCGGCTATCTCGCGAGCGGACCGCCGCCGCCCGCCAGCGGCGACTGCCTGCTCTCCGTCGTCGCCGGCGAAACCCTCGTCGCGAGCTACGTGGACGTCGCCGACGGCACGGACAGCTCGTCGAGCGGCGCCCTGGTCGACCCGCTCGGCCTCGTCTTCGACAGCGCCACCGGCGCTCCCGTGGACGGCGCGACCGTCACGCTGATCGACTCCACCAGCGGACTGCCCGCCACCGTCTTCGGCGACGACGGCGTCTCGATCTTTCCGTCGACCCTCGTCTCCGGCGGCGGCGCGTCCGACTCCGGCGGCACGAGCTACACGTTCGCCCCCGGCCGCTTCCGCTTTCCCTTCGTCGCAGCCGGCACCTACCGGCTCCAGATCACGCCGCCCGCGACGTACAGCTTCCCGTCGCTCGTCGCCGACGCGACGCTCCAGCTCCTGCCGGGCGCGCCCTTCGCGCTCGGGCCTGGCTCGCGCGGCAACGACTTCGTCGTGCCGCTCGGACCGATCTTCCAGGTCGACGTTCCGCTCGACCCGAGCGCGCCGGGCGGGGCGATCGCGCTCGCGAAGCGCGCAAGCCGCGCCACGGTCGGCGTAGGCGAGTTCATCCAGTACGTGCTCACGATCTCGAGCCCATCCGGAAGCGCCGGCATTCCGGCCTCGCTCGAAGACCGCCTGCCGCGCGGCTTCCGCTTCGAGAACGGCTCGCTGCGCATCGACGGGGCGCCCGCACCCGATCCGCTGATCTCTGCCGACGGGCGCTCGCTCACGATTCCGCTCGGGGTGCTCGCCGCCGGTGCGCAGCACGAGCTGCGCTACGTGGTGCGCGTCGGCTCGGGCGTGCGCGGCGGGCGCGCGGTGAACGAGGCGATCGTGCGCGCGGGCGCGCTCGTATCGAACGACGCGCAGGCGGCGACGATCGTCGTCGCCGACCTGATCGCGGAGCGCGCGACGCTGATGGGGCGCGTCGTGGAGGGCGGCTGCACGGACGCACCGAGCGGCAACCGGCCCGGCGTCGCGGGCGTGCGAGTCTTCCTCGAGGACGGCACGAACGTCGTCACCGACGCGCAGGGCATGTTCCACTTCCCGCTCGTCAACGCCGACACGCACGTGCTGCAGCTCGACACCGAGACGCTGCCCGAGGGCTTCATGCCGGCGGCTTGCGCCACGAATCGCCACGCGGGCCGCAGCTACTCCCAGTTCGTCGAGCCGCAGCGCGGCTCGCTCTGGCGCAGCGACTTCTTCGTCGAACGCGTGCCGGGCGGACGCGGCCTGCATCAGCAGCTCACGGTGACGCCGGACGGCACGCGCCAGCAGATCGAGCTGCGCGTCAGCGTGGACGGCGCCACTCTCGAGGGCGTCTCGGGTTTCGTGATGCTGCCCGACGGCGTCGCGCCACTGGCGGGCAGCGTCGACGTGAGCGGGCCCGGGGCGCGCTTCGATGCGGAGAGCCCGGCCCCGACGGTGCGCGTGGCGCAGATCGCGCCCGGCGACGCGGTCACGCTGCGCTTCGCGGTCGCGGCGGAGCCGGCGCTGCAGGTGAACGCGCTCGCGCGCGGTCGCCGCGGCACGGGCGAGGCGGTCCAGACGCCCGTCGTGAAGAGCACGCTCGACGCGAAGCGCACCTTCACGCAGAGCGCGACCTGGGACGAGACGCCGCCGCCGCCGCCGAAGGAGCCCGAGGAGCTTCCGCCCGACGCCGCCTTCGGCGAGGCGTGGCTCGCGAGCGCGCCGGCAGCGAACGCGTGGCTGTATCCGGACCCGGGCGTCGTCCCGAAGATTCCTTCCACGAAGATCGGCATCCAGCACGACCCGGCGCTGAAGGTGCGCCTGTTCCGCAACGGCGAGCTGGTGAGCCCGCTCAACTTCGAGGGCGCGCAGACCAACCGCGCGAAGACCACGGCGGTGAGCCGCTGGCGCGGCGTCGACCTCGAGGAGGGGCCCAACACCTTCCTCGCCGAGCTGCTGGACGCGGGCGGCCAGGTGGTGGAGCGCCTCCAGAAGCGCATCCACTCCTCGGGCCCAGCCGTGCGCGGCGAGCTGATGCCGACGCTCTCGACGCTCGTGGCCGACGGGCGCACGACACCGGTCGTCGCGGTGCGCCTGTTCGATCGCTGGGGGCAGCCCGTCCGCGAGGGCATGAGCGGCCCGCTGCTCGTGGCGGCGCCGCACCGTTCGCGCGAAGCCGTCGAGCGCTCGCGCGAGCGCCAGCTGGCTGTGCCGAACCTCGGCGCCTCGCAGTTCGTGGTCGGGCGCGGCGGCATCGCGCGCATCGAGCTCGAGCCCACCACGACCACCGGGCGCTTCGCACTCGTCCTCCAGCTCGCCGGCGAGCGCCGCGAGGAGATCGACGGCTGGTTGTCGCCCGGCCGGCGCGAGTTCACACTGGTCGCGCTCGGCACCGCGGAGCGCGGCTTCGCTTCGAGCGACACGGGCAACGCGCGCGAGCGCGAAGCCGCCGGCGTCCGCGGCGATCGCCAGGAAGGGCGCGTCGCGCTGTTCGGCACCGGCACCGTGCGCGGCGACTGGCAGGTCACCGCGGCCTTCGACACCGATCCGCAGCGCAGCGTGGCCGGCGATCGCGTGATGAAGACGCTCGACGCGCAAGAGCACTTCACGCTCTACGGGGATTCGACGGAGCAGCGCTACGAGGCGCCCACCTCGGACGGCGTCTACGTGAAGCTCCAGCGCGAACGCTTCTACGCGCTCTACGGCGACCACGAGACCGCCCTCTCCGAGACCGAGCTCGCGCGCTACGAGCGGATCGTCACCGGCCTGAAGAGCGAGCACTACGGCGAGCGCCTGCGCTGGAACGCCTTCGCCACGGACACCGGCCAGTCCTTCGGACGCGACGAGATCCGCGGCAACGGCACCTCCGGCCTCTATCGGCTCTCGCAGGCGCCGATCGTGATCGGCAGCGAACGCGTGCGGATCGAGACGCGCGACCGCTTCCGCCCGAGCCGCGTGATCCAGACGCGCCCGCTCGTCTCGCAGATCGACTACGACGTCGACCCCTTCGCGGGAACGCTGCACTTCCGCGAGCCGGTGCCCGGCCGCGACGAGCAGTTGAACCCGATCTTCATCGTGGTGGAGTACGAGACCGAGGGCGCGGGCGACGCAATCTCGGGCGGCGGTCGCATCGCAGGACGCTTCTTCGATGGCGCCTTCGAGCTGGGCGCGAGCGGCATCCACGAAGGGCGCGGCGCGCAATCGGGCGACCTCGTGGGCGTCGACGCGACCTACGAGTGGAGCGAGGCGACCACGCTGCACGCGGAGTGGGCCGGCAGCGACGGCGAGAGCTTCACGGGCTCGCAGCGCGGCCAGGGCTGGCTGGTCTCCGCCGAGCACCGCAGCGAGAAGCTCGAGCTGCAGGCGCTGGCGCGCGAGCAGGAGGCGGGCTTCGGTCTCGGCCAGCTCTCGGCGATCGATCAGGGCGCGCGCCGCATCGGCCTCGACGGCCGCTGGCGCTTCCGCGAGCGCTTCAGCCTCGTCGGCAGCGCCTTCCACGACCAGAATCTCCAGACGAACGACGACCGGCAGATCGCCGAGGCGCTGGTGGAGTGGGACGCGCAGAACGCGGGCGCGCACGTGGGCGCGCGCTACGTGCGCGACTCCGCGCCGCTCGCGAGCGCGAACACCGGCCAGCTGCTGCTGGGCGGCCGCTACGGGCTGTTCGACAAGAGCCTCAACCTGCGCCTCGGCAGCGAGGTGGGCTTCGGCAGCGAAGGGCCCCACGGCGACTACGCGGATCGCGTCGCCGCCGGCCTCGACCTGAAGGCCACCGACTGGCTCACGCTGTTCGCGGAGCACGAGATCACCTTCGGCGACGTGCACCGCGGCCAGGACACGCGGGTGGGCGCGGCCGTGACGCCCTGGGAGGGCGGCCAGATCACCGCCAGCTTCGGGCGCTCACCCGACGGCGCCGGCGCGTTCGCGGGCTCGGCGACGACGGCCACGCCTTCTCTGCCCGCGGCCGGCCCGCCCGCCGCGTCCACCACCACGCCAGGCGGCGAGTACGGACCGCGCACGTACGCGAACCTGGGCATCGCGCAGCACTGGAATCTCGCGCAGCACTGGGGCTTCGACGTCTCGGTCGACCGCTCGCAGACGCTGAGCGGCGGTGGCGTCGCCGCCTTCGACCCGGACGTCCCCCTCTACTCCGGCACGCCGGGCGACGACTACACGGCGGTCTCGCTGGGCGCGGGCTACAGCAAGGACGGAGTCGCCTTCACCACGCGCTTCGAGACGCGCATCGGGGAGCTCGAGGACCAGTGGAACTTCACGCTCGGTGCGCTGCGCGAGCACGGCCGCACCTCCTACGCGGCGCACGCCCAGATGCTGCTCAGCGACCGCGCCGGCCCGCTGGCGGCGCAGGAGGACGTCTACGGCGCGCGCCTCTCGCTCGCCTATCGCCCGCTCGACACGCGCTGGATCGTGCTCGAGCAGCTCGAGTACGACCACGGCCTCATGCAGGGCGGCGGCCTCGACACGAGCGGCGACCGCGTGCTCAATCACCTGAAGCTCAACTACACGCGCGACGCGCGCACTCAGATCTCCTTCCAGTACTCGGCGAAGTGGGTTGGCGAGGACATCGACGGCGAGCGCTACGAGTCGCTCGGCCACCTGATCGGCCTCGAAGCGCGTCAGGAGATCTCCCCCGGCTGGGACTTCGCCATCCACGGCCGCATGCGCCAGCTCGCCTTCGACCGGTCCGGCGCCGACGACGGCAGCTTCTCGGTGGGCGCCAGCATCGGGCGCCTGGTCGTGAAGAACGTGTGGGCGAGCGCGGGCTACAACGTGGTGGGCTTCCAGGACGACGAGTTCTCGCAGAGCGAGTTCACCGCGAAGGGGCCGTTCGTCAGATTGCGGCTGAAGGTCGATCAGAATTCGGTGCGCGAATGGCTCGACTGGTCGCCGCGGGTCGGCGGCCGGCTGCGCAACGCGTTCGCGGCGCGGCCGACTCGCTGAGGGCCTGAGGCGCTCTCGCTCGTGAGTTCGGCGCGGCGGCGGGCGGGGCCGGCTGCGGCGAATGGCTCGCTGTCGGCGCCTTGTGGCGGGCGTCCCGGGAGCTTCTGGCGACCCCACGGCCCGCGCGGGCGTGACGCTGCCGGATGTGCGGAGTCTTCGATCGCGCGCTCTCAGTCCTCAGTCCCTACCCGTCGTACCGCTCCCTGAGTCTTTGCATGCCTCGTATCCACCGGTCGTAATCGCCCGCCTTCCGCTGGATGTACGTCGCCACCTCCGCGTGCGGCAGGATCAGGAAGCGCTCGTCCGCCAGCCCCTGCGTCACGACCTCCGCCACCTGCTCCGGCTCAATCATCCCATCCACGCTCGCGACTCCGTCCGGATTGCCCGCCGTCATCGCGGTGCGCACGGCCTGGGGGCAGAGGACCGAGACGCGGATTCCTTCGCGCCCGTGGGTGATCGCGATCCACTCGGCGAAGGCGACGGCCGCGTGCTTGGTGACGGCATAAGGCGCGGAGCCGATCTGCGTGAGCAGGCCCGCGGCCGAGGCGGTGTTCAGCAAGTAGCCGCCGCCGCGCTTCGCCATGCGCGGCACCAGGTGCCGGGCGGCGTAGACGTGCGAGAGCACGTTGATCTCCCAGATGCGCTGCCAGTCGGCGTCGGGAACCTCCGCGCCGCCGTGGATGCCGATGCCGGCGTTCGAGCAGAACAGCGCGATCGGGCCGTGCGCCGCCTCGGCGTGCGCGATCAGCGCCGCGATCTCGCCCTCGCGCGCGACGTCGACGCGCTGCCCGTCGCCGCCGATCTCGCGCGCGACGGACGCGGCGCCGTCGCCGTCGCGGTCGGCGACCACGACCTTGCGCGCCCCGTCGGCAGCGAAGCGCCGGCACAGCGCCCGCCCGATGCCGCTCGCGCCGCCCGTCACGACGACGATCTGGTCTTTCACGCGCATCGCGATTCCTCCCTGCCGGCCGATGGTGTCGCGCGCGGGGCAGTCGCGGCAAGCGCGCGCAGCGGCGGGTCGGCTTGCGGAAACTAGAGCGTTGCTCTAGACAGGCGCTCCAATGAGCGGCACGCGCGAGCGCATCCTGGCGGAGGCCACTCGGCAACTCCTGCGCGACGGCTATGCCGCGTTCGCGGTCGCGCGCGTTCGCGACGCCCTCGAGCTGTCGAGCGGCAGCATGTTCCACGCGTTCTCGTCCAAGCCCGCCCTCGCGGCGGCCGTCTACGCCGAAGGCATGGTCGAGTATCAGCGCGCAGCCGTCGCGGCCATCCAGCGCGCCGCGGGGCCGGCCGAGGCGCTGCGGGCGCTGATCCGCACGCACCTCGCCTGGATCGAGGACCACCGCGACCTCGCTCGCTTTCTGTTCGCGACGCCGCCCGACGAGGTGGCGGCCGAGCTCGCCGCGCCGCTCGCGTCGCACAACGCGGCGTTCTACGCCGAGGAGTCGGCGCTCTTCGCGCGCGCGGCGGAGGCGGGGTTGATGGGCGCGTTGCCGCGGGCGCTGGCGCACGCGCTCTGCGTCGGACCCGCGCAAGAGTACGGGCGGCTCTGGACTCGCGGCGACGCCACTGCGCCGCCGCGACGAGTAACTCGCGCCCTGCAAGACGCCGCACTCGCCGCACTGGCGGCGACGATCACGAGACGGGCGCGCCCGAAGAGGAGAGCGAGACGATGACGACCCCTTCCCGAGTGCAGTGCGAGATCGCCGGCGGAGTCGCGACCATCACGATGAACGACGGCAAGGCCAACGTGATGTCGGAGGCGATGCAGCGCGAGCTGAACGATGCGCTCGACCGCGCCGAGAGTGCCTCCGCGGTCGTCCTGCTGACCGGGCGCCCGGGCGTGTTCTCGGGCGGATACGACTTGGCGATCTTCGGCCGGTCGCAGGCCGAGGTCGCGCGCGTCATCCGCGCCGGAGGCGAGCTCGCGCACCGCCTGCTCGGCTTCCCGCGCCCCGTCGTCGCGCTGTGCAACGGCCACGCGGTCGCGCAAGGCGCGTTCCTGCTGCTGGCCGCCGACGTGCGGATCGGCACGGCAGGGGCGTTTCGCATCGGTCTGAACGAGGTCGCGATCGGGCTCCCGATCCCTCACTACGGCATCGAGATCGCGCGGCTGCGGCTCACGGCGCCCGCGTTCAACTACGCGACGACGACGGGCGCGCTCTACTCGCCCGACGAAGCGGCGCGGGCGGGCTTTCTCGACCGCGTGGCCGACGCCGACGCCGCGCTCGCGCTGGCGCGGGAGGAGGCCGTGCGGCTCACGCGCATCGACGCGGTCGCCCACGCGGGGACGAAGCAGCGCGTCCGCGCCCACGCGCTGGCCGCGATGCGCGCAGGCATCGACACGGAACTCGCAGCCGCCTGAGCGCCCGCCCCTGCGCACGCCGCCGCCGTCGGCTTCCACGGCCGGGCTGCGCGAGCATCCCCCCGACGAGCGGAGGAGCAACGATGGATCTGGGCATTCGCGGCAGGCGCGCGGCGGTGGCGGGCGGCTCGTCGGGCCTCGGCTTCGCGAGCGCGCGCGCGCTCGCGGAGGACGGCGTCCGCGTCGCGATCTGCGGCCGCGACCGCGCGCGCGCGGAGGCGGCGGCGCGGGAGATCGGGAGCGGAGCGATCGCGCTCGTGGCCGATGTCAGCACGCCGGCGGGCGCGGCGCAGTTCGTGCGCGACGCACGCGCCGCGCTCGGCGGTCTCGACATCCTCGTGCCCAACGCCGGCGGCCCGCCGCCCGGGAACTTCGCGAGCACGCCGGTCGACGCGTATCCGAAGGCGCTCGAGCTCAACCTGATGAGCGTCGTCGCGATGTGCAAAGAGGCCGTGCCCGCGATGCAGGCGCAGCGCTGGGGACGCGTCGTCGCGATCACCTCGATCGCGGTCGCCACGCCGCTGCCGCACCTGATCCTCAGCAACACCGCGCGCGCCGGCGCGACCGGCTTCCTGAAGACGCTCGCGCGCGAGGTGGCGAAGGACGGCGTGACGGTGAACTCGGTGCTGCCCGGCGTGCACGACACCGAGCGCGTGAAGGCGCTGCGCGGCGATGGGCGCGTCGAAGACGTGGCGCGCGGCATTCCGGTCGGACGGCTGGGCACGGCCGACGAGCTCGGCCACGTCGTCGCGTTCCTGTGCTCGCAGCACGCCGCCTTCCTCACCGGCGCGGCGGTGCCGGTGGACGGCGGCGCCGATCCCCATCTTCTATAGGCGCTCGCTCCGTGTGTAGGGGCGCAGCGCGCCGGTGGGCGCAGCGCGCGCGCAGCACGCCGGCAACGCGCGCGCCCCCGCGGCGACCCAGCCCGCGCCCCCTGCCTCCGCCGCTTCGCTTTGCGCGGCGAGCCGTGAGAAGATCAGCCCGCAGACGGCGAGGAGCAGGGCGATGCGGCGGCGGGAGCTGGGGCGAGTGAGCGGTGGCGTGGTCGCGCTGGTGCTGCTGGCCGCGGCCGGCGGGCTCGCGTACGCGCAGCGTGAACGCATCCCGCGCACGCTGCTGCCGAGCGGCGCCCGCGTCGAGCTGCCGGACGTGGCGCTCGCGCCGCCGCCCGCCGGCGACGGGCGCATCGCCGCGCTCGGTCGCCTGCAGCCGAAGGACGGCGTGCGCGTGATCGCCGGCCCCGCGCAGCCGGTCGCCGTGGTGGGCGAGCTGCTCGTGGACGAGGGTGATCGCGTGCGCAAGGGCCAGCTGATCGCGCGTCTCGACGACGCCGAGCTGCGCGAGGCGGCCGTGCAGCGCGCGCAGGCGCGCGTCGCCAACGCGAAGGCCGAGCTCGAGCGCAACCGGCACTTGCGCGAGGGCCGGGTGATCTCCGAGTCGCTGCACGAGAAGCTGAAGCTCGACTACGACGTGGCGCTCGCCGACCTGCGGCTCGCGCGCGCGGAGCTGGCGCGCGTGCAGGTGCGCTCGCCGGTCGACGGCCAGGTGATCGACGTGCACGCGCGCGAGGGCGAGCGCGTGGGGCCGGAGGGCATCCTCGAGCTGGGCCAGACCCAGGCGATGTACGCGATCGCTGAGGTGTACGAGACGGACGTGCGCGCGGTGCGCCTCGGCGCCGAGGCGGAAGTGACCAGCCCCGCGCTGTCGCGCGCGCTGCACGGCCGCGTGGACCGCATCGCCATGCGCGTCCGCAAGCAGGACGTGCTCGGCACCGACCCGGCCGCGCGCACCGACGCGCGCGTGGTGGAGGTGGAGGTGCGGCTCGGCGACGCGGACGCGGAGATCGCGGCGCCCCTCACGCACCTCCAGGTGGAGGTCGCGATCGAGCCCGCAGGCGGCGAGCGAAGCGCGCGGTGAGCCGAGCGCGCGCGCAGCGGGCGGCGTGAGTCGTGTTCGGCATCCCGATCGGCTGGCTCCAGCTGAAGCGCGAGAAGCTGCGCTTCGCGGTGGCGCTGCTCGGCGTCTCGTTCGCCGTGATCCTGATCCTCATGCAGCTCGGGTTCCGCGAGGCTCTCTTCAACAGCGCCGTGCGCGTGCACGACGCACTCGACTGCGACCTCGTGCTGCTCTCGCGCGAGCAATCCTACATCGTCGAGCCGCGCTCGTTCTCGCAGCGGCGGCTGTATCAGGCGCGCGGCGTTGCCGGCGTCGCGTCGGTGACGCCCGTCTATCTGGGCGTCGGCATGTGGAAGAACCCGGAGACCCACGGCAACCGCGCGCTGTTCGCGATCGGTATCGATCCCGCGCAGCGCGCGCTGCGCCTGCCGGCGGTGGTGGCGCAGCAGGACGCGATCGTGCGCGAGGACGACGTGCTGTTCGACG
Organism: uncultured Spirochaetales bacterium; assembly: GCA_964460485.1. Classification (GTDB taxonomy): domain Bacteria; phylum Myxococcota_A; class UBA9160; order UBA9160; family UBA6930; genus VGRF01. The sequence continues at coordinate 26,493 of CAYWRY010000026.1, forward strand.
CGCTCTCGCGGCCCGAGTACGGGCCAGTCGCCGAGCGCGTGCGCGCCGGGTCGCCCTTCGGCGCGGAGTTCAACAACCGGGAACTGCGCGTCGCCGGCCTCTATCAGCTCGGCACGTCGTTCGGAATCGACGGCAGCATCGTCACCAGCGAGACGAACTTCCTGCGCCTGTTCCCGAACCGCGAGCGCGGCCTGATCGAGCTGGGCCTCGTGCGCGTGACGCCGGGCGTCGACCCGCGGCTCGTGCGCGATGCGATCCGCGCGGAGCTGGCGGACGACGTGCTCGTGCTGACGCTCGCGGAGTTCCGCGCCAAGGAGATCGCCTACTGGGATTCGGCGACGCCGATCGGATACGTGTTCAGCTTCGGCGTCGTCGTCGGCATGGTGGTGGGCGGGATCATCGTCTACCAGATCCTGTTCGCCGACGTGAACGACCACCTGCCCGAGTACGCGACGCTGAAGGCGATGGGCTACTCGAACGCGTTCCTCGCCGGCGTGGTGATCCAGCAGGCCGTCGTGCTCGCGGTGCTCGGCTTCCTGCCCGCCGTCGCGATCTCGATGGGGCTCTATCGCGTCTCGGGCGACGCCACGCGCCTGCCGCTCGAGATGACGCAGGATCGCGCGGTGCTCGTGCTCGGCCTCACCGTCGCGATGTGCGTGCTGTCGGCGCTGATGGCGCTGCGCAAGGTCCGCTCCGCCGACCCCGCGGAGATCTTCTGATGGAGCGCGCCGAGGCGCCGATCCGGCTGGAGCACGTCAACCACTACTACGGCGCGGGCGCGCTGCGGAAGCAGATCCTGCACGACGTCTCGGTGGAGCTGCGCGCGGGCGAGATCGTGATCGTGACCGGGCCGTCGGGCTCGGGGAAGACCACGATGCTCACGCTGATCGGCGCGCTGCGCTCCGCGCAGGAAGGCTCGGTGCGCGTGCTCGGCTCGGAGCTGCGCGGCGCCGGGGCGCGGACGCTGGAGCGCGTGCGGCGCGACATCGGGTACATCTTCCAGGCGCACAACCTGCTCGACGCGCTCACCGCCACGCAGAACGTGATGCTGTCGCTGATGCTCGACCGCGTGGGCACGCGCGAGGCGAGGAAGCGCGCGCGCGAGTGGCTCGCAGCGGTCGGCCTCGGCGAGCGCGTCGACCATCACCCGTCGCAGCTCTCCGGCGGGCAGCGCCAGCGCGTCGCGATCGCGCGCGCTCTGGCCGGCTCGCCGCGCATCGTGCTGGCCGATGAGCCCACCGCGTCGCTCGACAAGCAGTCGGGCCGCGAGGTGGTGGATCTGATGCAGGGCCTCGCACGCAAGCAAGGCGTGACCGTGCTGCTGGTGACCCACGACAACCGCATCCTCGACGTCGCCGACCGCATCGTGCACCTCGAGGACGGCCGGCTCACCACCTTCACCGAGCACGTCACCGCGAGCACGCAGCACATGATGGACATGCTCGCGCGCACCCACCGCAAGGGAGACCTGGAGCGGCGCGTGGCGGAGGCCCCCGCCGACCAGCTTCCGGCGCTGCTCGAGCAGGCGACGAAGGGCGCGGAGGAGTTCCTGCGCGTCACCGAGCTGAGCCAGGACGACGCCTTCCAGAGCATGTTCGAGGAGGTGCTGGCGGCGTTCACCCTGCGCTTCGGCGAGCAGATGGGCGCGGAGCGCGCGTCGATTTTCCTGGTGGACCCCGCGCGGCGGGAGTTGCTCCTGAAGGTCGCCCAGCAGGAGGGCGGCCGACGGCTGGACGTGCGCATGCCGATCGATCGCGGCGTGGCCGGCCGCGTGGCGAGCACGGGCGAGAGCCTGCGCATCGACGATGCCTATGCGAGCCCGCTCTTCAACCCGGAGGTGGACCGCGCCAGCGGCTTCACCACGCGCAACATCCTGTGCGTGCCGATCGAGGACCGCCGCGGCGCCGTGTTCGCGGTGGCGCAGCTGCTCAACAAGCGCGGCGGGGGCGCGTTCGAGGAAGGCGACGAGCAGCGCTTCCGCGCCTTCACGCGCGGGGTCGCGCCGATCCTCGAGGCGTGGGCGCGCATGGCGGAGCGCGGCAAGGACGCGCGAAGCGCGTCCGCGCAGTGAGGCGGAGTCTTCGGAGCCGTGGGGAGTCGAACAGGGGCTTCCGCGCATCGCTGTGTGCACCCCGTCGCGCGGAGCCCCCGCCACGACGACGGCCGGCGCCTGGGGCGCGCGCCGTTTTCTACGTGACTCGGCAGCGGCGATTGGGGATCGTTGTGCGCGCGCAAGGGAGAAGCCATGGCAATCGCCGTTCTCGGGATTCTGCTCATCGCGGTCTCGTTCGTGCTGGGAGGCGTCGCGAGCCGCACGCCGGGCGGCGGCGTGAGCCGCGCCGCCTGGGGGACGCGGGCGTTCGGCGTGCTCCTGCTCGTGGGCGGCGCCGTGATCGGCAGCGCGGTGATCGTGCCGGCCGGCTTCCGCGGCGTGCTGCTCCAGTTCAGCGCGGTGAAGGGCGTGCTCGGCGAGGGCTTCCACGTGGTGATCCCGTTCGTGAACGACGTGGTGCTCATGGAGGTGCGCACGCAGAAGGAGGAGAGCCAGGCGACCGCCGCATCGCGCGACCTGCAGAACGTGACGACCTCCCTCGCGCTCAATTTCCGCGTGGACCCCGGCCGGGTGGGCGATCTCTTTCAGGGCGTCGGCGGCGACTACAAGGCGCGCATCATCGACCCGGCGGTACAGGAGTCGCTGAAGACGGTGACCGCCAAGTACACGGCGGAGGAGCTGATCAAGTTCCGCCCCAAGGTGAAGGCGGAGGTGGAGGAGGAGATCACGCAGCGCCTCGCGAATTACAACCTGATCGTCGAGCCCTCGGGTCTCTCGATCACGAACTTCGCGTTCTCCGAAGAGTTCAACCGCGCGATCGAAGCCAAGCAGGTGGCCCAGCAACAGGCCGAGCAGCAGCGCTACGTGCTGCAGAAGGCGGAGCTCGAGAAGCAGACCGCGATCATGATCGCGCAGGGCAAGAGCGAGGCGGCGAAGCTGAACGCCGAGGCGCTGAAGGTGCAGGGCGGTGCGCTCGTGATCTCGCGCGAGTGGATCGAGAAGTGGGACGGCAAGCTGCCGAGCGTCTACGGCGGCGGTGAGGGCGGCATGATCATCGATCTCGGCACGTTGATGAGGGACGACGCAGGCCGCTGAGGCGAAGCGCGCCGACGTTCCGCTCTCGCGCCCCGGCGACGGAAGAGGTGCCGCCGATGCGACATCGGGAATCTCATCTCTCGCATCGCGGCGGCTGGCTGTGCGCAGCCGTGCTCGGCGGCTGGAGTGCGCGGCTGGCCGGCGCGCCGGTTCGCTCGGCGATCGTACGCGTCGTGGCGGGCGGGCTGCTGGCGATGGGCTTGACGACGGGAATGGGGACGCTGTTCGGAGTCACCGTGTGAGGCGAGGCGAGCGGAGCGCGTCGTGGACCTGACCGTCGCCGCGATCCCGGCATTCCTCGGGCTGCTGGCGCTCGAGTATGGCGTCGCATGGAAGCAGGGCCGCGACATCCAGACGACCCGCGACACGGCGACGAGCCTCTCGCTCGGCGTCGGCAGTCTGATCGTGGAAACTCCCTACAAGGCGGCGACGGCCGGCCTGTATCTCTGGGTGGGCTCCCATCGCCTCGTCGATCTCGGCGACGGCCCGTGGGCCTTCGCGGCGGCGATGCTGGCGGTCGACTTCGCCTATTACTGGTTCCATCGCCTGCACCACGAGGTGCGCCTGCTGTGGGCGTCCCACGTCCCGCACCACTCGAGCCAGCGTTACAACCTCTCGACCGCGCTGCGACAGACCTGGACGCCCATCACGGGCCTTCCCTTCTACCTGCCGCTCGCCCTGGTCTTCACGCCAGCGCAGATCGCCACCGCGTTCGGCGTGAACCTGCTCTACCAGTTCTGGATTCACACCGAGCTGATCGGGCGCCTCGGGTCGGCCGAGTGGGTGCTGAACACGCCCTCGCACCACCGCGTGCACCATGGCGCAAACGTCCAGTACCTCGACCGCAACTACGGGGGCATTCTGATCCTGTGGGATCGCTGGTTCGGCACCTTCGAGCCCGAGGGCGAGCGCGCGCGCTACGGGCTCACGAAGAACATCGCGAGCTTCAACCCGGCGTACGCCGCGTTCTACGAGTTCTTCGCGACGTTCCGCGACGCGCTGCGAGCGGGCTCGCTGCGCGACGCGTTCGGTTACCTGTTGCGCCCACCGGGCTGGAAGCCCGGTGGCGCGAGCGCGACGGCCGCCGATCTCAAGCGACTCGCGGGGCTCGCGGCCTGATGCGCGCGGTTGAAGGCGAGACGCGCGGGTGAGCAGCGGCCGCGACGGCGACGCCGAGGTGGACACGGCGGTGCTGGCCGTCGAGGTCCCGTTCTCCGCGCTCAGCGAGGGGGCCCTGAGCGGCCTGATCGAGAGTTTCGTGCTGCGCGAAGGCACCGACTATGGCGACGTGGAGCGAACCCACGAGCAGAAGGTCGCCGACGTGCGCCGGCAGCTCGAGCGCGGCGAGGCGCGCATCACCTTCGATCCACACACGGAGACCGTGAACGTCGTCGTGCGCGAGTGACGCGCGGCGCCGGGGGCTTCTTGGGTGGACCTCGCACGCGCGAGCGGTGACCCGGAGCGAGCCGTCCGATCCTACGTCCTGCGGGCCGCGCGGTTGCGCGGCAGCGCCCGAACGTGAGAGCGTTCACCAATGCCCGACGCATCCGCGCCGCCCGCCGGCGCCTCGACGCCCGCGTACCGCGCGTACGCGCTCGGCCTGCTCGTGTCCGTCTACGTCCTCAACTTCGTCGACCGCCAGCTGCTCACGATCCTGGCCGGGCCGATCGCGAAGGACCTCCAGCTCTCCGACACCGAGCTGGGCCTTCTGACGGGCCCGGCGTTCGCGCTGTTCTACACGTCGGCCGGCATTCCGATCGCGCGCTGGGCCGACGTCGGCGTGCGCCGCTCGATCATCGCCCTTGCGCTGGCGGTGTGGAGCGGCATGACGGCGCTCACCGCGCTCGCCCAGAGCCTCGCCCACGTGGCGCTCGCGCGACTCGGCGTCGGCATCGGCGAGGCCGGCGGAAGCCCGCCCGCGCACTCGCTGATCTCGGACCTCTTTCCGCCGGAGCGCCGCGCCTCCGCGCTCGCGATCTACGCGCTCGGCGTGCCCTTCGGCGGCGCGCTCGGCAACTTGCTCGGCGGACAACTCGGCGAGGCGTACGGCTGGCGCACCACGTTCGTCGCCATCGGGCTGCCCGGGCTCGCGCTCGCGCTGCTAGTGCGCCTCACGCTGCGCGAGCCGCCGCGCACCCACGCGCCGAACCGCGAGAGCATCGCCGTCGCGCTGCGCTTCATGGTGCGGCGCCGCGCGTTCGTGCACATGGCGAGCGGCGCCGCGCTGCTAGCCTTCTCCGGATACGGCACCGGGGCCTTCCTGCCGCTCTTCCTGGGCCGCGTGCACGGGCTCAGCCTCGGCGAGATCGGCCTTTGGCTCGGCGCGCTCGGCTTGGGAGGCGGCGGACTCGGCACCTACCTGGGCGGCGCGATCGCCGACCGCCTCGGCGCCGGCGACGTGCGCTGGTACCTGCGCATGCCCGCGCTCGCGTCGCTGCTCAGCGTGCCGTTCGTGAGCTTCTTCTATCTCTGGCCCGACGGCCGCGAGGCGCTGCTGCTCTCCATCCCGTCGACGGTGCTCGGCATCATGTACCTCGGCCCCACCTTCGCGATGACGCAGAGCCTCGTGCGCCCCGATGCGCGCGCGCTCGCGGCGTCGATCCTGCTCTTCATCATCAACGCCGTGGGTCTCGGGCTCGGGCCTTGGTTCGTGGGCGCGCTCTCGGATGCGCTCGAGCCGCGCTTCGGCGCGGATGCGATCCGCTGGGCCTCGCTCGCCACCGCAGGGGTCGCGACGCTGTGGGCCTCCACGCACTACGCCCTCGGCGCGCGCACGCTGCGGGAGGATCTGGCGGCGAAGGACGCGTGAGAGAACGAGGCCCGCGCGCACCGCGTTCACGCGCATGCCCTCGTCCCGTCCGCGACCTCGCGCGCGAGCCCGAGCGTGAGCGTGTCGAGCGCGCCCCTGGTCGCCGCGTAGTCGACGAGCTCGTTCGGCGAGTCGAGACGCGGGGCGCCCGAGGACACGTTCACGATCGCGCCGCCGCTGCCGCCTTGGCGCGTGGACGAGCGCAGCAAGGCTTCGCGCGCGCTCGATCTCGCCGACGACTGCGCGCGCCGCCGTCTGGTCACGCAGATGATCACCGCCACCGCGAAGCCGCGCGCCGCGGCGAGCCTCGCCGTGGCCGCGCCGATGCCGCGTGGGGCGCCGGTGACGAGGGCGACGGGAGTCGTCGGGCGGGCCGGCATCGTCCTCCAGCGCGCGCGTCTGGGCCAAAGGGGGGTTGGCCCAATGGCTCAGCGCAGCGTCTTCATCAGCTCCGCGAGGCACACGGTCGCGGGGTTCTCGAGCCAGATGCGCTGATCGGCGGGCATCTCGCCGCGCGCGACGCTGCGGTTCATCACGCGCACCACGATCGCGCAGTAGCGCGCTGCGGCGAGCACCTCGTAGTAGCTGGTGTCGCCCACGCGCACGCCGGCGTGCCGCTCGTACAGCGCGCGCTGCTCCTCGCGCGTCGGCTCGCCCGGCAGGCGCGGCACGCCGCCCATCGACTCGTGGCTCCAACGGTCGAACATCAGCCACCAGCCGAGATCGAAGGCGCGCGGCGCGATCGCCACGTTCTCGAAGTCGGTGACGCACACGCAGCGGAAGTCGCTCCAGATCATGTTGCCGATGCGCGAGTCGCCCCAAGAGAGCACGAGGTCCTCCGCGCGCTCTGCCGGGAGGTTCGCGCGCAGCCACGCGAAGGCCTCGCTCATCAGGGGATGCTGGCGCCCGGCGAGCTCGCGCTCGGCGTACTGCTGCCACAGGTCGAGCTGGCGCAGGGTGCCGGGCCGCACGCCCGTGGGCGCCAGCCACTCGAAGCCCGCTGCGCGCCAGTCGACGGCGTGGATCGCGGCGAGCACGCGCAGGCCGTCGCCGACGAGCCGCGCGCGCTCCTCGGGTATCGCCTCGGCGAAGAATCCCTGGGCGGCGTAGGGCGGGGCGACGCCGGGGACGACGCCGTCCACGAAGCCCATCACGAAGAACGGCGCGCCGATCACGCCCGCGTCGCGCTCGAAGCCGACGAGGGGCGCCAGCGGCACCTGGGAATGGCGCGCGAGCGCGTCCATGGTGCGCCACTGAATCTCGATCTCGACGTCGAGCCCGGGCGCCTGCACCGGGTAGACCGCGGGCTCGGGCATCTCGCGCCGCAGCACGTAGCGCTCGGGCTGCTCCGCGCCGGCGCGCCGCACCCGCGCGTCCAGAGCGATCGTCTCCGCCGAGTAGCCCCCCGAGAGGCGTCGCACGCCTGCGAGGCGCACGCCCTCGGCGCCCGGGAGGTGGGTCGCCAGCCAGCGCTCCAGCCTGGCGATGCCTTCCACCTCGATGCGCGCGTCCGCCAACTTCCGCTCTCCGCCGGGCGATTCCGTTTCCCACGTAACTTCCGCGCCAATGCGCGCGTAAGGGGGGTAGCTTATGCGAGCGCCGTCACGGATCGCCGCCGCGGATTCGCGCGACCCTGCCGCGCGCGCCACCTCCATGCAGCTTCGGGTCGCAATGCCGTTCGCCTACCGCATCCTTTCGGGACTCGTCGGCCTCGCCCTCGTCGTCCTCGGCCTCGCGCTGTTCGGGAGCTTCTTCGCCTATCAGCGGCCGGGGAGCGTCGCGCCGCTGGCGGGCGGTCCGCACGCCCACTACTTCGCGGCCACGGCGGGCTGTGCGCTGATCGCTTGGGGCGGCGCGCTCGGCGCGGGCGCACTGCGCAACGAGCTCTCGGCCTCGCTCGGAACTGCGAGCGCGCTGGCGCTCGTCGGGCTCGCGCTGATGCGCATGCTCGCATGGTTCAGCGGCGACTACTACGCCGCCGGAGACCTCCCGCGCCTCGAGGCGGCCGCATTCCTCGCAGCGGCGCTCGGCTTCGTGTGGCTGCGCCCGAGTCGACGCGGGCGGAGGATCTTCTCGTGACGCGTTGGCTCGCCACCGTCGTGATCGCGGCGCTGTTCGCGCTGAACGCGTACCTGCCGCACTCCGCGCTCGGCCGGCGCGGGAGCGAGCGGAGCGTGCGCGCGCACGTCGCGGCCGCGGCGACGTTGCTGGGCCGGCCGCTGCCCGCCCTCGAGTTCGAGGACGGCGCCGGCCGCGTCGTGCGGCTCGGCGACCTGACCGAGCGCCCGGTCCTGCTGATCTTCGAACGCAGCGTGGACTGGTGACCCTTCACGAAGGCGCGGCTCGTGGAGCTGCGAAGCGCTCTGAGCGGAGAGCCCGACCTGCAGATCGTGTGGGTGATGGCGAAGAGACAGTACAACGCGCGCTCGGACCGCTTCGTCGACGAGTACGGCCTGCGCGGGCGCATCCACTTCTGGCGCGACCCAGACTCGCGCGCCATCGATGCGCTCGGGCTTCGCCGGCCGAACCCAGAGCCGATCGAGGCGGGCGTCCCGCATCCGACGACGTTTCTGCTCGACGAGACGGGCGTCGTGCGTTTCGTCGACGTGCGCGAGGACTACCAGGCGTGGCTCGACCCCGAGCTGCTGCGCGAGGCGCTCGCGAACCTGCGCTGAGCGCCGGCTCCGGCCTGGGCGTTGCGCTGGGACTGGGCGTGCTTGCGCGCGGCGACCTGGCCGGCCGGTGGGCCGTCGGCGGCACCGGTCGCGCTCGCGCCTGCCCACTCGAAAGCGTCGCCCCGAGCTTCAGCTGCGCGCGCTCGCCGCCTCGAACAGCCTCTTCGCCGCCGGATAGTCCGCCTTGCCGTTCGGCGCGCGCGGCACCCGAGGCACGATCACGAGCTGCTTCGGCAGCTTGTAGGACGAGAGCCGGCGCCGCGCGTCCGCGATCACGTCGTCCGCGCTCAGCGAGGCGCCCGCGGCGAGCGACGCGACGCCGACGACGCGGCTGCCGAAGCGCTCGTCGGGCACGCCGAAGACGAGCGCGTCCTCCACGCCGGCGTGCTTCTTCAGCGCCTCCTCGACCTCTTCGGGGAATACTTTCTCGCCGCCCGTGTTGATGCAGTTCGAGCCGCGGCCGAGCAGGGTGATGGATCCATCCGCCTCGACCGTCGCCATGTCGCCGGGGAACGAGTAGCGCTGGCCGTTCACTTCTTTGAACGTGCGCGCCGACTTCTCGGGGTCCTTGTAGTAGGCGAGCGGCACCATGCCGCCGTTCGCGATCATGCCGATCTCGCCCGAGCCGGGCTTCACCTCGCTGCCGTCCTCCTTGAACACCTTCGTGGTCGGATTCAGGCGGAACTTCGCGGTCTCCGCGGTCGCGCCCTGCTTCGCGAAGGACATGCCCATGCCGCCCTCGGTGGAGCCGAGCACGTCGGCGATGGTGAGGCCGGGCAGGTGGCGCGTCAGCGCCTGCTTCACCTCGAGCGAGAACATCGCGCCGCTCGACACCATGAGACTCAGGCAGGAGCCGTCCCAGCGCCCCGGGTTCTCCTCGAGCGCGCGCAGCATCGGCTTCGCGAACGCGTCGCCGACCACCACGAGCAGGTTCACTCGCTCGCGCGCGACGACGTCCCACAGCTCGAGCGGATCGAGGCCACGCTTCTCGAGCAGCACCGCGGTTCCGCCCAGCATGTGCGGGACCATCATGCCGAGCCAGCAGCCGGTGCCGTGCATGAGCGGGGGGCCCGACATGCTCACGGTCGCCTGACCCGCCGCGCGCAGCTCCTTCGCCAGCCGCGGCAGTGCAGCCACGTCGGCGATCGGCGAGAGGCCCACCATCTGCGGGTAGGTCTTCAGGAAGAACTCGGTGAAGCCCGAGAGCGGATACATCACGCCCTTCGGCATGCCCGTCGTGCCGCCGGTGTAGAACATGTAGATCTCGTCTCCCCGGGGCGTGACGCGCGCGGCGGGCGAGAGTTGGCGCTGGAGGTCCTCGTAGGCGACGGCGCCGGGCACGCCCCGCGAGCCGTCGCCAGCGGGCCCGTCGTCCACCGCGACGAGCAGCTTCAGCTTCGGGATGCGCGGCGCGACGCGCGCTACGCGGTCGCCCAGCGAGCTGTGGTAGACGAGCGCCTCGGCGTCGGAGTTGTCGAGCAAGTAGGCGAGCTCGTCATCCAGGTAGCGGTAGTTCACGTTGACCGGGATCGCGCGAATTTTCATCGCCGCGAAGTTCGTCTCGCAGTATTCGGGCGCGTTGTAGAGGTATATGGCCACCTTCGAGTGGGCGCCGAGGCCGACGTCGAGGAACGCCTGGGCGAGGCGTCCGGCGCGGGCCTCGTACTCGCGCCACGAGATGGAACGTCGGCCCTGGACCACGGCGGGCGCGTCGGGGGTGGCTTCGGCGACCTGCTCCCAGAGGAACGAGAAGTGGGCGTGCATGGGCCAAACAGAGTGCCACACGGCCCCGACGGGCAGAACCTCGGGTCATGAGAAAGTGCTGGCGGTCACGAATTGCCCCAGGTAGAACGGCGCCCGAACTCGGCGGGCGGGGCGCTCTTCACGGGCGACCGCCTCCGACTTGCCCAGAGAGGGGACCCGATGACGACCGCCCAGCTGTGGCTTCGGCTGCTCTCGGCCGCGGCGCTCGCGGCCGCGCTCGCCGTGACTGCATTCGCTCAGGACACGGCGCCCGCGGCGCCGCCCGACGACGACACCGAGGTGATCATTGTGACCTCGCGCAAGCGCGAGGAGTCCGTGCAGGACGTGCCCTTCGCGGTCAGCGCGAAGACGGGCGATGACCTGCGCGAGTCCGGCTCGACCAGCCTCGAGGACATCTCGCGACTCGTGCCGGCGCTCTCGGTCCAGAACCTCGGCCCCGGCCAGAGCCAGGTCGCCATGCGCGGCGTGTCGGCCGGCCAGATCGTGCGCGACCAGCCACAGGTGAAGGAGCAGGTCGGCATCTACCTGGACGAGTCGCCGATCTCGCTCTCGCTGTTCACCCCCGACGTCGACCTGTTCGACCTGAACCGCGTCGAGGTGTTGCGCGGCCCGCAGGGCACGCTGTTTGGCGCGGGCTCAGCCGCGGGGACCGTCCGGTACATCACGAACGCGCCCAACCTGGAGGAGATCGAGGCCGCGGCCGAGGGCGGCATCAACTTCGTCCAGAACGGCGGTCGCGGCGGCGACGTGAAGGGCGTGATCAGCATGCCGATCGTCGAGGGCAAGTCGGCCTTCCGCGTGGTGGGCTACTGGACTTCGTACCCCGGCTTCATCGACGCCCGCACGCCGAGCGACACGGAGCACGACGTGAACGAGGGCGACCGCTGGGGGGTGCGCGCCTCCTTCCTGTTCGAGCCGAATGACGCGTTCAGCTTCCAGCCGCGCGTGCTCTACCAACAGGTCGAGGCGAACGGCTTCAACCGCGTGGACCGCTTCAACATCCTCGCGAACGAGTACACGACCACGCGCCCGGCGGTGAACCTCGGCAAGCGCGAGCAGTTCCGGCAGTTCGAGGAGCGCTTCACGGACAGGTTCCTGCTGGCCGACGCCGTGGTGAACGTCCAGGCCACCGACTGGCTCACGCTGACCTCGGTCACGTCCTACTCGAACCGCGACATCCTGCAGATCCGCGACGCCACACAGCTCACCGCGAGCATCACGGGCGGCTCGATCGGCCTGCCGGAGAGCATCTACACGCTCGACGCCCCGCTCGACGACGCGACGGACGTGCAGCTGGTCACGCAGGAGGTTCGCCTCGCCGCGTCGCGCGAGCTCGACCTCGGGCCCCTCGACACGTGGGATTGGGTAGCCGGCGTCTTCTACGCGAACATGGACCGCGACTACGGGCAGACGCTGTTCGTCGACGGCTTCGAAGCGGCGAGCGGCATCCCGACCGCCGGCGTGATCGCGGGCACCGACGAGCTCTATGTCTCGCGTGTGCCCTACGAGCTGACGCAGAAGGCGCTGTTCTTCGAAAGCACGCTGACGGTCGCCGAGATGGTCCACCTGACCGCGGGCGTGCGCTGGTACACCTACGACGAGAGCCGCGACCTGAACTTCGACGGCATCTTCGCCGACCGCTGGATCCACAATCAGGGCACCGATGCGATCACCGGTCAACCCATCACGGCGGTGAGCGAGACGCACAGCGACGGCTTCTCCCCGCGCTTCATCGCGTCGATCACACCCACCGAGAACCTCGAGCTCTCGCTCCAGGCCTCGCGCGGCTTCCGGCTGGGCGGCATCAACGACCCGCTGAACTCCTCGATCTGCGGCGACCCGAACGACGTCCCGACCTTCTCGCCCTACAAGACTTTCGGCGACGAGAAGGTGTGGAACTACGAGGCGGGCGCGAAGGCGAACCTGTTCGACGGGCGCGCGCAGGTCAACGGCGCGGTGTTCTACAACGACATCGAGGATCTGCAGCTCAACTTCGACACCACCTGCTCCTCGCGCGTGGTGCTGAACGCGCCGAAGGCCCGCAGCGTCGGCGTCGAGCTCGAGGTGGCGCTGAGCCCGATCGAGCAGCTCGACGTGACCATGGCGGCGACCTATCAGGACGCGGAGCTGCGCTCGACGTTGACCAACCAGGTGACGGGCTCGCCGCTCACCGGCGCCGAGAAGGGCAACCGCCTGCCGACCACGCCGAAGTTCCAGTTCTCTGGTGCGGTCAGCTACACGCAGCCGGGCATGCTGAACGACATGGACGCGTTCGTCACGCTGTCGTACCAGCACGTGGGCTCGCGCTACACGCAGATCCGGGACCTCTCGTCGAGCTTCCTGAATCCGCTGAACCTGTTCACGAACGTGGGCAACACCTCGGTCTCGCAGCTCACGTTCGACCGCAGCCTCGACTCGTACAACCTCGCGAACCTCCGGCTCGGCCTCCGCAACGAGAAGTGGGAGGTCGCCTTCTACATCAGCAACCTGGGCGACGAGCGCGCACAGCTTTCGCTCGACCGCGAGCGCGACGGCCGCGCGCGCGTGGGCTTCCTGACCAATCAGCCGCGCACCTTCGGCTTCACGACGCGCATCGCGTACTAGCCGAGGGGGCGCACTCACCGAAGCGCCCGGAGCGGAGACGCTCCGGGCGCCTCGCGCTTCCGCTAGATCGAGCGGCTCACCACGTGTCCACGCACGGCCGCTTCTTCCCCGCGCGCGGGAGCGGCGGCGGCGAGGCGATCAGCGCGCGCGTGATCCAGCGGCGCGAGTCGGCGGGGTCGATCACGTCGTCGATCTCGAAGGTCGAGGCCGTGCTCACCGCCTTCCCGTGGTCGTACATGCGCTTCACCATCTGGTCGA
>CAYWRY010000027.1:0-38030 GCA_964460485.1 uncultured Spirochaetales bacterium
CGCGCGCGTTGTCGCGCAGGATCGCCCGCAGCTCGCCCGGCGGGACGCCGGCGGCGTGCTGGCGGACCAGCGCCTGGGAGTTCGGCCAGGTCGAGTCGGAGTGCGGGAAGTCGTTCGCCCAGAGCAGTCGCAGCGGATTCATCAGGCCGCGCGTCGCGAACGCCACCGCGTCGTCCTGGAAGGTGAGCCACACGTTGCTCCTCAGGTATTCGCTCGGCAGCTTTGCGAGACCCGGCAGGATGCCGTCGTCCGCGTGGCGATGCGCCGCGTGATCCAGTCGCTGCATGTAGTGCGGCATCCAGCCGGCATCTGCCTCCGCGCACACGACGTTCAGCTTCGGGTGGCGCTCGAAGACGCCGGCGAGCACCAGCATGCCGGCGACGTCCTGCACCGCGCGCAGCGTCGCCGCCCACGCATTCAGCCGATGCCCGCGCACCGGCCGCGGGCGGCCGCGATCCCGCGAGCCGAAGACGTGGAAGCAGAGCGGCAGCCCGAGGCTCGCCGCGCACTCCCAGAGCGCGTCGTAGTCGGCGTGGTCGTAGTCGGCGTGACCGGGGCTTCCGGGCATCAGGATGCCGACCATGCCCATCGTCTTGGCCGCCTCGAACTCGCGGAGCGCGTGGTCCACCGACGCGACCGCGCACATGCCGAGCCCGAACACGCGGCCGGCTGCCTGTCCGCAATAGCTCTCGAGCCAACGGTTGTAGGCCTGCATGCAGGCCGCGCGGTAGGCGAGATCGGGGTGATCGCAGAGCGCGAGGCCAACCGACGGGTACAGCACCTCGGCGGCGACGCCGTCGCGCGCTTGGTCGGCAGCGCGCTGGCGCGCGTCCCAGGCGCTGGGCCGGGTCTCCTCGAAGCGGAGGCTCGCGGAGCGAGCGCGCCGCTCCGAGGCCGTCATGCCGGCGCTGACCAAGTTCGCAAGCGCGACGAGGCCCGGCATGCCCGGAATCGCGAACGCGTCCGGGTGTCCCTCGCGCCGCACGACGCGCGGAGCGAGCTCGCGGAAGCGCGGCTCGATGAAGCGCTCATAACAATCCGGCGGCTCGAGCACGTGGGAGTCTGCCGAGATCGCGCCCGGGAAGAACGCGGCGCTCTCGTCAGACGCTCGCGCTCGCCCGCCGCGATCGTCCATGCCGGCAACGCGCCGACCAGCGCTCATCGCCTTCTGGGCAGCCGCAAGCCCTGCAGGCGGATGAAGCCGGCGGCGTCGGCCTGCACGTAGGTGTCGGCCTTGCCGGCGTTCTCCATGCTGCTCAGCGCTTCGCTGTAGAGCGAGACGGGCGAGCGGCGGCCGGTCACGCGCACGCTGCCTTTGAAGAGCCGGACGCGCGCCTCGCCGGTCACGTTCTCCTGTGACTTCTCGATTGCCGCGCGCAGGAACTCCATCTCCGGCGCGTACCAGAACCCGTAGTAGATCAGCTCGGCGAAGCGCGGGATCAGGCGGTCGCGCTCGTGCATCACCTCGCGGTCCATGGTGATCGACTCGACCGCGCGGTGCGCGGCGTGCAGCACCGTGCCGCCGGGCGTCTCGTAGACGCCGCGCGACTTCAGGCCCACGAAGCGGTTCTCCACCATGTCGAGCCGCCCGACGCCGTGCTCGCCGGCGATGCCGTTCAGGCGCTTCAGCAGCTCCGCAGGCGAGTACGCCTTCCCGTCGATGCTGACCGGCGTCCCCTTCTCGAAGCCGACGATCAGCTCCGTCGCCACGTCGGGCGCGTCCTCCGGCGACTTGGTCAGCAGGAACATCTCCTCGTCCGGTGCGCGCCACGGATCCTCGAGGATTCCGCTCTCGTAGGAGATGTGGAGCAGGTTGCGGTCCGTCGAGTAGGGCTTCTTCAGCGTCGCGCTGACCGGGATGTCGTGCTTCTGTGCGTAGGCGATGCACTCGGCGCGGCCCTTGAGATCCCACTCGCGCCAGGGCGCGATCACCTTCAGCTCCGGCGCGAGCGCGCGGTAGGTGAGCTCGAAGCGCACCTGATCGTTGCCCTTGCCCGTGGCGCCGTGGGCGACCGCGTCGCAGCCCGTCGCGCGCGCCACCTCGACCTGGTGTTTCGCGATGATCGGGCGCGCCAGCGAGGTGCCGAGCAGATAGTTGCCCTCGTACACGGCGTTGCCGCGCAGCGCGGGGAACACGAAGTCGCGCACGAACTCCTCGCGCACGTCTTTCACCACGCAGTCGACCGCGCCGGTCTTGCGCGCCTTGTCGGGCAGGCCAGACAGCTCCTCTTCCTGGCCCACGTCCGCGCAGAAGGCCACCACCTCGCAGTCGTACTCGAGGGTCAGCCAGCGCAGGATCACCGACGTGTCGAGACCGCCGCTGTAGGCGAGGCAGACGCGCTTCGCGAAGCCCTTGGGCATTGCGCTCCCTCCCGAAAAGGGCGGCAAGGTAACGACTCCGCGGGCGCGCCCGCGACGAACGCGCGGGCGAGCGCCGGGGGTGCGCGCCGCGCGCTGGATTCGGGACGGCGCTTCCGAGCCCACCTCAGGGCAGGGGAATGCGCATCACCGTGCTGCGGCCGAGGGGGCGAATGCAGGCACCTTGTTTCGTGGCGCCGAGCTGGGAGAGCGCCTCGTCGATCACCGGCGGGTCTGCGAAGGGCGCGTCGTAGCCGCCCTTGCGCAGCTCGCTGAACGAGACGAGCAGCGCGCGCTCCGCGCCCGCGCCCGCCACGCGCGCGCCAATGGTGATGCGCTGCGGCGCCGGCTCCCCGACGAGGCGCGCCTCCAGCATGCGCTGCAGCGTTCCGCTCAGCCGGACTTCGTCGCCCACCAGCTCTGGGAGCGTGCCCGGGACGAGCAGGTTCACGGGAATGCCCTCGCCGTTGTGCGCGGCGCGTTCCGCGATGCGAGCGAGCACCTCGCCGGTGGCGATGCGCTCGGCGCGCGAGGCGCTGGGTCGGCCGGCGATCGCCGCCTGCATCTCCTCGCTCCACTTGCGCAGGCGCTGGATGCCGCGGATGCCGTCCTCGACGAGCACGCGATGCTGTGGGTTGCGCCGGCCGCCCGTCTGCTCCAGCAGCGTGTCGAGCGTGCCGCCCAGCTCGTCGAGCGCGCCCTGCATCTCGCGATGGATCTGGAGCAGCCGCTCCGCCTCGCCCAGCTCCTCCTTGAAGAGGATCACGACGCCGACGGCCTGTCCGGAGCTCCTGATCGGCGATGCCACTGCCGAGAAGCCGACGTCGCCCGCGCGCAGCCGGAAGCGCGCCGTCTCGCGCGACTCGCAGGCGGTCACGACGCCGCGCAGCACGGCCTCGCGCGCGCCGCCGTCGAACAGCTCCGCGAGCGGCAGCCCGAGCGCGCTCTTGCCCGCGCGCGGGAAGCGTTCCTCGAAGGCGGGGTTCACGTAGACGGCGCGGCCGTCGGGGTCGCCGACGACGATCGGCGCGTCGAGATAGGAGAGCAGCGAATCCGCGCCGTTCACGCGCGCACCTCCACGATGCCGGCGTCGATCAACTTGCCGATCGTGTGCAGCGCCTCGAAGGGATCCATCGCCGTGAGCGCGGCGAGCTCGTCGGCAGAGGTGTGGCCGTCGATCATCGACAGCACGAAGCCCGCGTTCGGCGGCAGGTTGAAGCGCAGGATCTCCTGCGGCCCGAGCCGGACGCGCAGCACGCCCGCGCCGCCCTGGGTACGCGCGCGCTCGCGCTGATAGAGGCTCGCGCGCAACAGCTCGAGGGCGGCCTGCGACTCGAGGTGCCCGGGCGCATTGCGCGCCACGCCCTCGAGCAGCTCGAGCGCCTCCGCGTCGGCGCCGCGCTCGGCGAGCGCGAGCGCCTCGCTCAGCAGCTGCGCCGGCTGGGCCGCGCCGCTCGCCGGCGCGCTGCGCTCCGCGCCGCCCTCCGGACCGAAGCCCGCGACCTCGAGGTAGTCGCGCGCCACCTCGTGGTGGGGGGCGAGCGCGAGCACCGCGCGCCAGCACGCCACGGCTCGTGCGATCTCGTCCTGGCCGTAGTGGTCGAGCCCCTCGGCCATCAGGCGGGCGATCTTCTGTTCGTTCGACTCCGCCACCGCGCCTAATCCTTCAGCGCCACTTCGTAGAGCTCCTGGTCGCGGATGATTCGCTGGATCTCGTCGTCGGTGAGCGTGCCGGTGGCGTTCACCGTGATCGACTGCTCCTTGCCCGTGGCGAGGTCGCGCGCCGAGACCGACACGATGCCGTTCGCGTCGATGTCGAAGGACACCTCGACCTCCGGCTCGCCCTTGCGCGCCTGGCGGATGCCGTTCAGCACGAACTCGCCGAGCAGGTCGTTCTCGACGGCGAGATCGCTCTCGCCCTGCAGCACGCGGATCTTCACCGCGGTCTGGTTGTCGCGCGTGGTGGTGAAGATGTGGCCCTTGCGGGCGGGCACGGTGGTGTTGCGCTCGATCAGCTTCGCGAAGTGGCCGCCGAAGGTGGCGATGCCCAGCGAGAGCGGCGTCACGTCGAGCAGCAAGAGGTTCTGGTCCTCCGAGACCAGGCTCTCGGCCTGCAGCGCCGCGCCCACCGCGACCACCTCGTCGGGGTTCACGCCCTTGTGCGGACGCTTGCCGAAGAAGTCCGCGACGGCCTGCTGCACCAGTGGCGTGCGCGTCTGGCCGCCGACCAGGATCACCTGATCGACGTCCTTGGTCTGCACGCCGGCGTCTTGCAGGCACTGCTCCACCGTCTTCAGCGTCTGGTTCACGATGTCGTGCACCAGCCCCTCGAGCTGCTCGCGGGTCAACGTGTACGAGAGGTGGCGCGGGCCGTTCGCGTCGCTCGCGATGAAGGGCAGGTTCACCTCCACGGACTCGCGCGCGGAGAGATCGCACTTCGCCTTCTCCGCCGCGTCCTTCAGGCGCTGCATCGCCATCGCATCGCCGCGCAGGTCGATGCCTTCTTTCTCGGCGAACCACGCCAGCAGGTGGTTCACGATGCGGCGGTCGAAGTCCTCGCCGCCGAGGAAGGTGTCGCCGGCGGTGGCGAGCACCTCGATCACGCCGTCGGAGAGCTCGAGGATCGAGATGTCGAAAGTGCCGCCGCCGAGGTCGTAGACGGCGACCTTCTCGTCCTTGCCGGGCCGGCTCATGCCGTAGGCGATCGCCGCCGCGGTCGGCTCGTTCACGATGCGCAGCACCTCGAGGCCGGCGATCTTGCCCGCGTCCTTCGTGCACTGGCGCTGGGCGTCGTTGAAGTAGGCGGGCACCGTGATCACCGCCTCCTTCACCGGCTCGCCCAGGTACTCCTCGGCCACGCGGCGCATCTCGCGCAGCACCGTCGCCGACAGCTCCGGCGCGGTGAAGGTCTTGCCGCCGATCACAACGCGCGCATCGTCGTTCGGGCCGCGTACGATCTCGTACGGGTAGAGCTCGATCGACTTCTGGACCTCGTCGGAGTCGAAGCGGCGTCCGATCAGGCGCTTCGACGCGGTGACGGTCCCGCGCGCGTTGGTGATCGCCTGCCGCTTCGCGAGGTGGCCCACCAGGCGCTTGCCGTCCTGCGTGATCGCAAACATCGACGGCGTCGTCTTGTAGCCGCCCGAGTTGGACACCACCGTGACCTGGCCGTTCTCCACGACGGCCACGCACGAATTGGTGGTTCCCAGGTCGATTCCGATCACACGGCTCATGGCCCCTCCGAAATCCTCAGTGCAGCGCGCGCAGCGCCGCCCTCGCTTCCTTGTCGTCCGGGTCGATGCGCAGAGCGGCGTTGTACTCGCGCTTCGCGTTCGCATTCAGGCCGGCCGCGGCGTACACGTCGCCGAGCAACCGGCGGTAGGGCGCCTTGTCGGGCGCCACGTCGACCGCCTGCGCGGCCAGATCCTTCGCGCGCTTGTAGTCCTGCGAGATCTGCATCGAGAGCTTGCCGGCGCGATAGGCGAGCTCCGCATCCGCCGGCCGGAAGTGCAGCGCCTCCTCGAAGTGATCGAGGGCGGCGGCGTAGTCGCGCATCTCGAGCGCCGCCTCGCCCTTGCTCACGAAGTACTTCGCGCGCTCCTCGTGGGCCTTGCGCTGCACGTTCGGGAACTCTTCGCGGTAGGCGGCGTTCTCGGGATCGAAGGCGATGGCGAGCCGCACGGCGCCCGCCGCGTCGAGCCAGCGTCCGGCGGCGAAGGCCGCCATGCCCTGCTCGAACAGCGTCTTTGCCTTGCGCCGCCGCTCCTGATGCATGCGCGCGTGGCCGGCGATGTTGGAGACGCGCTCGCGCAGCCGCCGCCGAGCGTCGATGCTCGAGGCGCGCGCGCTCGAGGCGGCGCCGGCGTCCACCGTCGGCGCGAACTCGTGCTGCTGCACCTCCTTGCGCGCGGCCGGATCGGAGAGCAGCTCGTAGGCCTCGAGCAGGCGCTTGAAGCACGCCTCGACCACCGCGCCGAACGCGCCGGTGTTCCGGCGGAAGTAGCGATCGGGATGCAGCTTCTTCGAGAGCGCGAAGTAGGCCTTCTTCACGGTGCGCGCATCGGCGTCCACCGAGACGCCGAGAATCTCGTGGTAGCGGCGGCCGAGGCCGGCGGCGAAGGCGAGGATCTCTCGCTGCAGGTCGACGTCGAGGTCGAGCGCAGGATCCACCTCGGGGAGCGCGAGCGCCTTCGGCGCGACGTTCGGAGTCGGAGCCGGAGGCGGCTGCGGCGCCGCCTTGGCAGGCTGCGGTTTCGCCTGACTCGCGGCGCGCGCGCCGTCTGCGGTGTCCGGCTGAGCCGCGCGACCGGCAGCCTGCGACGCGGCGCTGCACGCCACGAGCACGCCCTCCTTGAGCCAGCGCTCGAGCAGACGATCCACCTCGTGGGACGGCAGCGCGCCGATCTGACGCAGCGTTCCCCAGCTCGTGCGGCCGTCGACGCGCGACAGCAAGAAGCCGGCAGCGGGATCGAGCGAGAGCGAGGTCGCCACGACGCCCGGCGCGAGTGCAAGCACTTGCGCATGCGCCTCGCCTTGGGTTTCGCCGACCCGCATCTCCCCTCCGCAGCCCCGCGTACGCGGGGCCCTCTCCGGAGCCCGCTATCGGCGCGCCGGAAGGGGAAGCTGAGGGGGCGGGTGGGCCCGCCAGACCGGGTCGAAGGCGGGTGCTGTCCGAACCGGAGGATCCTGGCGGCCGCTCTCTCGGGCTGGCGGGCGGCGGCGCGACGCGGAGCGGGCCCCGGGGTCTCCCCACCTCGGAGACGGGACCGGCCGATCCCGCGGGCTCAGCCGCCCTTGCCGCGCCCCCGCGCGGTGAACACGGTCCCCACGCCGCCGTCCGTGAAGATCTCCAGCAGCACGGCGTGTTGCATGCGACCGTCCACGATGTGGCTGCGGGTGACCCCGCTCTTCAGCGCGTCGAGGCAGCACTGGACCTTGGGAATCATCCCTCCCTTGATCGTGCCGTCGGCGATCAGCCGGGCGACCTCGGGCTCGGTGAGCTGCTGGATCAGCTTGCCGTTCGCGTCCTTCACGCCCTCGACGTCGGTGAGCTGCATCAGCTTCTCGGCGCGCAGCGCCCCCGCGATGGCCCCGGCCGCGTCGTCGGCGTTCACGTTGTAGGTCACGCCGGCCTCGTCCACGCCGATCGGCGCGATCACCGGGATGAAGCCCGCGTCCGCCATCGCGATGATGGGTCCCGGGTCGACCGCCACCACCTCGCCGACGCGCCCGAGGTCCTTGCCCCCGCGCGCGCGACGCTTCACCAGCAGCAGCCGCCCGTCGTTGCCGGTCAGGCCCACCGCCTTGCCGCCGGCGCTCTGCACGAGCCCCACGATCTCGCGGTTCACGGTGCCGCCGAGCACCATCTCGACGACTTCCATCGTCGCGTCGTCGGTGACGCGCAGCCCGTCGACGAAGCTGGACGAGATCCCGAGCCGCCCGAGCGTGCTCTCGATCTGGGGGCCGCCGCCGTGGACGATCACCGGGCGCAGGCCGATGTACTTGAGCAGCACCACGTCGGTCGCGAAGGACGCGCGCAGCACCGGGTCCGTCATCGCGTGGCCGCCGTACTTGATGACGATCGTCTTGTCGCGGAAGCGGCGGATGTACGGCAGCGCCTCGATCAGCACGGCTGCCTTGTCGATCAGCGTCTTCACGTCCCGTTTGGGCTCCGCTCGGCTTCGCCTCGCTGCGCGCAGCCTGCAGCGCCTCGCGCCGCTGGCTGCTTGCGGCTTCTCGAGCCGCGTTCGCGCGTGGCGTTGTTCCCTTGTGAGGCGATCACTAACACGCTGGCTTCGCCGCGTCTCGTCGGCGGTTCGTCGCGCTCACGCGGTGCTCGCGCTGGCTCGGGCGGCGCGGCGCGCCTCGGCGACCTCTTCGATCGTGTCGACGAGGCTGCGGTAGAGGAGCACGTTGCGCACCGCGGCGGAGAGCGCCGCGGCGAGCAGCTCGCCGACTTCGGGCGACGCGCCCTCCGGCTTCGTCGGGAATGCGCGGAAGATGCCGATCGGCTTGTTGCGGAAGCGCAGCGCCCCGCACACCAGCGGCCCGGCCGCCCCGCTCGCGGGCGTGTCCACGTCCGCGTCGTAGCGCGGGTCGCCCGTGGGATCGCTGGTCGCCACGAGCTGGCCGGTCGCCAGCACCGCGCCCGCGAGCCCGCGCGCGGCCGGCAGGCGCTCGCGGTCGCCGCGGCCGTCGCCGCCGTCGTGCTCGGCGTCGCGCACTAGCTCGCCGGTCTCGGCGTCGCGCAGGTAGATCGCCACCGGCGCCGCGGCGAGCGCCTCGGCAACGGGTCTCAAGGCGGCGGTCAGGATGCGCGCGGGCTCCACCTCGCTCGTCACCGCATCGCAGATCTCGCGCGCCAGCTCGACGCCGCGCGACGCCGCGCTCGGCGCCGCGGCCTCGGCGGGCGGCAACGGCGCGATCGGCGCCGTGAGCCCGTCGGCCTCGAGCTCCCCGGGCTCCGGCGCGCCGTCCACGTCGAGGTCGATGTCGATCTCCACGTCGGGCGCGGGGGGCGGAGCCGGCGCCTGGAGCATGTGGGCGACCTGCCCTGCGATGATGCGCAGCAGCGCGAGATCTTCCTCGCCGAACGCGTCGCCGCCGCTGCGCTCGGTCGCGCACAGCACGCCGAGCGTGCGCGCGCCGGCCACCAGCGGCGCCACCGCGAAGGAGCTGGAGCCGTAGCTGCCGGCGGCGGTGCGCTCCGCGAAGCGCGCGTCGGCGCCGACGTCCGCGACCAGCAGCGCCTCGCCGCGCGCGTGCGCGAGCCCGGCCACGCCCTGGCCCACGGGAACGGCGTCCATCTCCGCGGGCGGAACCCGGTTTCCGACGGCCGCGACGACCTTCAGCTCCGAGGCGTCCTCGTCCGCGAGCATCAGCGACGTGCGCGCGGCCCCGAGCACCTCCGCCGCAGCGCGCACGGCGAGCTCGCGCACGTCGTCGCGAGACGCGCCATCGGCGCGCGCCTGCGCCCAGAGCTGCGCGAGCGCGCCCTGCAGCCGGTCGACGCGGGTTCGCAGGCTGCGCCAGCCGCTCGCGATGCCGAACGTGTCGAGCGCGCGCTTCACCGAGAGGCGCAGCTCTTCCTCGTGCAGCGGCTTCGCCAGGTAGTCGAAGGCGCCGAGGCGCAGCGCCTCCAGCACGTGCTCCTCCTGCGTGCTCGCCGAGAGAATCACGACGCGCAGCTCGGGCCGCGCGTCCTTCAGCTGGCGGAACACTTCGAGGCCGTGCACGTCGGGCAGCTCGAGGTCGAGCACGACGACGCCGATCTCCGGATCGGCGGCGAGCTCGAGCGCCTGCTTGCCGCTCTCCGCCGTCACGAACGCGACGCCGGCCGCGCCCAGCGCGTCGCCGATCGCTTCGCGGAAGAAGCGCTCGTCGTCGACGATCAGCACGCGGTGCTGGCTCACCTCGCCTCCCGAACCGGCGCGCGCATGATGACACCCGCCGCCGGGTGTGCGCGAATGCTCGCGGGCGGCGCCGCGGCGTTTCGAGCGAGCGCGGGCGCGACGGCGCGCGTGCGGGCCGTCGCGCGCTGCCTCACTTCGGCCCGCCCGAGGCCGGCGCGTTGCCCTTGGCCCGCTTCGCGCGGGGATGCGCGCGGTCGTACACGGCGACGATGCGCTCGGCCGAAACGGCCGTGTAGCGCTGGGTCGTGGAGAGGCTCGCGTGGCCGAGCAGCTCCTGGATCGCGCGCAGGTCGGCGCCCATGTCGAGCAGGTGGGTCGCGTAGCTGTGGCGCATGCGGTGGGGATGAATGCGGGTGGTGAGGCCGGCGGCGAGCGCTCGCTTGCGCAGGAGGCGTCGCGTGTCGCGATCCGAGAGCCGGCGTGGGCGCGCGGCGCCGGTCGCCTGCCCCGCCACGAACAGCGGCTGCCCGAGCACGCCGGGCTCCCGGCGCAGGTCGAGATACGCGCGCAGCGCGGCGCGCGCGGCGGCCGGCAACGGCACGACGCGCTCCTTCCCGCCCTTGCCCCACACGCGCACCTCGCCGCGCACGGCGTCGAGGTCGCGCACGTCGAGGGCGACGATCTCGCCGACCCGCAGGCCTGCGCCGTACATCAGCTCGAACAGCGCCTGGTCGCGCAGTGCGGTGAAGTCGGGCTCGGCGGCCGCCGTGCGCGGCGCGTCGAGCAGCGCGCTCACGTCGTCGACGGCGAGCGGGCGCGGCAGGGGGCGCGGCGCGCGCGGCGCCGGCAGGCCGAGCGTCGGGTCCGCAGCGCGCACGCCCTCGCGCACGAGCCACTTGAAGAAGCTGCGCAGCGACGCGAGGCGCCGGCCGAGCGTCGCCGGCGAGCGAACGCCGTGTTGCGCCGCGAGGAAGGCGCGCACGTCGTCGGCGCCGACGCGCGCGGGTGCCCGGCCGCCCAGCTCGGCAGCGAGCTGGCGCAGGTCCGACAGATAGGCGCGCTGCGTGTGCTCGGAGAAGCCGCGCTCCGCGCGCAGGAAGCGCGCGAAGCCGGTGAGCGCGTCTTCCCAGGTCATGCGCCGGCCGCCTCGCGCCGGGCCGTCGCCGCTGCATGCGCCGTGGCCGCGCGATACGGCTCCAGCGCCTCCAGCGCCCGCGCTGCCAGGCGCGCGTGCTGCTCGGGCCGCTTCGCGCGCGGGCCGGGGAGCGGCGGGAACAGTCCGAAGTTCACGTTCGCAGGCTGGAAGCCGTGAGGCCGCGGCTCGCGCAGGTGCGCGAGCAGCGCGCCGTGCGCCGTCTCGCGAGCCGGCTCGGGCGCCGCGGCGCCGCGCAGCCGCGCCAGCGCGAACTGCGCCGCGAGGAATCCGAGCGCCGCCGATTCCACGTAGCCCTCGACGCCCGCCATCTGTCCCGCGAGCAGCACGTTCGGGCGCCCGCGCAGCGAGAGGTCGGCGTTCAGCACGCGCGGTGCGTTCACGAAGGTGTTGCGGTGCACCGAGCCGTAGCGCGCGAAGACGGCTTCGCGCATGCCGGGCAGCGCGCGGAAGATGCGCTGCTGGTCTCCCTGGCGGAGCTTGGTCTGGAAGCCCACCAGGTTGAAGAGCGTGCCTCCCGCGTCTTCGTGGCGAAGCTGCACGACCGCGTGCGGCCAGCGGCCGGTGCGCGGATCGGTGAGGCCCGCCGCCTTCATCGGGCCGAAGCGCAGCGTGCCGGGCCCGCGCCGCGCCATCTCCTCGATGGGCAGGCAGCCCTCGAAGTAGAGCTCCTTCTCGAACGGATGCAGCGGCACCGTGTCGGCTTCGAGCAGCGCCGCCACGAACCCCTGATAAGAGGGCGCGTCGAGCGGCAGGTTCCAGTAGTCGCCGTCGCCTACCTCCCAGCGCGAGGCACAAAACGCTTCCGAGAGATCCAGCGAGTCGGCGTACACGATCGGAGAGACCGCGTCGTAGAAGTAGAGCGACTCGCCGCCCACGATCTCGGCCAGCTCCGCTGCGAGTGCCGGCGCGGTGAGCGGCCCGCTGGCGAGCACGACGAGCTCGTCGCTGGGCAGGCGCGTCACTTCCTCGCGCCGTACCTCCACATTCGGGTGCGTCTCGAGCGCAGTGGTGATGCGCTGCGAGAAGGCGTTGCGATCCACCGCAAGCGCGCGTCCGGCCGGCACCGCGCTGGCGTCGGCGACGCGCAACACGAGCGAGCCGAGCCGCCGCATCTCTTCCTTCAGCAACCCGACGGCATTGGCGAGCGACGCGCCGCGCAGCGAGTTGCTGCACACCAGCTCCGCGAAATGCGGGCTGTGGTGCGCGGGCGAGAAGCGCGCGGGCTTCATCTCGTAGAGCGCGACCCGCACGCCGCGCTCGGCGAGCTGAAAGCCGGCCTCGCTGCCCGCGAGGCCGGCTCCGATCACGGTGGCGCGCATGACCGGGTGGGTTAGCGGGGCGCGCGCGCGAGCGCCGCGGTCCAGCGCCCGTCCCGATCCTCCGCGGCTGCGCCGGCGAGCTCGAGCGCCACCAGCGCCGCCGCGAGCTCGGCCTCGGTCGCGCCCAGCGCAGCGGCCAGGGCGTCGCGGCCCCGCGGCTGCTCGCGCAGCAGCGCGAGGGCGCGCGCCGCCAGGGGCGGGAGCTTGCTCGCCTGCGGCGCGGCGCCAGGCTCCGCCGCGCAGACGCGGGGCGGTGTCTCGATCCCGAACGCCTCGAGCAGGTCGCCCGCGCAGCTGACGAGGCCCGCGCCGTCTCGCAGCAGGTGGTGCGGTCCCGCGCTCGTAGGGGAGTGCACCGAGCCGGGCACCGCGAGCACGTCGACGCCCTGGTTCGCGGCGTGGCGCGCGGTGGTGAGCGTGCCGCTGGCGATGCGCGCCTCGACCACCACCACCGCCTCCGAGAGCGCGCTGATCAGGCGGTTGCGCAGCGGGAAGTGGGGTCGCAGCGGCGGCGTCCCGACCGGGAACTCGCTGACCACCGCGCCGCCCTCGGCCAGCGCGTTCGCCAAGCGACGATGCGCAACGGGATAGACCTGCTCGATCCCGCACGGCAGGAACGCGAGGCTCGCTCCGCCGGCGGCCAGCGCAGCCTCGTGCGCCTCGGCGTCGATGCCGCGCGCGAGGCCCGAGACCACGAGCAGGCCGCCCCGCGCGGCCCCGCCCGCGAGCTCGCGCGCCACGGCGCGGCCGTAGTGGGTGCAGGCGCGCGCGCCGACCAGCGCGACCGCGCGCACGAGGAGCAGCGCTGGGTTGCCGCGCACGAGCAGAAGCGGTGGCGCGTCGACCAGGCGGCGCAGGCGCTCCGGATAGAGCGCCGACGAGATCGGCACCCCGCGAGCCCCCACCCGCGCGAGCGCGTTGCAGTCGCGTGCGGCGAGGCCCTCTCCCCCGGGCTCCCGCTCGAAGGCGCACTCCACCTGGGCGAACGAGCGCGCGCGCCGGAGCGCGGGCGGCGCCTGCTCGGGATGCAGCGCGTAGCGACGCTGCGCCTGCAGCCAGAGACTCAGCAGCGCGCGCTCCTCCGGCGCCCGCGGATCGAGCAGGTCCACGTCCGTGCTCCGCGGGACCGGAGGCGCGCAGACTCTCGCGGACGCGGACCGGCGCGCAACGCGAACGCGCGTTCACCTGCGAAGCGCGCGAGCGCGGCGCGCGACGCGGCTGCGTCGCGCTCTCGCGAGCGGCGGATGCCGCGCGCCCGCTTCGCCTCAGGGCCGGATCGAGTCGCTGCCGCGGAAGCGTTCGCCGCGATTCAGCTCCGTCGTCGTGTGCGTCACCACGGCCACCGCGGTGGTCTCGTAGGCGTCCACCACGATCGCCTTCGCGAGCACGCGATCGGAAAGCTCGCGCATCTCCTTGCGCACCGCGTCCCAGCCCTCGCCGCGCCGCTCGTAGATCTCGACCGGACTGCCGAGCACCAGGCCGTCGCGCGAGCCGCGGTTGAGATAGACGACGTCGAGGCTGCCCATCTGCATGCGGCGGTTGGGCGTGTAGACGACCACGCCCTCGACCTCCACGCGGTCGCCGATCGGGATCTCGGCGGTGCGCGCGCGGCGCGGCATCACGTGGTCGCCCTTCGTGATCTCGGAGCGCGAGAGGCGGACCACGCCCGTCGCCGTCTCGTCGTGCACTGCGGTCACCTCGAGCCAGCCGAGCTGCTTGGTCACGCGGCCGATCGTCTTCTCGGTGCTCGGGTCGACCACGAGGTCGCCGGGCCGGAAGATGTCCAGTTGGTCGCCCACCGCGACCTCTCCGGAGCCCAGGCCGATCTCGACCGGCGTGTGGTCGCTGTAATACGTGCGGTTCGCGGGGCCGGACACGATCGCCGCGGCGCCCTCCAGCTCCTCGAGCGTCACGAAGCCCGTGGTCTGGATCTCGCTGTAGCGATACGTGGCGCGGGGCTGCTCCAGCTCCGGGCCGTCCGGATCGCCCATCGCGGCGGGCATCGGCTCGGGCTCGGGCTCCGCCTCGGCCGGACCGCGCGCGAGCATCTCGGCGGCCTCGGCGTCGCTCACCTTGCGCATCTCGTAGGGGCTGATCCAGATGCGCTCGTTCGGATAGATCTCGTGCGGATTCTCGACCTCCGCGGTGTTGTCCTTCCAGATCGACGGCCACACCCACGGCGTGCCGAGGTAGGCGTCGGAGATGTCCCAGAGCGTGTCGCCAGAGCGGACCACGTGGATGCGGCCCGGGCGACCCTGCGCGTCGTGACCCACCGGCCCGAGCGCTGTGTCCGCATCCGCCTGTGCGGCGGGCGCGGCGGTTGCGTCGGCGGGCTCAGCGGCGTCGGCGGGCGCGGCGGCTTCGCTCGTCGGGGTGCTCTCCGCGGCAGCGGGCGCGTCGCCAGCCTCCGCGGCGGCCGCCGGCGGGGCGTCCTCTGCGAGCGCGAGCGCCGCCGGGAGCGAGAGCGCGAGCGCCACTGCGGGCGCGAGCCTTGCGAACTTCATGGATCCCTCCGCGCGATTCGGCGTGCGGCCGAGGCGAATCGGCCCGGCCGAAGCTCACGGGCTCATCGGCGGATGGGATGCGCGGCTTTACAGCGGACGATGCGCAGCCCGGGCGCTCAAGCCCCGAGCTTCGCGAGGCCGTCGCGCGCTTCCTTCACCCAATCGGGATCGGGCGACCCGCCCGGCTTCGGCAGCTCCGCGTACTCGCTGAGCGCGAGCGTCCACTCGGCCTTCGCCTCGGCGCGGTCGCCCACGGCCGCCAGCGCCAGCGCGAGGTGGTGGCGCACGAGCGGGCGCGTCTGGCGGTCTTGCGGGTAGGCCGGGTCGAAGCCACCCACCGCCTCGCGCAGGTAGTTCACCGCCGCGTCGGGCAGGTTCTTCTTGTAGAAGACCCAGCCGAGCGTGTCGGCAGCGGGCGGATTGGTGCGCGGGTTCTTCGCCAGCACCGCCTTCGCCTCTTGGGCGAGGTCGAGGGCGCGATCGAGGTCCTTCTCCTTCTCCGCCAGCCAGAACGCGAGGTTGTTCTTGGCGGCCGCCAGGCTTGGATTCAGCTCGATCGCCTTCTCGTAGTGGATGATCGCGTCGTCGATGCCGCGGCCGCCCTGCGCCTCTTTGAGCGTGCCGAGCACGAGGTGCAGCTCGCCCGATTTCGGGTTCTTCTCGAGCGCGGCCTCGTAGGTGCGGATCACCTCGCTGCCGCGCCCCGCGCGGTTGTAGATCGCCGCGAGCTTCCCGTAGCTCTCGAGCTGATTCGGGTCCACGTCGATCGCGCGGCGGTAGCTCGCCTCGGCCTCGCCAGCCTTGCCCAGCGCCAGCTCGATGTCGCCCTGCATGCGCGCGAGCGCGGCGTCCTTCGGCGCGGCCTGGCTCGCGGCGCGCACGCGTGCGAGGGATTCCTCGCCTCGTCCCTGACGCAGGTCGATCGAGGCGAGCGACGCGAGCACGTCGGGGTTGCTCGGCAGGAGCTTCGCAGCCCGCTCGAGGTGCGTGCGCGACTCCGCGAACTGCGCGTCCGCGCGCGCGTCGAGGTCGGGCTGCACGACCTTGCCGCTGGCGTCGCGAGCGCGGGTCGCGAGCGAGAGCGCCTCGATCAGGTGGACGCGGCCGACGGCGAAGTGCGCGTCGGCGCCGCGCTCGGCTTCCGGAATCTTCGCGAGCTCCGCGAGCGCGTCCCCGCGCTGTCCGAGCTGGACGAGGCTCTGGGCCACCGCGATGTGCATGTCGCCGGCCGCCCCCAGCGCGAGCGCCCGCTTGCCGGCCTCGACCGCGAGCGCGTGGTCGCCGAGCGCCGCGTGCGCGCGCGCCAGGAGCACCGTCGCCTCCAGGAAGCTGGGCTGGAGCTGGAGCGCTTCCTGCGCGTCGGCGCGCGCGCCCGCGCGATCGCCCGAGAGGAACTTCGCCGAGCCCGAGAGGAACCAGGCCTGTGCCATGTCCGGGCGGCGCTCCGTCGTGCGGCGCAGGGCCGCCAGCGCGGTGGGATAGTCGCGGCGCGTGATGGCGAGCTTGCCCTTCACGAAGTTCGCTTCCGGGTGGTCCTCGTTCTTGCCGAGGATGCCGTTCACCACCGCCTCCGCCTGAGCGAGCACCGAGCTGTCGTTGCGCTGCGCGCCGATGTCGACGAGCACCTCGGCGCGGCGCAGCTTCGCGAACTCGTTCTCGGGAGCGACTTTGAGCGCCTGCTCCGCAGCGGAGAGCGCCTCCGCGAGCTTGCCTTGCTTGCCGCGGTGCGCCGAGAGCACGAGCCAGGGCTCCGCCTTCTCGGGCTGCGCCTGCGTGGCCTGCTCGATCATGCGGTCCGCCTCGGCCTCGCGATCCTGCTGGCCGTAGAAGGCGGCGAGCGCGTAGATCAACTCGGTGCTGTCGGGGGTGCCGGCGATCGCGTCCTTCAGCACCTGTTCGGCTTCCGCTGCGCGCTCGCGCGAGGCGAGGAAGTTCGCGAGCACGGTGGTCGCGAAGACCTTCTCCTCGGGCTTGGCCTGTGCGAGGCCGGCGCGATAGGCGGCCTCGGCATCGGCGTCGCGTCCCTCGGCCCCGGCGTAGAAGCCGGCGAGCGCCGCGGACGTCCCGAAGCCCGGTGCAAGCTCCGCGAGCTTCTTGTAGGTGGCCTCCGCCTCCTCGAGCTTGCCCTGCTGCTTCAGGTGATTCGCCCAGAGCAGGACGACGGGCGGCTGGTCCGGCGCCACCTCGACGCCCGCTCGAAACGCTTCGCCCGCCTCGTCGTGGCGGCCGAGCGCGGCCAGCGCGCGGCCCTTCAGGGCGTAGCCCTCCCAGCGCTTCGGATCCGCCTCGATGATCGCGTCACCGCTCGCGACGCCCTTCTCGAGCTCCTCGTTGCGACCGAACAGCAGGAACTCGCCGTGGTCGATGCGCGCCTGCACGTCCTTCGGATCGAGGCGCACCGTCTCCTCGAGCTCCCAATACGCGTTGCGCGGCTCCTTCTTCCCGAGGTAGGCCTTGGCGAGGCCGTAGTGCGCGGCGGCTTCGTTGGGCAGGAGCTTGGTCGCGTTCTTGTACTCGATGACGGCCTCGTCCCACTTCCCTTCCTTCAGCAGCGCCTCGCCGCGGCTCATGTGCTCGGCAGCGCGCTCCGCGTCGCTTTGGCAGCCGAGGCCAGCGGCGAGCGCGAGCAGACAGGCCAGGACGCGTGCGGAAGTCATGGGAGCTCCTCGAAGGGGGACCGAAACCTATCGTCCGCCGCGGCGGCGGCAGACCGCAAATGCTGGCGGGCGGTCCGCGCGCGCAGGCCAAGCCCCGCCGCTCGCCGCCGCCCTCAGTCAGTGTCCCGGTTGCGGCGCCAGGTTGCGTGCGTGATGCCCATTTGCTGGATCATGTAGTTGAGCTTGCGGCGGGAGACGCGCAGCCATGCGGCAGCCTCCTTCTGCACCCAGCCGCAGCGCTCCAGGGCCTCCAGCACCACCGCCCGTTCCACGTCGTCCAGCCCCAGCCCTTCGGCCGGGAGCTGCGGCCGCCAGGCTCCGCGTCCCGCCGTCAGCTCGGCCGGGCCGATCGCGAGGTCGCCGGCCTCGACCCGGGGGCCTTCGCCCATCAGGACGGCGCGCTCGATCACGTTGCGCAGCTCGCGCGCGTTGCCCGGCCAGGCGTGAGCACGGATGCGCGCCAGCGCAGCCGGGCTGAAGCCGGTGCGCGGGCGGCCCAGCTCCGCCGCGAACTCCGCGAGGAAGTGCAGGGCCAGGGCCTCGAGGTCTTCCCCGCGCTCGCGAAGCGACGGGAGCTCGATGGTGATCACGTTCAGGCGGAAGTAGAGGTCCTCGCGAAACTCGCCCGCCCCGATCGCCGCGCGCAGGTTCTTGTTGGTGGCGGCTACGACGCGCGCGTCGGTGCGCAGCGTGCGCGTGCCGCCCAGGCGCTGGAACTCCTGGTCCTGGAGCACGCGCAGCAGCTTTGCCTGCGTGGCGGGCGAGAGGTCGCCGATCTCGTCGAGGAAGAGCGTGCCGCCGCTCGCCTGCTCGAAGCGGCCGACGCGCTGGCGATCCGCCGAGGTGAAGGCGCCGCGCTCGTGCCCGAACAGCTCCGACTCGAGCAGCGTCTCCGGCAGCGCGGCGCAGTTGACCTTCACGAACGGGCCCTCTGCCCGAGGCGAGGCCGCGTGCACGAGCCCCGCAATCAGCTCTTTGCCGGTGCCCGTCTCGCCAGTGATGAGCACGGTCGAGCGGGTCGGCGCGACGCGTTCGGCGACCTCGACGGCCAGCGCGAACGCCGGATGCTTGCCGACGAGCGCACTGCGCGAGCGCCGCGCACCGCGCTCGGCGCGCAGCTCGGCCACCTCGCCCACCAGGCGCGCGTGGGAGGCCGCGCGCAGCGCGCGCGCCTCGAGCTCCGCCAGCTCGAAGGGCTTCTGCAGGAAGTCGACGGCGCCCTCGCGCATGGCCGCGACCGCGGACTCCACGCTGCCGTGCGCGGTCATCAAGACGACGGCGCTGCGCGGGTCGCGCTCGCGCGCGGTGGCGAGCACCTCGAGCCCGCTGCCGTCGGGCAGCCGCAGGTCCGTGAGCACGACGGTGAAGGCGCTCTCGGCGCCCGCGATGCGCTCGCGCGCTGCGGCGCACGAATCCACCTCCTCGACGTGCTCGCAGCGCGCGGACAGCGCGCGGACGATCGCGCGCCGCAGCGTCGCGTTGTCCTCGACCACCAGCAGCGACGCGAGCTCCAAGCTCACGCGCTCACCTCCGGCGGCACGTGCAGCGTGAAGCGCGCGCCGCCGCCGGGCGTGTCGGCGACCGCCACGCTGCCGCCGTGAGCGGCCACCGCCTTCTGCACGAAGGCGAGCCCGATGCCCGAGCCGTTCGCGCGCGTCGTGAAGAACGGAAAGAAGATCCGCTCGCGCAGCTCGGCCGAGACGCCGGGCCCGGTGTCCTCCACGTCGAGCGAGAAGCCGCCGCCGGCGAGCGGCGCCGCGCGCACCACCAGGCGGTGCGCGGGGCGCGTGTGCGCGCTCATCGCCTGCACCGCGTTCACCACCAGGTTCTCGAGCGCGGAGCGCAGCAGCGCATGGTCGCCCGAGCCGGTGGCGCGCGCGTCGATCTCGCGCACCAGCTCGCCCGCGAACGGCGTGCGGGCGAGGGCGCGGCGCAGCGCGTCGTCCACGAGTTCGGCGACGGCGAGCGGCGCGCGCTGGGCCGGGGCGGGCTTCACCCAGGTGAGGCACGCCTCGACGGTGCGCTCGATCGCGTGCACCTCGCGCGAGATCTCCTCGGCCAGCTCCTTGGTCGCGGGTGCCGCGCCGGCCTCGCGCGCCACCAGCCCTGCGAGCAGCTCGATCGAGGCGAGCGGATTGCGGATCTCGTGGGCGAGCCCCGCCGCCATCTGACCGAGCGCGGCGAGGCGGGCCGTCAGGCGAACCTGCTCGCTCTGGCGCTCGATGGGCGTGAGGTCGCGGAACAGGATCGCCGCGCCGCCGGCGGCGACGGGCAGCGCCGTGTAGCCGATCGTGTGCGCCTCGCCGCCGGGACCGCGCACCGACAGCTCCGCGCGCGGCGCCGGCCTTCCCGCGCGCGCCGCCTCGAGCTGCGCGAGCACCTCGGGATGCGCGGCCAGCACCTCCGCCACCGGCGCGCCGAGCCGCGGCGAGACGCCGAGCAACCGCGCAGCCTCGGCCGAGATCGCGGCGATGCGCCCGCCCGCGTCCACGGCGACGAGGCCGGTCCGCAGCGAGAGCAAGAGCGCATGCGCGAATGCAGGGTCTTGCACCAGCACGAAGCCGCTCATCGGCGCCCATCAACCGACGCTGGAGCACGCTGGCGCGGGGGAAGCGTCCAGGCACCACCCGCCGGGCGAAGGCGAGAGCGCCCAGAAGGCGCTCTCGCCTTCGCTCTTCCATCCATCCCCGCCCCGGGCGCCCCTGCCCCGGCTCCACCGCGCAACGCCGGCGCGAGCGGCGGGGCCGCGGGCGCGCGAAGGGAGGGCGGGGTCGCGGAGCGAACCCCAGGCGCAGGCCGCGCGCGAGGCAACCCACGACGCCTTGGACTCGCGCGTCGCGCCCCACCCGTCGACGCGGCCCAGCGGGTGAGCGCAGCGAGCCCCGCCCGACCGCAGCGCGCCTGCGGCCCCGCCGCTCGCGCCGCCTCGAAGCTCTTGGCTTCAAGCGCTCACGACACCCCGACCGTCGGCGCGCTCGCGCGTCAGTCGATCACCGCCTCGGCCGCATCGCGCGACACCACGTATCGCTTGCCGTCCTGTCCCAGCCAGCCCGCGCCCTTCAAGTCCTTGATCACGCGCGTCACCGTCTCGCGCGAGGTGCCGATCATGTCGGCGATCTGCTGGTGCGTGAGCGCCGGCGTCATCACGTGCTCGGGGTCGGCGGCCTCGTCCTTCGCCAGCCGGATCAGGAGGCCCTTCGTGCGGTCCTTCACGCGCTGGAAGGAGAGCGCGCTGGCCTGATCGTTCACGGCGCGCAGCCGACCCGACAGCTCGCGGATCACCGCGATCGCGAGATCGGGGCTCTTGCGGATCAGTCCGGTGAAGTCGGCGCGCGAGAGCGCGAGCACGCGCACCGGCGTCAGCGCCTTCACCGAGGCGGAGCGCGGCGCGCGGTCGAGCAGCGCCATGTCGCCGACGAAGTGACCGGGCTCGAAGAACGCGAGGATCTTCTCGCGTCCGTCCTCGGAGAGCTTCGTCACCTTCACCCGCCCTTCGCGGATGATGTACATGTAGTCGCCGGGCAGCCCCTCTTCGACGATCGTGGTGTTGCGCGGATAGCGGCGTTCGATGAGATGCGACGCGATCTGCTCGAGGTCGCCGTCGGCCACGTGCGAGAAGAGTGGGATCGAGCGCAGTGCCTCGAGAGCGTCAGTCCCTGCCATTCGCGTCTCCCCTCTTTCGGTCTCGTTACAAGAGCCCGCGGCGCCCCCGCTTTCGCAGGCTCGCGACGACGTGCCGCACGTCGCCGCTGCGCGCGAGGTCCGCGATCAGCACCGCGTCTCCCGCGTCGATCACGGCGAGCCCGCGAACGCCCAGGAGCACAATCGGCCGGTCGCCCGCCGCGATCAAGTTTCCCGGTGCGTCGTACGTCCAAGCTGTGCCGGAGATCACCGAACTCTGGCCTTCCGAGACGCCGACCTCCTGCGCCAGCGATGCCCAGGTGCCGACGTCGCTCCAGCGAAAATCCACGGGTAGACACCAGACCCGCTCGCTGCGTTCGAGCACGGCGGTGTCGATGGGCTGCTTCGGGACGCGCCGGTAGGCGGCGGCGATCGCCGCGGCCGTCCGGGAGGCGGGCGGGCGCGCGCCGAGCGCCGTCAGCGGGGCGAGCGCGCGCGCGATCTCCGGGGCGTGCAGCAGCAGCTCCTCGAGCAGCGTTCGGGCGCGCCACACGAACATCCCCGAGTTCCACAGGTGGTCGCCGCTGGCTGCGAACTCCTGGGCGCGCGCGAGGTCCGGCTTCTCCACGAAGCGCGCCACGCGATGCAGGCCCGGGTGCGCGGCGCCGGCTGCGGCGCCGAGCCGGATGTAGCCGTAGCCGGTCTCCGCGCGCGTCGGCCGAACGCCGAGCGTCACCAGCACCGGCTCGCGCGCCGCCGCGCGCACGGCGGCGCGAATCGCCGCCCCGAACGCGCGCACCCGCGGCACGCGGTGGTCTGCGGGCAGCACGACCATCACCGCGTCGGGCGACACCGCCGCGATGCGCGCCGCCGCCAGGCCGATCGCGGCCGCGGTGTTGCGCATGCGCGGCTCCACCAGCGTGCGCGACGCCGGCACGCCCGCCTCGCGCCGCACCGCAGCGGCGTGCTCGCGGCCGCACACGAGCCACACGTTCCCGGGCCCGGCCACGCGCCGCGCGCGCGCCACCGCGTCGCCGAGCAGCGAGCCCGCGCCGGCCACGCGCAGCAGCGGCTTCGGACGCGCCTCGCGCGAGAGCGGCCAGAAGCGCGTGCCCGCGCCGCCGGCGAGCACGACCGCGTGGACGGACGTGCGGCCCCTCATCTCGCCGCCTCGCGAACGGGCCGGGGCGCGAAGTGAGGCAGCTGCGGGCTCATCGCCCGACGCTGCTGTACTCGAAGCCGGCCGCTCGGAGCGCAGCGGGCTCGTAGACGTTGCGCAGGTCGATCATCAGCGGGCGGCGCAGCGCGAGCCGCACGCGCTCGAGGTCGAGCAGGCGAAACTGGTTCCACTCGGTGACGACCACGGCGGCGTCGGCGCCCTCGCAGGCCTGATAAGCGTCCTTGCAGAGCGTGACGCCCGGCAAGAGCGGCTCGGCGGCGCGCATCGCCACGGGATCGAAGGCGCGCAGCGCGGCGCCGCGAGCGGCGAGCCCCTTCGCGATGTCGATCGAGGGCGCGTCGCGCATGTCGTCGGTCTCGGGCTTGAACGAGAGGCCGAGCAGGCAGATCGTCTTGCCCGCGAGGCTGCCGCCGGCGGCGCGCTCGATCTTCTCCACCATGCGCGCGCGCTGGCGGTCGTTGACGCGCACGGTCGCCTCGACGATCTCCAGCGAGTTGCCGAGCGCGCGCGCGAAGTGGGCTGCGGCGCGCGTGTCCTTGGGAAAGCACGAGCCGCCGAAGCCGGGGCCCGCGTGCAGGAACTTCTTGCCGATGCGCCCGTCGAGGCCGATGCCGCGCGCGAGCGCCTGCACGTCGCCTCCGACCTCCTCACACAGGTTCGCGAACTCGTTGATGAACGAGATCTTGGTGGCGAGGAAGGCGTTGGCCGCGTACTTGGTGAGCTCCGCTGTCGCCACGTTGGTGAACACGAAGGGCGTCTCGTTCAGGTAGAGCGGGCGATAGAGGTCGCGCAGGATCGCGCGCGCGGCGTCGTCCTCGGCGCCGATCACCACGCGATCCGGCCGCATGAAGTCGCCGATCGCGGCGCCCTCGCGCAGGAACTCGGGGTTCGACGCGACGCTGAAGCTCTCCTCGCGGCCCGCCGCGTCGAGCTCCTCGCGGATCAGCTCTTTCACGCGCTGGGTCGCGCCGACCGGCACCGTGCTCTTGGTGACGATCACCTTGTAGCCGTTCAGCGCGCAGCCGATCTCGCGCGCGACCGCCTCCACCGCGCGCAGATCGGTGCCGCCACCCTCGAGCGTCGGCGTCTGCACGGCGATGAACACCACCAGCGAGGAGCGCACGGCGTCCGCCGTCTCGGTGGTGAAGGAAAGGCGGCCCTGCTCGACGTTGCGCGCGACGAGCGCCTCGAGGCCGGGCTCGTAGATGGGGATGCGGCCGGCGCGCAGCGACTCGATCTTCGCGGCGTCCTTGTCCGCGCAGATCACCGACACGCCGAACTCGGCGAAGCACGCGCCGGTCACCAGGCCGACGTATCCGGATCCGATCACGCAGATGTTCATGACGCGCGCGTCTCCCTGTAGCTGTCGATCGTGAGCGCGAGACCATCCAGCAGCGTGGTCTGCGGGCGATAGCCGAGCAGCGCCTCGGCGCGCGCCAGGCTCGCCAGGCTGTGGCGCACGTCGCCCGCGCGGGCCGGGCCGTGCTGGGCGGCGAGCCGCGTGCCCGCGACGTGCTGGATCGCGCGCAGCAGCTCGTTCAGCGAGATGCGGCGCCCGCCCGCGACGTTCACCACCTGGCCCACCGCCTTCGCGCTCTCCGCCGCGAGCAGGTTCGCCTCGACCACGTCGCCCACGAACACGAAGTCGCGCGTCTGCTCGCCGTCGCCGTAGATCGTCGGCGCGCGGCCGGCGAGGCACGAGGTGATGAAACGGGGCAGCACCGCCGCGTACTCGCTCTGCGGGTTCTGCCGCGGCCCGTAGACGTTGAAGTAGCGCAGCGCGACCGTCTCGAAACCGTAGAGGCGCGCGTAGAGCGTGCAGTACTGCTCGGCCGCGACCTTCTGCAGCGCGTAGGGCGATTCGGGTGCGGGCGCCATGTCTTCCCTCTTCGGGAGCTGCTCGCCGTTCCCGTACGCCGCGCACGAGCCCGCGAACACGAGGCGCCGCACGCCCGCCGCGCGCGCCGCGTCCAAGAGGCCGAGCGTGCCGTCGAGGTTCACGCGGTTGGTGAGCGCCGGCTCCGCGACGCTGCGCGGCACCGAGGGGATCGCGGCCTCGTGGAACACCACGTCGGCGCCCGCGACCGCGCGCGCCACCAGCGCGGCGTCGCACAGGTCGCCGCGCAGCAACTCGACGCGACTGCGCGAGGCGGCGAGGTTCGCGTCGCTGCCGCTCGAGAAGTCGTCGAGCACGCGCACGCGCCAACCGTCCCGCGCGAGGCGGTCGACCAGGTGGCTGCCGATGAAGCCGGCTCCGCCGGTGACGAGCGCGGTGCGGCTCATCGCGCGCCCGCGCCGCCGCGGCGCCGCCCACTCGCGCGCTCCTGGGCCTCGAGGTCGGCCTCCACCATGCTGCGCACCAGGTCGGCGAACGGCGTGCGCGCCTGCCAGCCCAGCTTCACGCGCGCCTTGCGCGGATCCGCGAGCAGCAGGTCCACCTCCGCCGGGCGCAGAAAGCGCGGGTCGACGCGCACGAAGTCCTTGGCCTCGAGGCCCACGTGGGCGAACGCCACCTCCACGAACTCGCGCGGCGAGTGCGCCTCGCCGGTGCCGATCACGAAGTCCTCGGGCTCGCTCTGCTGGAGCATGCGCCACATCGCCTCGACGTAC
The DNA here is from genome assembly GCA_964460485.1 of uncultured Spirochaetales bacterium. GTDB lineage: Bacteria > Myxococcota_A > UBA9160 > UBA9160 > UBA6930 > VGRF01. Next base: position 24,758 of record CAYWRY010000027.1, read on the forward strand.
TCCGGCGCGTACCCCCAGTCGCGCCGCGCGTCGAGGTTGCCGAGCGCGAGCTCGTCCTGGAGCCCGAGCTTGATGCGCGCCACCGCCTCGCTGATCTTGCGCGTCACGAACTCGCGGCCGCGCCGGGGCGACTCGTGGTTGAACAAGATCCCCGACACCGCGAACAGCCCGAAGCTCTCGCGGTAGTTCACCGTGATGTGGTGGCCGAACACCTTGGCGACGCCGTAGGGGCTGCGCGGGTAGAAGGGCGTCGACTCGCTCTGCGGCGTCTCGCGCACCTTGCCGAACATCTCGGAGCTCGAGGCCTGATAGAAGCGGATGCTCGGGTCGACGAGCTTCAGCGCCTCGAGCAGGCGCGTCACGCCGAGCGCGGTGAACTCGCCGGTGAGCGTCGGCTGCGACCACGAGGTCGGCACGAACGACTGCGCCGCGAGGTTGTAGAGCTCGTGCGGGCGCACCTCGGCGACGACGGCCTGGAGCGAGCTCTGGTCGAGCAGGTCGGCCTGGTGCAGGTTGACGCGCTCGCCGAGGTGCGCGATGCGCTCGAAGTTCTCGCTGCTCGAGCGACGCACCACGCCGTGCACGGCGTAGCCCTTGCCGAGCAACAGCTCGGCGAGGTACGAGCCGTCCTGGCCCGTGATGCCGGTGATCAACGCGACTCGCTGGCTCAAGATCGCTCCCCGTCACCGCGCTCGACGGAAGGCAGTGGCGCCGGCGCCTTGGGCTCCTCGATCGACGCGAAGCCCAGGTTGCGCAGAATCCGCAGCGTGAGCACCGCCACGATCGCGAGGAACAGCACGCTCGTCACGCCTTCGAGGCGCGTGAACGAGATCGCGATCAGGCAGAAGCAGGCGGTGAGCCCGTAGAGCGAGAGCACCGCGGGCCGGTGGTCGCCGTGGTACTCGTTCAGCAGGCGGTGGTGCATGTGCAGGCGGTCCGCCTGCATCACGCCTTTGCCCGAGCGCAGCCGGCGCAGGATGGAGAGCCCGGTGTCGAGCAGCGGCACGGCCAGCGCCAGCAGCGGCACGAGGAAGGTGATCACCGTCGCGCGCTTGTAGCCCTCGAGCGCGAGAATCGAGAGGCTGTAGCCGACGAACAGCGCGCCGGTGTCGCCCACGAAGATGCGCGCCGGCGGGAAGTTGAAAGGCAGGAAGCCGGCCAGCGCGCCCGCGAGCGCGAGCCCCGCCACCACCACGCCCAGGTGCCCCGCCTGATAAGCGACCGCGGTGAGCGCGAGCGTGATGATCGCGCTGACGCCGGCGCACAGACCGTCGAGGCCGTCGATCAGGTTGATCGAGTTCGTCACGATCACGATCCACACGATCGTGGCGACCCAGGTGAGCCAGGGCGCGAAGCTGACCACCTCGCCGCTCAGCGGGTTCGTCAGATGGTCGATCTCGGTGCCGCCGGCGATCGCGATCGCCGCGGCGCCGAGCTGGACCGCGAGCTTCACCGGCGCCGAGAGTCCGACGCGGTCGTCGACGACGCCGAGGCCCAGCATCAGCACGCCGCCGGCGAGCAGCGGCCACAGCCCGTGCGAGGAGATCACCTCGTCCGGAGCGACCTGCAGCGCGACGGCGAGCGCGACCCAGAAGCCGAGCGCGACGGCGAGACCGCCAAGCAGCGGCATGCGCAGCCGCGCGCTCACCTTGCGCTCGTTGGGCCGGTCGACGACCTCGAAGCGCAGCGCCAGGCGGCGGACGAACGGCGTCGCGAGCGCGGCCGCCGCGAGGCCAGCCGCGAACGTCGCCAGGATCCAGACCGCGTCCCTCATCGCGTCCCCAGGCCCGGCTCTCAGCCCCGGACGTACTTGGCGTAGGTGCTGGTGGGCGTATCGGCGCCGTTCATCACCACCCCGAGCAGCCGCTCGCGACCGAGCACCTCCAGCGCCGACTGCACGTCCTGCTCGAGCGTCGCGTCCGCGCGCACCACGAACACCGTGCCGTCGCACAGCCCGCTCGCCGTCTTCGCGTCGGGCAGCCCGAGGGTCGGCGGCAGGTCGAGGATCACGAGGTCGTAGCGGGTCGCGAGCTGCTCCAGCGTCCGGCGGAACGCCTCGGAGGCGAGCAGCTCGGACGGATTGGTCGGCACGCCGCGCACGGCGAGCACGTCCAGCGAGGTGCCGGGCGCGCGCTGGATCGCGCGCTCGAGCGGAGCGCCGTCGGCGAGCACTTCGGCGAGACCGGCGTCGAGGCGCAGGCCGAGCGTCGCCGCGATGGTGGGCTGGCGCAGGTCGCACTCCACCAGCAGGACCTTGCGCGCGAGCTGCATCGCGCTGACCGCCGCGAGGCTGATCGCCGCCATCGTCTTGCCCTCCTCGGGCAGGGCGCTGGTCACCGCGATGGTGCGCAGCGGGCGCGCCTCGGCGAGCGCGTCGATGCGCGCGCGCAGCGAGCGGAACTGCTCGGCCACCGCGGACTCGGGTTGCAACAAGACGATGCGGCGTTTGTTGTGGGCGTCGCCGCCGTCGGCTCCCGGAGTCGAGGCGCCTTCGCGCAGCCGTGCGCGCGGAGCCGGCGGCACCGGCGTCGGCTCGGCGCTCTGCAGCCCGAAGTCGGTGGCCGCGTGTCCGGCCTCGGCCGCTTCGTGCATACGGCGCGAGCGTTGCTCCTCGGCCCTCCGCAGCGCGTCGTAGACCTTCCCCATCACGCACCCCCTGTCTGCCGCCGTCGCAGCCAGCCGAACCACCCGCCCGCGCGCTCCGCCAGCGGCGCGGGCGCGGCGATGGCTGCCGGCGGGAACGATTTCTCTTCGTTCACCCCGCTGCGCGGCGCGAGCTCGAGGTCGCGCGCGACCTCGAGGATCTCGCCCGCGCCGAGCCGCTGGAGACCGCGCCCGAAGCCGAGCAGCAGCGCGCCGTCGCACACCACGTTCACGAGCCTCGGCACGCCCCCCGTCACCTCGTGCAGCGCGCGCAGGCCGCGCCTGTCGAACAGCTCCGCGCCCGTGTAGCCGGCGATGCGCAGCCGCTCCTGCACGTAGGTCGCCGTCTCTTCGCGCGTGAAGGGCCGCAGCGAATGGCGCATCACGATGCGCTGGCGCAGCTGGCGCAGCTCCGGGCGCGCGAGCATCTCGGCGAGCTCCGGCTGCCCCACCAGCATGATCTGCAGCAGCTTCGAGCTGGGCGTCTCGAGGTTCGAGAGCAGCCGCACCTCCTCGAGCATCTCGGTCGAGAGGTTCTGCGCCTCGTCGATGATCAGCAGCGTCGGGAGATCCTGCTCCAGGCGGGCGATCAGGAACCGGTTCAGCGCGATCAGATACTCGGCCTTGGTCGCACAGGGCGTCTCGATGCCGAGCTCGTCGAACAGCACGCGGAAGAAGTCGAGCGGCTCGAGGCGCGGGTTGAAGACGAACGCCGCCAGCGTGCTGCGATCGAGCTGGGCGAGCAGCGCGTGCAGCAGCGTCGTCTTGCCGGTGCCCACCTCGCCGGTCAGCAGCACGAACCCCTTCCGCGCCTTCACGCCGTACACGAGCGTGGCGAGGCCCTCGGCGTGGGCGTCGCTCATCCAGAGAAACGCCGGGTCGGGCGTCATCTCGAACGGGCTGCGCAGGAGTCCGTAATGGGCGTGGTACATGGCTCAGCCCGCCTGGGCCTCCGTCGCTTCGGCCTTGCCCGCCGCCGCGCTGCGGGAGCCCTGCCACCAGTAACCGGCGGCCGAGACGACCACGACGGCGACGGTGGCCGCGCCGGCGAAGGCGATGCGCCGCATCCAGCGCGCGCGCTGCGCCGCGACGTCGGAGGGCAGCACGACGGCGGGAATCGCCGCGAGCACGGGGATGCCAAAGCGATCCTGCAGCCGGCGCGGCGTGTGGAACGACTCGTCGAGCGCCTCGGCGACGAGCGCGAACGCGGCGGCGAGGGCCGTGCCGAGCAAGAGGCCGACGGCGAGCAGCAGCGGGCGGTTCGGCGAGCTTGGGTCGGGCGGCGGAACGGCCTGCTCGAGCACACGGAACTTCTCGCCCTTCTGGCGCGATTCCATGTCCGCCGCGACGCCCGCCTCGAGCCGCTTCTTGCTGAACTCCTGATAAGAGTCGAACAAGTGCTCGTGCTCGCGCTCGAGGGCGCTCAGCTGCTCGGCGACCTTCGGCGTCTTCGCGAGCCGCACCTCCACCGCGTCCAGCTGAGCGCGGAGCCGCTGGATCTCCTGTTCGGCCGAGATGCGGCGCAGGCCCGCGCGCTGCATCTCGAAGCGCGCGTTCTGCTGCGCCGGCGAGAGGTTCGAGGGGTCGTTCGCGCCCTCCTCGATCTCCTTGCGCAGGCTCTCGATCTCGCCCTTCGCCGCGATCACGTCGGGGTGCTTGTCGGTGAAGCCGCGCGAGCGGTACTCGCCGAGCTGCAGCTCCAGCACTTCCACGCGGCGCCGCGGCGTCATCACCTGGCCGCCGAGGAAGTCCTCGCTGCCGCCGCCCGCGAGCGCCTGCTGCTTGTAGAACGCCTCGTCGCTCGCGGCGATGGACAGCTCGCGCTGCGCCTCGCGCAGCGAGTCGGTGACTCGCTCGTGCAGGCGCTGGTTCGCGGCGAAGTCCTCGGGCAGCGTGCCCGCGTTCGCCGTCTTCACGTCGGCGATCTCCTTCTCGACGCGCGCGATCTCGACGGACTGCCGCCGCAGCTCCTCCTGGATGAACTCGGCGGTGTCGCTCGAGACCTCGGTGCGCTCGCGCAGGTGCTCGTCGATGAAGCTGTTCGCGAGCCGGTTCGCGACGTCGGCCGCGACCTTCGCCGAGCGATGCTCGAAGCGGAGCTGGAACGTGGTGACGGAGACGTCGCCCGGCCGCACGCCCGTCTGCGCGCGCGCCTCCGTCGCCAGCTCCGGGAGCACCGGCACCAGGCTGATGTGCTCGCGCATGTACTCGATGACTTCCGCGCGCGTCAGCTCGTCCTCGAGCTCGGGGTAGACGTTGAGGTCGTCGATCACCTTGGAGAGACGGCCGCGCGAGAGAATCTGCATCTGCAGCAGATGGAGGCGGTTGTTCAGCTCCGTCTCGGGCACGCCCGGCTCCACCAGTCGCTCCGAGATGCTCTGCGGCTCGATCAGCAGCGTCGTCGACGCCTGATAAGAGTTCGGCAGCCAGCCGGCGAGCAGCACGAACAGCAGCACAGTTCCGACGAGCACGGCGGCCATGACGGCGCCGCGCCGGCGCAAGAGGCCGCCGAGGTCGTCGATGCCGATGCTTTGTTGGGTGTCCATCGCAGATCTCCAGTCGCTGTCACCAGCGGATGGGGCCGTACTCGAAGTCGAGGCCGATGCGCAGCCAGAAGCGATCCGAGTCGCCGAAGCCGGACCCGCGCGAAGCGTTCTGATCCCCCCAGCCGGCCTGCGCCTCGAGCTTGAGCGCAGCGTGCAGGAAGTAGTCGCCGCCGAAGCTCACGGAGAACGACGTGACCCTCGCCTCGTCACCGGCCGTGGCGGGAACGAGAACCACGCCCACCGGGACGAGGTTGTTGACGGGCGGCAGCGATCCGGAAGGCGGCAGCGTGTCGAGCAGGATCACCGAGCCGAGCCTCGACCGGCCTTCGTCGGACTGCTCGCGGTCTTCCCACGAGGTGGTGAAGTAGAAGGACAGCTTCTGGAGGGGCCGCCACGAGGTCGTGAGTGCGATCGTGTCGGCGACGGTGGTGAAGCCGAGCGCGGCGTTGGAGCCTTGGTCCCTGCGGTACGAGCCCGAAAGCCGCGCGTTCTGCCACTCCTTGCTGACCTCGACGTCGGCGAAGTAGGTCCAGCTGTCGCGATCCGGCGACGAGACGGTCGAGACTACCGGAATCGCGTCGCCGAGCCGGAGGAACTGCGGGGCCAGCGGCCAGGTCACGAACGTGCAGCCCGGGCCGTCGAACACGTCGCCGCTCGGCAGGGTCGGGCACGTGCCGACGATGCCGACGCGCGGGTTCCCCGCGCCGTCGACCCGGATCACGTTGCCGCGGAACACGCTGCTCGGGAATCGGCTCGACGCCTTCGGCTGCCGAACCAGCGTCGGGCCGATCGAGGCCTTCACGAAGAGCGTCTCCGCCGGCACGTAGCTCATCGTGAAGGAGGCGTTGTAGTAGTCGGTGTGACTCGACTGGCCGACCTCGGGACGGACGGTCTGTCGCGAGAACTGGACGGAGCCGCCGATCCGCGTGCGGTCCGTGACGAGGTGGTCGTACTTGATCGCGGCCGCCCCGCTGCTCTGATCGGTTCGGAGCACGCTCTCGAACTCCCAGAGCGTGTGCCAGCCGCTCAGGTACAGGGTCCCGCGCGGGCTCGTGCGATGCGACACGCTGAGCTGCGCGATGTTCTGGTTGAACCACTCGCGGCCCGCTCGCGTGACGCCGCCGGTCTCGAGCTCGCGCATCGACCGGTAGCGCCGGAAGTCGTCGTACAGCGAGAAGGTCGTGCGCTCCGTCGGCTTCCACTGCAGCGTGCCGTCGGCGTCGTAGTTGAATCCGTTCAGATCCTCGTCGAAGAAAACCTCGTAGGTCGGCCAGAAGTTCAGCGCGCCGCTCAGCGTGCGCCAGCGCTCCGCGAATTCGAAGGTCGGCGCGATCGTGAAATAGCCGTCCGACACCTCGTTGCGCGTCGTGCCGTAGACGTTGTCGTCGAAGCGGAGGTCCGTCTCCGCGCCCACGACGAGATCGCCCGCGCTCGCCGGGCTGACGAGGCAGGTGATTGCGACGAGCGCGGGAAGGATGCGGCGCATGGCGTGGACCCTAATTGGCGATCACTTCGGCACGACGATCTTGTCGTTGGGCTGCAGCAGGATGTTCGTTCCCGGCGCGCGCCCGCGGACGTAGGCGTCGTAGTCGAATGCGAACTCGAGCTCCGAGCCGTCGGCGGCGCGGCGGATGATCCGGATGTCGCCGCTGTCGGCGAAGGGCGTGAGGCCGCCGGCCGCGGAGATCACGTCGACCACCGTGAGGTTCGTCGCGAGCGGCACCGGCCCCTGGCGCGCGACCTCGCCCAGCACGAACACGCGCTTGCTGTCGGGGCGCAGCACGACCACGGTGACGTCGGGGCTGGTGATGAACTCGGAGAGCTTGGTGGTGATCTCCGCTTTGAGCTGCTCGGTCGTCAGCTCGGCGGCCTTCACGTCGTTGAGCAGCGGGACGGAGATCATGCCGTCCGGCCGCACCGGCACCTCGACCGAGAGCTCCTGGTTCTTCCACACGCGGACCGCGAGCAGATCGCCCTCGCCGATCAGGTACGGGCCGGGCGGCGGCACGTCTTGCGGAGGCGGCGTTGCGCGCGTGGTGCTGCAGCCGGCGCTTCCCAGAGCCAGCAAGGCGACGAGCACCCAACGACCCACGCGCAGCGGATCCCCCGCGGCGCGCAGCGCCGCCGGCTGCATCCGCCGTGCGAGATTTTCGCGTCCATTGTTTCTCGACATCGCACTCTCCCGAGCCGCGCTGCGCCCGCCCTCAGCGCGAATCACTCAGCCCGCAATCTTTCATCTTGTAGAGCAGCGCCTTGTAACTGATCTGCAGTCGCTCGGCGGCTTCCTTGCGGTTCCAGCGCGTCTGCTCGAGCACGCGCGCGATCACGCGCTTCTCCGCCACCGCCGCGGCGCGCTTCGCGATCGCCTTCAGGTCGAGCCGGCCGCCGTTCGCGAACTCCGGGGTCATCAGCTCGGCGACGAACGCACTGTCCGCTTGCTTCTCGCTCGCGCGCGGCGTGCGCCCCGCGAGCTCCTGGGTCACCGCCTGCTCGCTGCCGAGCACCACGATGCGCCGCAGCATGTTCTCGAGCTCGCGCACGTTGCCGGGCCACGGGTAGGCGACCAGCACCGCCAGCGCCTCGGGCGAGAGCGGCTTCGGCGTCTTCTTGTACTCGCGCGCGAACTTGTCGAGGAAGTGCTCGATCAGGAGCGGAATCGCCGCGCCGCGCTCGCGCAGCGGCGGCAGCGTCACGGTCACGACGTTCAGGCGATACAAGAGATCCTCGCGGAACTCGCCCTTGGTGACGGCGTCCTCGAGGTCGCGGTTCGTCGCCGCGAGCACGCGCGTGTCGACCTGCACGTCGCGCTCGCCGCCCAGCCGCGAGAACTCTCCGTCCTGCAGCACCTGCAGCAGCTTCGCCTGGAGCGCCGGGCTCATCTCGGCGATCTCGTCGAGGAAGATCGTGCCCCCGTTGGCGAACTCGAACTTGCCGAGCTTGCGCTTCTGCGCTCCGGTGAACGCGCCCTTCTCGAAGCCGAACAGCTCGCTCTCCAGCAGCTCCGAGGGCAGCGCCGCGCAGTTCACCTTCACGAACGGGCCGGCGTGCCGGGTCGACAGCCGGTGCAGCGTGCGGGCGACCAGCTCCTTGCCCGTGCCGCTCTCGCCGCGGATCAGCACGGTGATGTCGGTGTCCGCGACCTGCTCGATCGTCTCGCGCACCTCGCGCATGCGGCCGTCGTCCGAGCCCAGCAGCAGGTCGCCCGAGCTGCGCAGCGCGCCGCCGCGCAGCTCCTCTACCTCGCGCCGCAGGGCGCGCGTCTCGAGCGCGCGCTGGAAGGCGAGCTGTAGCTCCTCCACCTCGAAGGGCTTGCGCAGGAAGTCCGAGGCGCCGAGCTGCATGGCCTCGACGATGGTCCGGGCATGCCCATGCCCCGAGATCATCACCACCGGAACCTCCGGGATGCGCTTCTTGAGGCGGCGCAGGGTCTCGATCCCGTCCATGCCCTCGAGCACCACGTCCAGCGTGATCAGGTCGGGGCGCGAGGTCGCGAGGCCGTCGAGAGCTTCCTCCCCGCTCGCGGCCACGAACACCGTGTGCCCGAGGCGACCCAGCAGCGCCGAGAGGTATTCCCGGACGCCCAGATCGTCGTCGATGATCAGCAGCCGGAACGGTCCGTTCACCCTGCGAACTCCGTGGCTCGGTGGCGTGATGCGTTGGTGAGTGCGCCGACCCCCAGAATCGGGACGGAAATTGTTTGCCTTCCGGGCCGGCTTTCGTCCTTACGGGAGGGGAACCGTAGGCCGTGTGTAATTGATTTCCCTCCGCGGAACTCTCCCGGTTCTGCAGGGAACGGTCTTTCCCATGGGGCAACCTTTGCGCAGCTTCAAGGAGACGGGCGGGCAGCCGATTCACGTTTCCGTGAGGCTGCGAACCCGCGCCCCTTTTGTGGGCCCGGTTGAGACTCACCCCAGCGAGGTGCCGGCAGCTCCATGCTCAGCAATCGACGCTTCCGGGTGGTCGCCGTCGCTGGCGCGCGCCCCAACTTCATGAAGGTCGCGCCGCTGTTGCGCGCCTTCGCTGCGTCGGGGCGCTTCGACTGCTTCCTCGTCCACACCGGCCAGCACTACGACGAGTCGATGTCGGAAAGCTTTTTCCGCGAGCTCGGGATCGCGCGGCCGGACGTGAACCTCGGCGTCGGCTCCGGCTCGCACGCTGCGATGACCGCCGAGGTCCTGCGGCTGGTCGAGCCCATCCTGATCGAGCAGAAGCCGGACGCCCTCGTGGTCGTGGGCGACGTGAACTCGACGCTCGCCGCCGCCCTCGCGGCCTCGAAGCTCGGTGTCCGCATCGCCCACGTGGAGGCGGGGCTGCGCTCGGGCGACCGCTCGATGCCCGAAGAGATCAACCGCGTGCTGACCGACGCGATCTCGGACTGGCTGTTCGTCACCGAGCCGGCCGGGCGCGAGAACCTGCTGCGCGAAGGGGTCGCGCCGGCTCGCGTCCACCTCGTCGGCAACGTCATGATCGACACGCTGCTCGCGAACCTCGGGCGCGCCCGGGCGCAGGGCACGCTGGCGCGGCTCGGGCTGCGTGCGGCGGAGTACGTCGCGCTCACCTTGCACCGCCCCGCGAACGTGGACGATCCCCGGCGGCTCGCGCGGCTCTTCGCCGTGTTCGAGGAGCTGCACGGCGAGCTCCCGGTCGTCTTTCCCGTCCACCCGCGCACGCGCGCTGCGATCGAGAGCAAGCTCGGCGGCCGCGCACCGCGCCTGCTCGCGACCGAGCCGCTCGGCTACCTCGACTTCCTCGCGCTGATGGCCGACGCGCGCTTCGTGCTGACGGATTCGGGCGGCGTGCAGGAGGAGACCACGGCGCTCGGCGTGCCGTGCCTCACGCTGCGCGACAACACCGAGCGTCCGATCACGGTGAGCGAGGGTACGAACACGCTCGCGGGCACCGACCCGAGCGCGATCCGCGCCGAGGTCCGCAAGCTGCTCGCAGGCGAGGGGAAGCGCGGCCGGGTGCCGCAGCTCTGGGACGGGCGGGCGGCGGAGCGCATCGCCGGCATCCTCGCCAGCGAACTGGAGCGCCCATGAACGAGACGGGACCGAGCTTCCTCGCGCGGCTGCGCGCGGGCTGGCTGGAGATCGCGGCTGCCTTCGCCGAGGTGCAGACGCTGATCATCCTCGTGCTCGCCTACGTGATCGCGATCGGGCCGGTGGCGCTGATCATGGGCGTGTCGCGCCAGGATCCTCTGCACAAGCGCGTGCTGCGCGTGGCGGGCAGCGCGTGGAACGCGGCCGACAGCGTGAACAACCCCGATCTCGAGCGCGCGAAACGGCTCTTCTGAGGTAGTGCGTGAAGATCCTCGGGCTCTCCTGTTTCTATCACGACGCCGCGGCGGCGCTGCTCGTCGACGGCGAGCTGATCGCGGCGGCCCACGAAGAGCGCTTCACGCGCAAGCGTCACGACGAGTCGGTGCCCGCGCGCGCCGTGCAGTACTGCCTCGAGGAGTCGGGCCTGCGCCTCGCCGACCTCGACTACGTCGTGTTCTACGACAAGCCGCTGCTCAAGTTCGAGCGCATCCTCACCACCTACCTGGCGACCTTCCCGCGCTCGCTGCCGTCCTTCACCAAGGCGATCCCCGTCTGGCTGAAGGAAAAGCTGCTGGTGCCGAAGGCGCTGAAGAACGCGCTCGGCTACGAGGGCGAGATCCTGTTCGCCGAGCACCACCAGAGCCACGCGGCCTCGGCCTTCTTCCCTTCGCCCTTCGAGGAGGCGGCGATCCTGACGCTCGACGGCGTCGGCGAGTGGGCCACCTCCACCTCCGGCGTCGGCCGCGGCAACTCGCTGGAGCTGCTGCGCGAGATCCGCTTCCCGCACTCGCTCGGCCTGCTCTACTCCGCCTTCACCTACTACCTGGGCTTCAAGGTCAACAGCGCCGAGTACAAGGTGATGGGCGCCGCGCCCTATGGGCAGCCGAAGTACGCCGACCGGATCAAGCGCCACTTCATCGACGTGCGCGAGGACGGCTCGTTCAAGCTCGACATGAAGTACTTCGCCTTCGACTACGGCCTCACCATGACCAACTCGCGCTTCGAGGAGGTCATGGGCCAGCCGCGCCGGCTGCCCGAGTCGAAGATGGAGGAGTTCCACTGGGACGTCGCGGCGAGCATCCAGCAGGTCACGGAAGAGGTCGTGCTGCGCATGGCGCGCGACCTGCGCAAGAAGACCGGCATGAAGAACGTGGTGCTGGCGGGTGGCGTCGCGCTGAACTGCGTCGCGAACGGCCACCTGCTGCGCAGCGGCACCTTCGACGACGTGTGGATCCAGCCCGCGGCCGGTGACGCCGGCGGCGCGCTGGGCGCCGCGCTGTTCGCCGAGCACTGCGTGCTGAAGCGCCCGCGCAAGTTCAAGATGGAGCACGCGTTCTGGGGTCCGAGCTTCAGCGACGAGGACATCCGCAAGTTCCTGGAGAAGCGCGGCGCGCCGTATCGGACGTACGCGCGCGAGGAGATGCTGCGCGAGACCGCCCGCATGCTGGACGAGGAGCAGGCGGTGATCGGCTGGTTCCAGGGCCGCATGGAGTGGGGCCCGCGCTCGCTCGGCGCGCGCTCGATCATCGCCGACTCGCGCAACCGCGAGAACTGGCAGCGCGTGAACCTGAAGATCAAGTTCCGCGAGAGCTTCCGGCCCTTCGCGCCGGCCTGCCTCGCGGAGAAGGCCAGCGAGTGGTTCGACCTCGACCGCGAGAGCCCCTACATGCTGCTGGTCTGTCGAGTGAAGAAGCTCGAGCCCTATCAGGTGGAGACGTCTACGGGCTCGATCACGCGCTACACGAGCCAGCTCGCAGGCATCACGCACGTGGACGGCTCCGCGCGCGTGCAGACCGTGCGCGAGGACCAGCACGCGGAGTTCCACGGCCTGCTGAAGGAGTTCGACCGCCGCACCGGCTGCCCCGTGCTGATCAACACCAGCTTCAACGTGCGCGGCGAACCGATCGTGTGCACGCCGGAGGACGCCTACCTCTGCTTCATGCGCACGAACATGGACGTGCTCGTGCTGGGCAACCAGATCCTGCGCAAGGCCGACCAGCCGGAGCTGGTCGAGGATTTCGACTGGCGCGACCGCTTCGCGCTGGACTAGCCGGCGAGGCGTTTCACCGAGAAGAATCTGCGCCGCCGCGAACGGCGGCGCCGGGCAAGCGAAGCATCACGAAGACTGGAGTGACGACATGGGATCCCTGCTCTCCGAGCTCTGGCAGTTCATGCGCGTGCGCAAGAAGTGGTGGCTCGGGCCGATCGTGGTCACGCTCTTCCTGCTGTCGGCGCTGATCGTCTTCACGCAGGGCTCGGCCGTGGCGCCGTTCATCTACACGCTCTTCTAGATCGGGCGCTGCATGGAGGAGGGATCCGTGAAGACGCCTCGACCGAACACGGCTCGCGAAGCGCAAGCGGTCCAGCGGCAGCCTCAGCTGCCGTAGACCGCGCGCAGCGAGGCGAAGCCGAGCGGAGCGTCGCAAAGGCCGGTGCGCATTCTCTTTCTCACCCACTACTACCCGCCGGAGGTGAACGCGCCGGCGAACCGCGTGCACGAGCACGCGCGCGCGTGGGTGAAGGACGGGCACGAGGTCACGGTGATCACGGGGGTGCCGAACCACCCCCGCGGCCGCCTGTTCCCCGGCTACCGGAACCGCTGGCTCCAGGAGGAGCGCATCGACGGCGTGCGCGTGCTGCGCACGTGGATGTACCTCGCTGCGAACGAAGGCTTCGTGAAGCGCACCGCGAGCTACGTCGGCTTCATGCTCACCGCGATCGTCGCGTCGTTCCGCGCGGAGCGCCCCGACGTGGTGGTCGCGACGAGCCCGCAGTTCTTCTGCGGCCTCGCGGGCGCCGTGGTGGGCGCGCTGAAGCGGCGCCCCTTCGTGCTCGAGGTGCGCGACCTGTGGCCCGAGTCGATCGTGGCGCTCGGCCAGCTGCGCCGCGGCTCGCCCGCGGCGCGCGCGCTCGAGGCGATCGAGCGCTGGTTGTACCGGCGCGCGCAGGGCGTGGTGGTGGTGACGCGCGCGTTCGCACGCCACGTCGCGGCGCGCGGCGTGCCCGAGAGCCGCATCGCGCTCGTCTACAACGGCATCGACGGCG
>CAYWRY010000028.1:0-36857 GCA_964460485.1 uncultured Spirochaetales bacterium
GAAACCGGCCATCCCGAGCGACAAGCGAAAGCTGGTGAGAAATCCGGGCTAGCTGCTCGCCTCGTCGCAGCTCGTGCGCTTCATCGGCAGGTCGACGGCGCGCGTGGGGTCGTCCTTGGCTCCCTCGATGCGGGCGGAGATCCGTCCGCTCTGGCCCAGGTGATAGATCACGCGCTGCGGGAAGTCGTTGTCGAGGTTTTCGAAGACGACCTCGTTCGCCGCCAGCGACTTCATCGGGAAGCGCACCTCGGGCGCCCCGGAAGGCGACGCCAGGAACGCGAGGCCGCCCGGCTCTTCGACGATGCGCTGGTACTCCCAGGACACGACCCGACCCGCGCTCACGCGGCGCGCGACGCCGAGCAGCTGCCCGCCCGCCGGCGGCGTCCAGGTCTCGCCGGAGCCGGCGTCTGCGTCCAGGTAAGCCCAACAACCCGCGAGCCAGGCGAGGCGGCTCGCCAGCGCGCGCTGCTCCTCGGCGCCCGTGGCCGGCAGGGCGCAAGACAACGACGCGACGAGCGCGAGCCGGCGCCACGAGGTTGCATTCATGGCTGCTCCTTCTGAGGAATGTCGAGCATGCGGATCTCGCCGGCGTCGACCATCCAGATGCCGCGCGAGGTACCCACGGCGAGCGGGGCTCGATAGTTCAGGCTGGTGAAGACGTGGACCTCGGTCGGCGTGGGGTCGAGGACGTGTGTCACGAACTGCATCACCGCGTCCTCCTTCAGCTCGCCGTTCATGCAGGTGTTCGAGAAGGAGCGCCAAGCGACGACCGTCCGCCCGTCGGGGCTCACGCGCGCGAGGTCGTGGCCGGCGAGCACGATCACGTCGGGGTCGGAGGTCGCGGCGAGCAGGTAGACGTGGATCTCGCCGCCCGCGTCGCGCAGCACGACCGAGTTGAGAGTCGGCGTGCACTGCCTCTTGCGCTCGGCGATCGCCAGCGCGCGAGCGCGCGCGAGGGCTTGCTGATCGTCGGGCAACGGGATCGCCGGGTCGTGCTCTTCCAGCTTCGCCTCGGTGACGCCCAGCACCACGTCGACGCGGCTCGCGTACACGCTCGGCTCCGGCTCGCTGAGGAAGCGCACCAGCGGCCGCTCGCCTTCCGCACGCGGCACCGTGATCCAGCCGACCAGCCGGCGGCGCCAGCGCCGGCTGGCGGGCTTCGCGGCGTCCGTGCCGTGCCACGCCGCCTGGTCGTGCTCGTACAGCTCGCGCCCGCGGCGCTCGGCGAAGGCGACGGGCTCGGCGAGGTCCGGTGGAACCGGCAGCACCGCAACGCGCCGGCTGTTCTCCGGCTCCGGCGGCGCGGGTGTGGTCGGCTCGTCCGCGAAGGCCCCTGCCGCCGAGAGCCAGCCAGCGAGCAGCAGCAGCCGCGCCCAGCTCTGCATCACGCCGCCCTCTCCCCGGGAGCGAGCGCCGCCGCGACGAGCGCGTGGACTCCTGCGTGCGCGCGGAACGAGATGTGGGCACCCGGGAACCATGCGTGGCGCGGCGAGCCCCAGTGCGCGAGCAGGTCGCGCACCTGGTCGGCGGGTACGAACTGGTCGTCGGGCGCTGCGAAGACGAAGCGGCGGGCGTGCGGCACGAGCGGCGCCAGCGCGAGCGGCGAGACCGGGCGCAACGCCGCCCCCGCCAGCGCCGGCGTGATGCCCGCGCGCTCGACCCGCATGCGCTCGGCGAGCGGCGCGTGGTGCCAGATCAGGCGCGGGAAGTCGGCGGCGGGAATGCCGGCGATCACCGCGCCCAGCTCCGGCTCGAGCGCGGCGAGCAGCGCCGCGGTGTAGCCGCCCAGCGAGAGGCCGTAACAAGCGATCTCGCTCGCGCCCTGGGCGCGCGCCCAGCCGAGCAGCCGCCGCACGTCCCACATCGCTTGCGCCATGGCGTGGGCGCTGCCCAGGAAGTCGGCGCCGAACATGCCGATGCCCGAGATCGCGCCGATGCGCCGCGGGCCGTGCAGCGGCAACACCGGCAAGAGCACGTTCCAGCCGCGCCGCCGCCACTGCTCGGCGCGGAACACCGCGAGGTCGATCGCCGGCGTGCCCATCTGATAGCCGTGGATGCACACCAGCCAGCGCGTCGAGCCGGCGCTCCGCAAGAGCCACGCCCAGGCGAGCTGGTTTGGCGCGTGGGAGAGCCAGCGCTCGCGGCCCGGCTCGCCAGCGTGGGGCGCATACTCGCTCAGGAAGCGCAGCTCTTCGTAGCCGGCGCCGAGCGCGTGGCGGGTCGCGACCGCGACGCGCTCGGCGGGCGGCGGCGCCACGTGGTAGCGGGCGGGCGCGGCGTCCCAGCCACGCGCGCGCCACAGCTCGTTCGCCTCGCGCAGCTCGCGCGCGAAGGCATCGTGGGCGCCGCCGCGCGGGAACGGGATGAGCAGCAGCATCGCCCCGCGCACGGCCTGGTCGAGCGCCACCTCCGCTTGCAGGCGCAGCGTGCGCGGCGGCAGCGGGACACCTTCGGTCGCGCCTTGCGTGCGCGCGGTGAAAGCCCCGGCGGCAGCGAAGGCGGCGGCGGAGAGCGAAGCCAGCACGGCGGCGAGCGCGGGACCCTGCGCGAACGCGGCGGGTAGCGCGAGCGCGACGCCGGCGAGGCCCCCGATCGCGCCGAGGTCGCGCAGGCGCGCCTCGCCCAGCGCGAGCAACGTCGCGGTGCCGCTCGCCACGAGCAGGCTGCCGGGCACGAGCGCGAGCGCGATCCCGCCCCAGCTCTCGCGCGACGCGGCGAACCACACGATGCCGGCGAGCAGGGTCAACCAAGCCTCGGGCGGGAATCTCAGATCCGACGGCATCGCTCGGCTCTCATGCGCGCGGCGAGTCTACGACGCGGAGCGGCCCCGCATCGACGCTTTCCCGCGCGCGCCGACAAAGCCGAACGTGCGCATCCAGGCCCGGCTTAGAATGCCCCCTCGCCGCGAGGTTCGCCGATGCTTCGAGCTGCCGGGGTCGCCGTCCTGATCGCCAGCGTGGCAGCGCCCGCGCTGGCGGACCTGAGTGCCGAGATCGCCACGCGCGCGCAGCGGATCGAGGCGCGGGTGATCGAGACGCGGCGCGACCTCCACCAGCACCCTGAGCTCGGGTTCGCCGAGAAGCGAACCGCCGCGCTGGTGGCGAAGCGGCTGCGCGCGCTCGGTATCGACGCGCGCGAGCGCGTGGGCCAGACGGGGGTGGTGGGCGTGCTGCGCGGGGGAAGGCCCGGGCGCACCGTCGCCCTGCGCGCCGACATGGACGCGCTGCCGGTCACGGAGCAAACGGGCTTGCCCTTCGCATCGAAGGTGCGCGCCAGTTACGGGGGCCAAGATGTCGGCGTGATGCACGCCTGCGGCCACGACGCGCACGTCGCCATGCTGCTGGGCGTCGCCGAGGTGCTCTCCGACCTGCGCGAGACGCTTCCCGGCACGGTCGTGTTCCTGTTCCAGCCCGCGGAGGAAGGCGGCGGGCCGGGCGAGACCGGCGGCGCCGAGGCGATGCTCGCGGACGGCGCTCTCGACGATCCCAAGCCGGAGGCGGTGTTCGGCCTGCACGTCGGGCCGTGGGACGTGTCCGGCGAGATGAACCTCGTCTCGGGCCCTGCGATGGCGGCCTCCGATCGCTTCCGCATCGTCGTGCAGGGGCGGCAGACCCACGGCGCGATGCCCGCCGCAGGCATCGACCCGATCCCCGTCGCCGCGCGCATCGTGCTCGCGATCGAGACGCTGCCGGCGCGGGAGATCGACGTGTTCACGCCCACGGTCGTGACGGTCGGCGCGATCCACGGCGGCGTCCGCAACAACATCATCCCGGATCGAGTCGAGCTGATCGGCACGATCCGCAGCTTCGACGAGGCGGCGCGCAGCGCGCTGCACGAGAAGATCGAGCGCGTGGCGACGAAGACCGCCGAGGCGAGCGGCGCGAGCGCGGAGGTCGAGATCACGCGCGGCTATCCGGTGACCGTGAACGATCCCGAGCTCGCCGCGTGGAGCCGCGGCGTGCTGGAGCGCGCGCTCGGCCCGGGCAAGGTGCACGCGGGCCGCCCCGTCACCGGCGCCGAAGACTTCTCCTTCTTCGCGAATCGCGTGCCCGGCGTGTTCGTGCTGCTCGGCGCGCGCGATCCGCAGACGCCGGTCGAGCGGGCCGCGCCCAATCACTCGCCGGAGTTTCTGGTGGACGAGCGCGCGCTCGCGACCGGCGTGCGCACCCTCGCGGAGCTCGCGAGCGCGTTCAACGCGGAGTCGCGCGAGTGACGGACGACGACCCGCGCCAGGGGGGCCCGCCGCTGCGCGAGAGCGGAGCGACCCCGGCGACCGCGGCGGCGGGTCCGGAGGAGCCGACCTGGCCCGCGGCGCAGGGCCGCGTCGTGTTCCTGCTCGACGCCGCGAGCTCCCTCGAAGAGAAGCTGCTGCGCGACTGGGTGGCGCGCGCGCGGCCGGAGGGCGCGCGCGCCGACGCGATCGCGATCCCCGCGTCGCGGCGCAGGCGCGGCGCGCTCGGGCTCGACCTCGAGGCGGCGCTGGCCGCGGGCGACGACGCGCTGTTCGCGCCGCTGCGCGTGGTGTGGATGCCGCCCGCGCGCCAGGGCGTGCGCACCGCGCGCTGGAGCGACCTGCTCTGGTTCGGCGACCCGCGCGACCCGGACCGCGTGCGCGAGCACCTGATCCGGCGCATCGCGCCGCGGCGCTGCCGCATCGTCGCCGCCGAGCCGGCGCGCGGCGCCGAGCTGCGCGAGCGCTGGCGCCGCAACACCGCGGCGGAGAGCGGCGCGACCCAGGGCTTCGCCGCATTCGTCGCGCGCCAGGCGCACCTCGCGCTCGAGCGCGCCGAGCGCCGCATACGCGGCGCGCGCTACAAGATCCCGCGCTTCGTGCGCGAAGAGATCCTCGCGCGACCGGCCTTCCGCGGCGAGATCGCGCTGCTCGCGAGCCGGCTCCAGCGCAGCGCCGACGACGTGCTGCGCGAGGCCGAGGCGGACCTGCGCGAGATCGCCGCCGCCCACCAGCCCACCGTGATCGACCTCGTGGTGCAGGTGTGGCGCTGGATGATCACGCGCGGCTACGGCGGCGTGCTCCAGTACGAGCCCGGCGCGCTCGACCGCACCCGCGCGCTCGCGCAGCAGCACAGCGTCGTGTTCCTGCCGACGCACAAGTCGAATCTCGACCACGGCGTGCTGCAGGTGCTGCTGCACGAGAACGGCATGCCGCAGAACCACACCGCCGGCGGCATCAACATGAACTTCTTCCCGGTCGGGCCGCTGGTGCGCCGCGCGGGCGTGTTCTTCATCCGTCGCACCTTCAAGGACGACGAGGTCTACAAGACCGTCCTGCGCCACTACGTCGACTATCTGGTGGAGAAGCGCTTCCCGCTCGAGTGGTACATCGAGGGCGGGCGCTCGCGGAGCGGAAAGCTCCTGCCGCCGCGCTTCGGACTGCTCGCTTACGTCGTCGACGCCTACCGGCGCGGGCGCTGCGAAGACGTGCACCTGATCCCGGTCTCGATCGCCTACGATCAGATCTCCGACGTCAGCGACTACGCGGCGGAGCAGCGCGGCGGCGCGAAGGAGACCGAGGGCTTCTTCTGGTTCCTGCGCCTGATCCGCCGGCTCGGCAAGCGCTACGGGCGCATCCACGTGCGCTTCGGCGAGGACGTGTCGCTGGCGAAGGCGCTGGGCGCGCCGAGTCCGGAGGCTGCTCCCGACGCGAACGAGGACAGCCTCGCGCTGCAGAAGCTCGCCTTCGAGGTGTGCGTGCGCATCAATCGCGCGACGCCCATCACGCCGATCTCGCTGGTGTGCCTCTCGCTGCTCGGCCGCGGCGACCGCGCGCTGAGCGTCGAGGAGCTGCGCGTCTCGCTGCGAAACCTCGTCGAGTACGTGCATCGCTGCCGTCTGCCCGTCACCGAGGAGATCGCCCTCGACTCCGCGGCGTCGCTCGCCCCCGTGCTGGAGGCGCTGGTGCAGAGCGGCCTCTTGCGCCGCTACGACGAATGCCCCGAGGTCGTGTACGGCATCGCGCCGCAGCAGCACCTCGCGGCCGCCTACTACCGCAACACGGTCATCCACTTCTTCGTGACCGGCGCGATCGGGGAGCTCGCGCTGCTGCGCGCCGCCGAGCCGGGCGTGGAAGATCGGCGCGCGGAGTTCTGGAACGCCGCGCTCGCGCTGCGCGACCTGCTCAAGTTCGAGTTCTTCTTCCCCGACCGCGAGCACTTCCTGGCCGAGCTGCGCGCCGAGCTCGCGCTGCACGTGCCGAGCTGGGAGCGCGCGCTCGGCGAAGGGGCCGACGCGATCACCGGGCTGCTGCCGCGCCTGCGGCCGTTCCACGCGCACCGCATCTTGCGCCCTTTTCTCGAGGCCTACCGCGTGGTAGCCGACGCTCTCGAGCGCGCGCCCGCGGGCGCGAGAGTCGAGGACGCGGCGTTCCTGCGCAGCTGCCTCGCCCTCGGCCGGCAGTACACGCTGCAGGGCCGCGTCGCGCGGCAGGAGTCCGTCTCGCAGGCGCTGTTCGCGACGGCGCTGAAGCTCGCGCGCCACCGCGGCCTGTGCGGGCCGGGCGGCGACGAGCTCGCGGAGCAGCGGCGCGCCTTCGCCGCGGAGCTGCGCGAGGACATCCGCCGCGTCGACGCGATCGAGGCGCTGGTGCACGCGCGCGTCGCCGGAATCCTCGAGTGAGCGAGCCCGCGGAGCGGACGGGCGCGCGCTTCGCTCGCAGCCACGTCCGGTGAAGCCCGAGCGGCGCTGGCTGGAGCGCGCGATCGCCGGCGCGCAGCCGCGCTGGGTCGCCTCGTTCGCGCCCGTGCCCTACGAGATCGCGCCGGGTCTTTGGTCCGTCGACCGCCTGCTCGAGATTCCGTGGGGCCCGCGCCTGGGCACGCGCGCGCTGCTGGTCGATCTGCCCGACGGCGGCGTGCTCGCGTGGTCGCCGGTGCCGCTCGGCGACGCGCTCCGCGAGCTCGTCGCGGCGCGCGGCGGCGTGCGCTTTCTGGTCGCGCCCAACTCATTCCACTACCTCGGGCTCGCCGACTGGCGGCGCGCGTTCCCGGCGGCCGAGTGCTGGCTCGCGCCCGGCCTTCCCGCGCGCGTCCCCGCCGTCGGCGCCGGCCGCGAGCTGAACGACGGCGCCGCCACGCCGTTCGGCGCGACGCTCCCGCACCGCGTGCTCGATTGCGGGCGAGGCGTGACGGAGGTCGCGTTCCTGCACGCGCCCTCGCGCACCCTGCTGCTCGTCGACAGCGCGTTCAACGTGCTCCACCTGGACCGCTGGCGCGATCGCCTGGTGTGGGCCGCGGCGGGCGTGCTCGGCCGCTTCGGCCCGACGCCCACCGCGCGCGCCTTCCTGCTCCGCGAAAGGACCGCCGTCGGCGCCTGGGTCGAGAGGCTCTGCGCGTGGCCGTTCGAGCGCATGGTGATGGCGCACGGCGAACCGCTCACCGCGAGTCCGCGCGAGCTGCGCGCGGCGTTCGCTCGCTACCTGCGTTGATTGCCGCGTCGACGCGAACGCGCGGATCCACTGGGATGGCCGCGCGTCCGTGCTTTGCTCACCTTCGCGCCGCGCGCGCGGGAGGAAACGTATGGTGGCCGAGCGCTTCGAGCTGATTCCCATCGCCCACGTGCGCGGCGCGCGCGCCGAGGTGGAGGACGACTTCTGGGGCGGCGCCGAGTCGCGCCTCGTGCTGACCGACGCGGTCGAGGAGAGCGCGCTCGACGGCATCGAGACGTTCTCCCACGTCGAGGTGCTGTTCGTGTTCGACCGCTTGCCCGACGCGAAGATCGTGCGCGGCGCGCGGCATCCGCGGAACGACCCGGCCTGGCCGAAGACCGGAATCCTGGCGCAGCGCGCGAAGAACCGGCCGAACCGGCTCGGCAGCACGATCTGCCGAGTCGTGCGCCGCGAGGGGCGCACGCTCGTCGTGCGCGAGCTCGACGCGCTGGAGGGCACGCCGGTGGTCGACATCAAGCCCGTGCTGCGCGAGTTCCTGCCGCGCGAGGAAGTGCGCCAGCCGCAGTGGGCGAGCGAGCTGATGGGCGACTACTGGAAGCGTCCCGCGTAGCGGCAGCTGGCGGCCCGAGAGCGTCCTCCGCGCTCCGAGCCTGCGACCCCAACAACCCGTGGCAGCAGGGCCCGCGTCGCGAGACACTGCGAGCCGCCCATGCCGCCCACGCGCGCCCGTCACGCCATGCTCGCCTTCGCGCTGGGCACGATGGCGCTCGCCTACGTCGACCGCGTGGCGATTTCGCTCGCCGCCTCCTCGATCCGCCGGGATCTCGCGCTGAACGACGAGCAGCTCGGCTACGCGTTCAGCGCCTTCACGCTTGCCTACGCGATCTTCGAGGTGCCGAGCGGCTGGCTCGCCGATCGCTTCGGCGCGCGGCGCATGATGACGCGCATCGTGCTGTGGTGGTCGGCGTTCACGGCGGCGACCGCCGCCGCGACGGGCCTCGCGTCGCTGGTCGCGATCCGCTTCCTGTTCGGCATGGGCGAGGCCGGCGTGCTGCCGACGCTCGCGAGCGCCTTCCGGCGCTGGCTGCCGCTGCGCGAACGCGGCCGCGCCTTCGGCCTCACGGTCGCCGCGGCCGCGCTCGGCACCGCCGTCTTCTCGCCGATCGTGGGCGTCATCCTCGAGCGCTTCTCGTGGCGCGAGGCCTTCGTCGCCTTCGGCGCGCTCGGCGTGGCCTGGGCCGCGATCTGGTTCGCGTGGATGCGCGACGACCCGCGCGAGCACGCGGCGGTGAACGGCGCCGAGATCGCGCAGATCGGCCCGCCCGCGCACGAGCCGCACGCCGGCGTGCCCTGGGCTCGCTTGTTGCGGAGCCGCAACCTGATCGTGATCTGCGCGATGTACTTCTGCGCGATCTACGGCTGGTACTTCTTCATGACCTGGCTGCCCCAGTACCTCGAGCGCGCGCGCGGCTTCTCGCTGGCGCAGTCGAGCTGGCTGACTGCGCTGCCGTGGCTGGCGATCGCCGCGGGCTGCTTCTTCGGCGGGCTGATCTCGGACGCGCTCGTCCGGCGCCGCGGGCTGCGCTTCGGGCTGCGCGCGCCCGGCATCGTCGGCCTCCCGGTCGCGGCGGGGATGATCGGCGGCGCGATCGCCACGCCGAGCGCCGCGTGGGCGACGGGCTTCCTCACCGCGGCCGCCGGCTTCGCGGCGCTGGGCATCGCCTCGGCGTGGTCCACCTGTCTCGCGATCGGGGGCCGCCACGGCGGCGTGGTCAGCGGCGCCATGAACATGTTCGGGAACCTCGGCGGCACCGTGTGCCCGATCGTGTTCGGCCAGAGCCTCCAGCACCTCGGCAGCTGGAACCTGCCGCTCGCGAGCGTCGCCGTGCTCTACGTCGTGTCGGGCCTGATGTGGTGGGTGGTGGATCCGGAGGAGGGGCTCGACGGCGACGCGCGCGCGACCGCCTGAAGCGGTCGCCTCACAGCGCGACGTTCGTGCCGCTACTCCCCGCCCGCAGGATCCTCTCGCACACCTCGACGATGGCGGCGCCCGCCTCGTCGGGCGCGAGGCCGCGCGCGTGGATGTTGCTGATGCACTTGCGGTCGGCGTCGGTGGTCTCGTGGCGCGGGCGCAGCGTCAAGTAGCAACCGAGACTCTCGGCCGTCCCGAGACCGGGGCGCTCGCCGATCAGGTGCACGGCGAGCTGAGCGCCGCTCGCCTCGCAGATGCGGTCGGCGATGGCGACGCGGCCGAGCGTCACCGCCACCGGGGTCGCGAGCGGCCCGAGGCGGGCGAGCCCGCGCGCGAGCGCCGGCCACACGCGCGCGAGCTGCGCCTCGGCGGCGCGCGCCGAGAGGCCGTCGCTCACCACGATCTGCGCCAGCGCGCCGGGAACGCGCGCGGCAGCGATGCGCTCCGCCTCGCCCGCCGCGAGGGCGCGCCCGAGATCCGGGCGGCGCAGGTACGTCGCCTTGTCCGGCGCCGCCGAACGCACGAACAGGAAGCCGCGCGCGCCGAGCTCGCCGCGGAACGCGTCGCTCCACGCACCGTGCACGGCGTCGCGCGCGCGCGCGTGGTCGGCGCGGAAGTCGAGGGCGCTGGCGGTGCGCGGGCGCTCGCCGGCGCGGCCCACGTCGAGCCGCGCCGGCGTGGCGCGCAGCAGGCGCGCGAAGGCGTCTTCGCTCATCGCGTCACGCGAGCAGCGCGCGCGCATCGCCCGCGCGCGCGGTGAGCCGGCCGTTCGCCATCAGCCCGCGAGCTTCGAGCCACGCCTCGAGCTCGGGGGCCGGCCGCAGCCCGAGCAGCTCGCGCAGCGCGGCCACGTCGTGATGGCTCGTGCTCTGATAGTGCAGCATGCAGTCGTCGCCGAGCGGCAGGCCCATGAAGTAGTTGCAGCCGGCGGCGGCGAGCTGGAGCGCCGTGCTCTCGAGATCGTTCTGGTCGGCCTCGGCGTGGTTCGTGTAACAGACGTCCGCGCCCATCGGAACGCCGAGCAGCTTGCCCATGAAGTGGTCCTCGAGCGCGGCGCGCGCGATCTCGCGGGCGTCGTACAGGTACTCGGGTCCGATGAAGCCGACGACCGTGTTCACGAGCAGCGGGGAGAAGAGGCGCGCCACGCCGTAACAACGCGCCTCCAGCGTGAGCTGGTCGACGCCCTCGTGGGCGTCGCTCGACAGCTCCGAGCCCTGCCCCGTCTCGAAGTACCAGACGTGCGGCGTGGCGAGGCGTCCGCGCTCGCGCACCAGGGCGTCCGCTTCGCGCAGCAGAGCCAGATCGATTCCGAACGCGCGATTCCCCGCCTCGGTCCCGGCCACCGACTGGAACGCGAGGTCGAGGGGCGCACCGCGCTCGAGAGCGCGCATCTGCGTGGTCACGTGGGCGAGCACGCACGATTGGGTGGGCACGCCGAGCGGCGTCGTCACGTCGTCGATCGCATGCGCGATGCGCTCCACCGTCTCGAGCCGGTCCTCCACGGGATTGACGCCGATCACCGCGTCGCCGCCGCCGTAGGCGAGACCCTCGAGGATCGAGGCGCGAATGCCGTCGGCGCCGTCCGCCGGGTGGTTCGGCTGGATGCGCGAGGCGATGCGGCCGGGCAGGCCGAGCGTGGTGCGCGCGCGCACGGTGACCGGCAGGCGCTTCGCCGCGAGCGCGAGGTCGAGGTTCGAGCACAGCTTCGCGAGCGCAGCGGCGTGCTCGGGCAGCAGCGCGCGGCGCAGCGCGGCCAGCGCCTCGGGCGCCGCGAACGCCCCCGCCAGCAGGCGCTCGCGCAGCTCGCCCACGCAGACGCGCGCGAGCGGCGCGAACGCTGCGCCGTCCTGCGCCGCGAAGAACGCGCGCGTCAGCTCGTCGCGCTCCGGCGGAACCGCCGGCTCCTCCACGAAGCGCGCGAGCGGCGTCTCCGCCAGCGCGCGCTTCGCGGCGACGCGCTCCTCCGCGCTCGCGGCCGCGAGGCCCGCGAGCTGGTCGCCGCTCTTCGGCTCGTTCGCCTTCGCGAGCAGCTCGCGCAGGTCGCGGAAGACGAAGCGCGGGGCGGCGGCGGTGCGCGTCATGGGCGAGCAGCGTACGGCGCGCCCTCGCGCCCTTCACGCGGCACTGCCGACACCGGGCCGGAGCCCCAGCTGCGCGAGACCCTCGCGACCCTGGAGGCTCGCCTCGTGCCGGAGGCCTCCATCGCGCTGCACTCGTCGACGAATCGCGTGGACGCGGAAGCGATCCTCGCGCGGGAAGGCGCGGCGAAGCCGCTGCGCGAGGCGGTCGCCGCGCGGTTGGTGAGCGCGCGGGGCGCGGTCGCGTAGCTCCGCAGCGAAACTCGCAGCGCGTTTCTCGCCGAGGTGCCGGTAAGATGCGCCCTTCTTTGCGGGAGGCGGGCGTGGCGAAGGGCGACGGCGCGAGAGTGAAACCGGGAGCGACGCGGCGCGCGGCGATGCGCCGCGTGCGCAGCGAGCGCATGCGCGGCTCCTACCGGCTGCCCGCGGACGTGCGCCCGCTCGCCGCCGACCTGCACGTGGTGGTCGATCCGACGCACAGCGACGCATTCTCGGGCGACGTGCTGCACCAGCTCGAGCTGTCGCGCAGCAAGCGCACGCTCGAGCTGCACGCGGTCGGGCTCACCATCACGAAGGCCCACGCGGAGGTGGGCGACAGGATCGTGCGAGGTCGCGTGCAGACGCGACCCGATCGCGAGACCGTGGAGATCGTGCTGCCGGAGGCGCTGCCCGCAGGCGCCGCGCTGCTCTTCCTCGAGTTCAAGGGCAAGCTTGCCAGCGACCTGCGCGGCTTCTACGCCGCGCGCTCGGGCGAGCGGAAGTACGCTTTCACCCAGCTCGAGTCCACCGAGGCGCGCAGATTCTTCCCGTGCTTCGACGAGCCGGCGCTGAAGGCGCGCTTCCGCGTCTCGGTGACCACCGCGCATGCGAACACGGTGATCGGCAACAACCCGGTCGAAAAGGTCGTGCCGCGCGAGGGCGGGCGGAAGACGGTGGTGTTCCGCCAGACGCCGCCGCTCTCGACCTACCTGCTCGCGCTCGCGGTAGGCGAGCTGGTCGCCTCGGAGCCCGTGCACTGCGGCGAGACCGAGATCCGCATCTGGCACGTCCCGGGCAAGGAGTCGCTCACCGCCTTCGCCCTCGACGCCGCGCGCGAGACCCTCGCGCGCCTCGAGACCTACTTCGACCTGCCCTACCCCTACGAGAAGCTCGACCTCGTGGCGGTGCCCGAGTTCGAGGCGGGCGCGATGGAGAACGCGGGCGCCGTGTTCTTCCGCGAGACGCTGCTGCTCGTGGACCCCGCGCGCACGACCACGCTCGAGCTGAAGCGCGTGGCGGAGGTGATCTGCCACGAGCTCGCGCACATGTGGTACGGCGATCTCGTCACGATGGCGTGGTGGGACGATCTGTGGCTGAACGAGGCCTTCGCCACCTGGATGGCTTATCAGGTGGTCGATGCCTGGAAGCCCGAGTGGCGGATGTGGAGCACGTTCCAGCACGACCGCTCGGCGGCGCTCGGCATGGACGCGCTCGACAGCACGCACCCGATCTACATCGAAGTGCGCAGCCCGTCCGAGGCGACCGAGAACTTCGACCTGATCACTTACGAGAAGGGAGCCTCGGTCGTGCGCATGATCGAGCGCTACCTGGGCGCCGAGGTGTTCCGCGCCGGCGTGCGCAAGTACATCCGCGAGCATCGCGAGGAGAACACCGTCGCGGCGGACCTGTGGAACGCGCTCTCCGACGCCTCGGGCCAGGACGTCGAGCCGATCATGCGCGCCTGGATCGAGCAGCCCGGCTTTCCGCTGCTGCGCCTCGAGCGCGTGGAGCGGGGCGGCAAGCACGTGGTGCGCTTCCGCCAGGAGCGTTTCCGCCCGAACGCCGACAAGCCCGCGCGCGACGCGACCAAGCGCTGGCCGATCCCCTGGGTCGGACGCGTGGGCACTGCGGTCGGCTCGCGCAGCGTGCGCCAGCTGCTCGCGCGCTCGCGCGGCGAGTTCGCGCTGGAGGGCGAGCCGCCGCGCTTCTTGTACGGGAACGCGGAGGAGGCGGGCTTCCTGCGCCCGCTGCACACCGCCGCGGAGCTGAGCGCGATCGGGCAGCACCTGCGCGAGCTCTCGCCCGTCGAGCGGCAGGGCCTGGTCGGGCACCTCTCGGCGGAGCTGCGCGCGGGGCACGGCGACCTCGCGAGCTTCCTCGACTTCGCCCTCGCGCTCGGCGGCGAGAGCGATCCCGACGTGCTCGCCGCGCTGCGCCCGGCGCTCGAGAGCTGCGCGCGCTCGGCGCGCCGCTCGCTCGGCGAGGTCGCCGAGCGGGCCTTCCGCGCGCGCGTCGCCGCAACCTTCACGCCGGCGCTGAACGCGCTCGGCTTCGCGCCCGCCGAGAACGAGAGCGACGACACGCGCCGCCTGCGCGCGGTGCTGCTCGCGCTCGTCGGCGACGTCGGCGAGAGCGAGCCCGCGCGCGCGAAGGCGACGGACCTCGCGAACGCCTTCCTCGAGGATCGCACCCGCGTCGAGCCCGAGCTGGCCGCGATCGCGACGACGATCGCCGCCGCGCGTGGCGACGAGGCGCTCTACGAGCGCTACGCCGCCGCGCGCAAGACCGCGCCCACGCCGATCGAGGCGCGGCGCCTGTTGATGGCGCTCGGCGAGTTCCGCACGCGCGAGCTGGTGAAGCGCACGCTCGCGCTGAACCTCACGCCCGAGGTGAGCGCACAGGACGTGGGCCTCCTGCTCGCGGCGATGTACGGCAACCCGAGCGCCGCCCAGCCGACCTGGGACTTCTTCCGCCGGCGCTTCAAGGCGCTGCGCAAGAAGCTCCCGCCCGCGCTGGTGGCGCGGCCGATCGAGGCGAGCGCCGCGCTCGCGAGCCGCGCTGCGCGGCGCGAGATCGCGGCGTTCTTCAAGCAGAACCCGGTGCCGACCGCGACCCGCGCGGTGAAGAAGGCGCTCGAGCAGATCGACCTCACCTGCGCCTTCGACGCGCGCGTGAAGCCCCAGCTCGCGCGCTGGCTGGAGGGCGCCCCGAAGGCTTGATCCGCGGCCCTCGGCGACGCTCGCGCCCCGGGCGCCGGCTTCAGGACGTGGCGTGCCCCGCGCTCGCTAGGCACGGCCGCAGCTCCTAGCCCCCTCCCACTTCGGCCCCGATTCTTCTTGCCCCGATCTCGATTTTCGTCTTAGATTCGTCCAATGTCTTCCCCTCCCGGCGGGCGCCCCAACCCGCCCAATCGCTTCGAGCGCGTGCACGTGGCCGAGATGCCGGAGCTCGGCTTCGCCCCGTGCCCCGACGACCCGCCCGAAGACCCGCGCGCCGAGCTGCTCGTGGATCCCTCGCGCACGATCGTCGCCACCAACGACAGCCCCGACCTCGGCTTCCGCGCGAGCGTGAACCCGTATCGCGGGTGCCAGCACGCGTGCAGCTACTGCCTGGCGCCGGAGACCCTCGTGCTGCGCGCAGACGCGACGGCGTGCGCGATCGGCGAGCTCGAGCCGGGCGACGAGATCGTCGGCTTCGACGAGTTCCCGAGCGAAGGCAGCTACGCACGGAAGCTGCGCAGGTCCGTGGTCGAGCGGGTCTGGTGGTCGCGCAGGTCGTCGCTTCGCCTGATTACCGACCGCGCCGAAGTGACGACCACGGCCGACCACCGCTGGCTCGAATGGGAGACGCGCCCCTGGTCGCGGACGGATCGGCTCTCCGCCGGTCGCAAGTTGGTCCTGCTCGTCGAGCCCGAGGTCGAAGACTGTCTCGGCTTCGAGCCGATCACGCAGCCCGCGACGATCCAGGCGATCGAGCGAGGCCCCGAGCTGGACGTCGTCGACATCCAGACCTCGACGCGGACCTTCTACGCGAACGGTCTCGCGACCCACAACTGCTACGCGCGCCCGACCCACGAGTACCTCGGCTACTCCGCCGGCCTCGACTTCCAGACGAAGATCCTGGTGAAGCCGCGCGCGCCGGAGCTGTTGCGCAAGCAGCTCCGCTCTCCGGCATGGATGCCGCAGACCGTCGCGCTCTCCGGCGTGACCGACTGCTACCAGCCGGCGGAGCGCCGGCTGCGCATCACGCGCGGCTGCCTCGAGGTGCTCGCCGAGTTCCGCAATCCGGTCACGGTCGTGACGAAGGGCTTCCTGGTCACGCGCGACGTCGACCTGCTCGGGGAGCTGGCGCGCGTGAACGCGGCGTCGGTGATGCTCTCGATCACGACGCTCGACCCGGAGCTACAACGGAGGATGGAGCCGCTCGCCTCGCCGCCGGCGAAGCGGCTCGCGGCGATCGAGACGCTGGCGCGCGCGGGAGTGCCGGTGGGCGTGATGACGGCGCCCGTGATCCCGGGACTCACCGACCACGAGCTGCCGGCGATCCTGAAGGCGGCCGCCGACGCCGGCGCGAGCAGCGCGGGCTTCGTGGTGCTGCGGCTTCCACACGGCGTGAAGGAGCTGTTCTCGGACTGGCTGGCGCAGCACTACCCGGAGCGGCGCGAGAAGGTGCTGAACCGCCTGCGCTCGCTGCACGGGGGCGCGCTCTACGACTCGCGCTTCGCGCACCGCCAGCGCGGCAGCGGCGAGTTCGCCGACCAGATCCAGGCGCTCTTCGAGCTGGGCCTCAAGCGCGCGCGGCTCGCGAGGCGTGGCCCCGAGCTCTCGACCGCAGCGTTCCGGCGGCCGGGCGAGACGAAACAGCTCGACTTCTTCGGGATCTGCTGAGCGGCGGGCGTCGCATCGCCGCGCCGTGAGACGCCGGCGGCCGCGCCCTCAGTCAGCGCTCTCCGCGTCGCGCTTCAGCTGGGCGAGGAACTCGCGGTCGATGCGCGCGCGCACCGTGCGGCGGTCGACGCCGATGCGGCGCGCGGTCTCCTCGTAGGAGCCGGCCTGGTGGTAGACGAGCGTCGCGTAGCGCGAGAGCAGCGCGTCGGCGGAGATCGCGCCGCGCGCAACCGCGGCGAGCAGCTCGCCGGCCGCGCCCGAGGCGAGCGCTGCGCCCGCCTGCGCGGCGGGCAGCGCGGGGGCGTAGCCGCCGCGGATCACCACGTTGCGCACGCACTGCTCGAGCTCGCGCACGTTGCCCGGCCACGCGTAGTCGGCTGGCAGATTCGCGGCGAGGAAGGCGTGCACCTCGCGCGCGATCGCGTCGCCCTCGCCGTGGCCAAACAGGCGGCGCGCGATCACCAGCACGAAGTTGCGCAGGTCGTCCGGGTGGTCGTCGAGCTGCGCGCGCAGCGTGGGAGTGTGTATGCGGTCTGCGCACAGACGGTAGTAGAAGTCCTCGCGGAAGCGGCCGACCGCCAGCTCCGCGGCGAGGTCGCGGTTCGTCGCGGCGACGATCTTGCCGTCGAAGCGCCGCGCGCGGGTCTCGCCGAGCCGCTCGAAGGTGCGCGTCTGGAGCACGCGCAGCAGCTTCACCTGGATCTCGGCCGAGACCTCGCCGATCTCGTCGAGGAACACCGCGCCGCCGCGCCCGCAGGCTTCGAGCCAGCCTTCGCGGTCGTCCACCGCGCCGGTAAAGGCGCCGCGGCGATGCCCGAACAGCTCGGACTCGATCAGGGTGGGCGTCAGCGCCGATAGGTTCAGCGCGAAGAAGCGCTTCTCCGGCGCGTGCGCGAAGGCCTTCGCCTCCGGGTCGAAGGGGATGAACTGCGAGTGGCCGATCGCGCGCGCGACGAGCTCCTTGCCCGTGCCCGAGGCGCCCGTGATCAGAGTGGGCACGTCGTGCAGGTGCGCGACCAGCGCGCGGCGATAGCGCCGCCGGTCGTGGGTGAAGATCGACTGCCACACCGCCGCGCGCAGCCGCGCCGCGGGCAGCGACGCGCCGTAGAGATGGCGAAAGACGAAGTGGAAGGCTCGGCGCGTCTGGTAGCCGTAGGCGAACAGAAAAGCGGCGTCGGGCTTCGGCAACCCCGGCAGCGCGAGGTCGCGCTGCACCTCCTCCGCGAACGCCTCCCAGCGCGCGACCGGGCGCGGGCGCTCGGCGTCGCGGTCGAGCGTCGCGCGCCACTCGCGCTCGTAACGCGAGTAGAGGTGGTAGAGCACGAGGTCCTCGTAGAGCGCAGCCTCGTCCGCCGCGGGCTTCGTGCCCGCCGCGATGCGTCCCCGCGCGCGCTCCTTCAGCTCGCGCGCCGCGTCTTCGAGGCGCTGGAGGTTCGGGTTCATGCCATCCAGGTCGGCGTCGACGTTCCACACCGCGCGGCCCGGCACGAACGCGCCGCCCAGCACCTCGCGCTCGTGCTCGATGCGCTCGGGCAGGAAGGGGTTCGCGTGCGTCAGCTTCGCCAGCGCTTCGGCCGCCCCGCGCTCGCCGTCGTCGAAGAGCCTCACGCCCGGACCCTCGCTGTTACCGTGCGCCGCATCGGCCGGCCGATGCGAGGGATGGAGGCTTAGCAATGGCATCCCGTCAGGGCGGGCTCGTCGAGGGCCTCGCGAAAGCCGCCTGCTTCACCTTCTTTCGCAGCATCGAGGTGACGGGCGAGGAGCGCATCCCGCGCGGCGTGCCGCTGGTGCTGGTCGCGAACCACCACAACAGCCTGGTCGACCCGATCCTCGTGCTGGGCACGACCGGCGTGCACGCGCGCTTCCTCGCCAAGGCGACGCTGTGGAACGTGCCCCTCACGCGCCAGCTGCTGAAGCTCGCGAAGAGCATCCCCGTGCACCGCGCCCAGGACGGCGCGGACATGGCGAAGAACGACGAGACCTTCGCGGCGTGTTGGGCCGTGCTCGCCGAGGGCGGCGCGATCGCCCTCTTCCCGGAAGGCATCAGCCACGACGCGCCGCACCTCGCGCGCCTCAAGACGGGCGCCGCGCGCATCGTGCTCGGCGCAGCGGAGCGCCTGCGCGTGCGCAACACGCGCATCGTGCCAGTGGGCCTCACCTTCGAGCAGAAGGGCAAATTCCGCTCCCGCGCGCTGGTGACGATCGGCGAGGCCCTCGATCCGACGCCGTGGATGGAACAGCACGCGCGCGACCCAGCGAGCGCGGTGCGCGGCCTCACCGACGCGGTGCGCGGCGCGCTCGAGCGCGTGACGCTCAACTATCCGAAGCGCGAGGACGTGCCGATCCTCGAGCAGGCCGCGGCGCTCTGGCAGGCGCGCGAGCGCGAGCTGCCCGCGCGCATGGCGCTCGAAGAGGCGTTCCGGCTGCGGCAGACCGCGCTGCGCCTCTACGAGCGCGCGCGCGAGCGCACCCCGCACCGCGTGGCCGCGCTCGCTGCTCGCGTGGAGCGCTACCAGCGGAGGCTCGAAGCCGAGCGCCTGCGCGACGAGCACGTCGCCGCGCGCTACCCGCGCGCAGAAGTGATCGCCTTTGCTCTCGGCAGCGCGACGCTGCTCTTTTTCTGGCTTCCGCTCGCCGCGCTGGGCAGCGTCATGAACTGGGCGCCCTACCGCCTGATCTGGGCGGGTGCGCGACTCACGCCCGGCGAGAACCTGCCGGCAACGATCAAGCTGCTGGGCGGGTTCTTCCTCTACCCGATCACCTGGCTGGTGTGGGCGCTGCTCGCCGGCGGCGTGTGGGGCTGGGGCGCCGGCGTCTCGGTCTTCTTGTTGGGTCCGCTCGCCGCCTGGTTCGCGATGCTGTTCCACGAGCGCTACGAGCACTTCTGGGAGCACGCGCGCGCCTGGGCGACCGTGAAGCTGCGCCCGCGGCGCGCCGCGCAGCTCAGGGCCGAGCGCGAGGCGCTGCACGAGGAGATGCGGGCGATCGCCGAGGAGACGCAGCGCGAGGCGGACGCGAAGCAACGGCCTGCGCATGGATCCGCCGATCCCTAGCCGCAGCCTGGTCCGGACGACCGTGCGTCACCCCCGCTTCGCGTAGTACCCGAGCGCATCCTCGACGCTCACCGTCTGAACGCCCGGCTCCTTCAGCACGGCCTCGAGCCAGTCCGGCTTCTCGGCGCAGCACACGCTGATCGGGCGCTCGAGCCCTGATAACTCGTTCGCCTGGCGCACGAAGGCCGTCGCGTAGTCGGGCGGGCGCACGTCGCGGGAGAGCTCGACCAGCGCGAACGGATCGGGCGGCGCGACGGCGTTCGGGTTCGGGTAGACGAGGCTCGGCGTCGCCGCCTCCGCGCCGCCGCCGGCGATGCCGAGGCCGTCCATCAGCACTGCGCCTCGCACGAGCGTGGGGCGCGCGCCCGCGATGAGGAGCGCGACGTAGGCGCCGAGGCCGCGTCCGAGCAGCGTCGCGCCGCCGAGGTGCCGCAGCGCGGTGTCGACGTCGCCCATCAGCACTTCGGCCGTGTAGCCGCCGCCCACGGAGCACGCGCTCTCGCCGTGGCCGGTGAAGTCGAGCGCGAACACCGGGCCGGGCCAGGCCGCGGCGTCGGCGGGGACCGTGCGCGGCGAGCGTTCGCCGAGGCCGTGCAGGAGCAGCAGCGCGCGGCCGGCGCCGGCTCGCAGCTCGTGCAGCGCCAGCTCGATGCGCGCGTGGCGGAGGCGCAGCGTCTTCACGCAGCCGCGCTCCGCAGGAAGTCGAGCACGAGCTTCGCCGTGCGCTCGGGCTGCTCGATGTGGATGAAGTGGCCGACGCCCTCCATCGGCACGATCTCGGCGCGGCGCGGCAGGTACGGCTTCACGTCGGCGGGCGTCGTGTCCCAGCCCATCGGCTCGCTCTCGGTGGCGAGCAGGCCGAGCAGCGGCACGGGCAGACTCGCGAGGCGCGCCATCGACCACTGCGCGCGCCACGGGCCGAAGCCGCCGGGGCGCAGCACGGGGTCGATCTTCCAGCGCCAGCCGTCGGTGTCCTTGCGCGCGCCGCGCGTCACCAGGTAGCGGAGCCACGCCTTGGAGAGGCGCGGGTTCATGCGGCCGCGGCGCTCGGCGAGGCCCGCGAGCGAGTCGGCGCGGCGCACCTTGTCGCCGGCGGCGCGGCGATGGTCGAGCCAGCCCGAGAGCTCGGTGGCGAGCAGCTTGGTGCGCTCGTGGTCGGCAACGTCGGGCGGCGGCCGGTGCGAGGGGATGCCGTCGATGTTCACGAAGGCGCGCGCGCGGTGGGGCGCGGCCTGGATCGCGTAGGTGGAGATCGAGCCGCCTTTCGAGTGGCCGAGCAGCACGGCGGGCTCGCGCGTGGTCGAGTCGAGCACGTTCAGCAGGTCGCGGATGTCGGCGTCCCACGAGTAGAGCGGCGCGTGGTCGGAGTCGCCGTGGCCGCGCTGGTCCCACACCACCACGCGCCAACCCGCGTCGGCGAGCAGCGGCGCGAACGCGTCGAAGGTGCCGGAGAAGTCGAAGCCGCCGTGGGAGCAGAACAGCACGGGCGCCTTCTCGTCGCCCCACTCCGAGACGGCGAGGTTCACGCCCACCGAGCGCACCGTGCGCCGGCGATCCGGCGGGCGCGCGCCCGGGTACTGGGCGGCGGCGCGTTCTTCGGCATCGAGCTCGCGAGGGGTAGTCGTCACGCGCGGCTGTTTAGGTGACGCCGTCCGAGATTGCATGTGGCCCTTTGGGGTCTGACCCCAAAGGGCCGCGGGCGAACGTTTCGAGGTCTGCGGGAAGCGGCGCCGTGAGGACGAGCGAGCCGCCGCTTGCGCGCGGCACCGCGAGCTCGGCCGCGTGCAGCAGGACGCGACTCGCGGTGTGCGGCGCGTCCGGCTCCCACGCGGGCCCGTAGAGGTCGTCGCCAGCGATCGGCGTCGCGTGCGCTGCGAGATGCACGCGCAGCTGGTGCGTGCGCCCAGTCTCGGGGAGCGCCTCGACGCGCGCGCCGCGCGCGCACCGCAGTACGACGCGAAACTGCGTGGCGCTCTCGCGGCGCCCATCGCCGGGCGCGTCGAAGAGCCCGAACTGGAAGCGCGACGGATGCGGGACGCGGCCCAGGAAGCCGCGAACGGCGAAGGCGTCCTCCGACGGCGCGGGCGACACGCAAGCGACGTAGCGCTTCGCGACGCGCCGGGCCGCGAACGCGCGGCCGAGCTCGGCGGCGCGCTCGCGCCCGCGCGCGAACAGCGCGACGCCGCTGGTCTGCCGGTCGAGGCGGTGGACGGCCCACAGCGTGCGGTCGTCGAGCAGCGCCTGGAGCTGGTCTTCGAGCGAGCTGCGAAAGCTCGCGCGCGTGCGCTGCATCGAGAGCCACGGCGGCTTGTCCACCGCCACGAGGCCGTCCGCGTCGTGGAAGATTCGCTCCGGAGAGAGCGCGACGGGATCCGGCTCGCGCACGAATCCATAGACCGCCACCCACCCACCAGGCGGCACCACTGCCGGCGGGTGCTGCGGATGCACGGGTACGCCCGAGACGTGCAGGCCCCCGTGCCAGAGTGCGCGCGGGAGATCGGCGGCGCGCGAGCCGAGGCGCTCGGCGGCGTCTGTGAGGAAGTCGCGCCACGCGAGCGCGCGCTCGGGCACCCAGCGCGCCTTCCACACCGCGGGGTCGAACCGCTCGGCGTCCGGGGAGCGCGGCGAAGTGACGGGCTCGGAGACGAGGACGGCGGGCTGCATCGACGGGAATGTGGCGAACCCGTGAGCGAGCGGAGCGAGTGACAGGACCAGCGTCGTCCCCAACGACTGCGCGCTCCCCGCCGCGGCTTGCGATGCGCCGGCGGCCCCGCCAGCCTGCGCTCGTGTCGCCGCTCGCGCTCAAGTGGTTTTGGATCGCCGGCGGCGCCTGCCTCGTGGCGGCGGTGCTGGCGTTCGGCCTCGCGCCCGCCGGTGCCGCCCCCTCGACGGGGCTCGGCGATCTCGTCGACCACGCCCTCGCCTTCCTCACGCTCACGCTCTGGTTCGCGGGCCTCGTGCGCCCGCCGCTGCTCGCGCTGCTCGCGCTCGCGCTGATCGCGTTCGGCGTGTGGATCGAGTGGCTCCAGCACGCCACGGGGCTCGGCCGCGTCGCGGACTCGCGCGACGTCGCCGCAAATCTCGCCGGCGTTGCCCTCGGCCTCGCAGCGGCGCGCGCGGGTCTCGGCCGCTGGATGCTCTGGATCGAGGCGCGGCTCCCGGGGCGCTGACGCGCGCGGGCGCGCCGAGCGGCCCATGGGGCGATTCGATACAACGCCGCCATGAAGCGATCCGAAGCGGAGCGGCAGATCGCCGTCGAACTCGCAGGGCACGGGCTGCGCGCGACGAAGCAGCGCCTCGGCGTGCTCGCGCTGCTGCGCGCCTCGAACGCTCACCCCACGGCGAGCACGATCCACAGAGCGCTCCGGCGCAAGCAGCCGAGCGTGAGCCTAAAGACGGTCTACGAGGCGCTCGGCTCGCTGGTCGGCGCGGGACTCGCCGCCTGCGTGACCGACGGCGGCGAGCCCTATCGCTACGAGGCGAACAGCGCGCCCCACTATCACGCGCGCTGCCGCGTGTGCGGCCGGCTGGAGGATCTTCCCAGCGTCTCGGACGGCGTGATCCGCGCGCGCGCGAACCTCCCCTCGGACTTCCAGGTCGAGCGCATCTCGGTGGTGGTGGTCGGGCTGTGCGGGCGCTGCGCCGGATCGCTCTGACCCGCGCGATTCCTTCTTGACAGTCACTGTTACCTAACGGAGAGTGCCGGTCGTCGGGAGGCGGCGATGGCGGGACGCGCGGCGCGCACGATCGGTGTGGTCCTGTTCGGCGTGCTCGCACTCGGCGCTGGCGAGCCCTTCGACGTGCCCCTGCCGGCGGCGGTGTTCCCGCCCGAGGTTCCCGCCGACAATCCGCTGACGGCCGCGAGGGTCGAGCTCGGCCGCAAGCTGTATCTCGACAAGCGCCTGTCCACCGACGGCAGCGTGGCGTGCGTCACTTGCCACGACCCGGCGCACGGCTTCGCCGACGGGCGCAGGACTTCGCAGGGAGTGGGCGGCGCGCTCGGCACGAAGAACGCGCCGACCGTGATGAACGCCGCGTTCCTCGCTTCGCAGTTCTGGGACGGCCGCGCGAAGACGCTCGAGGAACAGGCCGTGCAGCCGCTCATCAACCCGGTCGAGCACGGC
Source organism: uncultured Spirochaetales bacterium (assembly GCA_964460485.1). Lineage (GTDB taxonomy): Bacteria > Myxococcota_A > UBA9160 > UBA9160 > UBA6930 > VGRF01. The sequence goes on from CAYWRY010000028.1 coordinate 23,276, forward strand.
TTCGCGGACCCCGCGGCCGTCGTCGCGCATCTCGAGGGGCTCGGCGACTACGGCAGCGAGTTCGCGGCGGTGTTCGGCAGCCCCGGCATCACCATCGAGCGCGTCGGCCAGGCGATCGCGAGCTTCGAGCGCACGTTGCTCAGCGTCGACGCGCCCATCGACCGCTTCTTGCGCGGCGACGCGAGCGCCATCTCGGCAGAGGCTCAGCGCGGCTGGGAGCTCTTCAACGGCAAGGCGCGCTGCAACACCTGCCACGGCTGGGTCGAGGCGTTTCCCCTCTTCACCGACGACGACTTCCACAACCTCGGCGTCGGTGCGGCGGGCATCGACTTCGCCGCCGCGGCGCGCAAGGCCGCTCGCGAGGCGGCCGGCGGCAAATCGCTCGACGACCTCTCGCTCACCGACGCCGAGGTGAGCGAGCTCGGGCGCTTCCTCGTGACGAAGGAAGAGCGCCACCTCGGCGCCTTCAAGACGCCGCAGCTGCGCAACGTCGCGCTCACCGCGCCCTACATGCACGACGGCAGCGAGCCCACGCTCGCCAGCGTGATCGAGCTCTACGATCGCGGCGGCAACCCGAACCCGTACATCGACGGCGGGATCCGGCCGCTCGGGCTCACGGCCCAGGAGAAGGCCGATCTGGTCGCTCTGCTCGAGACCTTCACCAGCGACGATCTCGCGCGGCTCGCGAAGCTCGCCCAATGACCCGGAGGAACGGTCCATGTATCGCAACGACATGACCAAGAAGGAGATCGAGCGCGCGTTCGCGGAGCGCACGCCCGAGGACGAGCGGCTGATCCGCTCGCTGCAGAACTGCGACCGCCGGCACTTCCTGCGCGTGTCGCTCAAGTTCGCGGGCATGGCCGCCGCTGCGAGCCTGATCCCCGACCAGAGCTTCCAGCTGGTGAGCGCCGCGCACGCCGCGACGCCCGGCGCCGCGCCCGAGGTGAGGTTCCGCTTCGCGTACATCTCCGACTCGCACCTCTACGCGCGCGGCATGGCCCACCGCTTCGCGAAGGCGTTGGTGAAGGCGGTGGACGACATCAATGCGCTCGACCCGCAGCCGGACTTCGTGCTGTTCGGCGGCGACCTCGCCCAGCTCGGCCGCAAGGACGAGCTGGCGCTCGGCCACGAGATCCTGAAGGGGGTGCGCGCGCCGCTGCGCATGATGGTCGGCGAGCACGACTGGTATCTCGACTTGGGCGACGAGTGGCGCAAGCGCTTCGGGCCCGACTACTACACCTTCGAGCACCAGGGCGTTCAGTTCGTCGTGCTGAACAGCGTCGTCGAGAAGGACTTCTGGACGGCGAACGGCTACACGCCCGAGCAGCGCATGGCGATCGTCTCCGGCCTCGACGACAACCGGCAGAGCCCGTTCGAGGTGGGCGAGAAGCAGCGCGACTGGCTCCAGCGCAAGCTGCGGCGCGTGAAGAAGGACACGCCGCTCGTCGTGTTCTCCCACTCGCCGCTCTACAAGCTCTACAAGCCGTGGAACTTCTGGACCGACGACGCGGAGCAAGTGCAGGCGCTGCTCTCGCCCTTCGACTCGGTGACGGTGATCCACGGCCACACGCACCAGCTGCTCACCAACAAGATCGGCAGCATCCACTTCCACGGCATGCTCTCGACGGCTTGGCCGTGGCCGTACGCGCCGCAAGGCCTGCCCGAGTACACGGTGCAGATGTCGCGCTCCGACCCGTTCAACCAGTTCGACGGCTGCGGCGACGGGCGCATGGACTTCCTGACCAACGGCCGCGTCGACAAGCACTACAACCTCTGGGCGAAGAGCGCGCGCACGATCACGGCCGCGCAGCTCGAGAGCGGAACCATTCCGGGCCCCGGCGGACACGCCGGCCCCTCCTACTAGTCCGGTCGCTCGCAGCACGAACGGGAGAAGACCATGTGGAGCAAGCATTACGTGGCATTCGGTCTGGCCGCAGCGCTCGCGATCGGCGCGGCGTTCGGGCTCTCGGCGCGCAATCAGCGCGCCAGCGCCGGAGCGATCGCAACGGGCGAGCAAGACGGCTGGGCGTCACGCGCCGTCTACGCCTGCGATCGCAAGAAGGTGGTGATCGTCGAAGGGGTGCGGCCGGACGAGCGGCTCTCGCCCGAGCGCGCGCAGCTCGTCGCCGACGTGCTCACCGGCCTGATGCGCTACTGCAAGGAAGAGATCGTGGCGCGCATCGACCTGAACCAGCGCATCACGATCGCGGCGAACGGCATGGTCTACGAGGACTACGTGCCGGGCGGCGACGTCCCGCTCCTGCCGGCGAGCTTCGGCGACCCGACCGAGCGCGAGAAGAAGATTTGGCAAGCGGAGCTCGACAAGGTCGTCGCCGAGGGCGACCGGCTGTTCCACAGCGACGAGATCGGCACGAACGGCGTCGCCTGCGCGATGTGCCACCCGCACGCGTCGAACACGCACCCCGAGACCTACCCGAAGTTCCAGGCGCAGCTGAAGAAGGTCGCGGTGCTGCGCGACATGGCGAACTGGTGCATCGAGAATCCACTCGAGGGCAAGCCGCTCGCCCACGACGACCCGCGCATGATCGCGCTCGAGGCCTACATGCTCGCCCAGCGTGCGGGCAAGGCGCTGGAGATCGGCAAGCACTGAGCGAGCGCCGGCGCAGCGGCGCCGCGCTCGCCCACCACGCGGAGCCCGCAAGCGCCGCGGCGAAGGCCCGCGGACCCTGCGCGCGTCAGCGCCGCTCGCGCTGCGCCTCGCCCGTCATCGGCACGAACCGCACGTCGGATACGGCGCGCTCCTCGATGTCCGTGTGCGTACGCTCGAGCACGCGCAGCTCCTGGAAGTCGTCGCCGATCGGAATCACGAGTCGGCCGCCGACGGCGAGCTGGTCGATCAGCGGCTGGGGCACGTGGTCGGGAGCGGCCGTCACGACGATCGCGTCGAAGGGCGCGCGCTCCGGGAGCCCGCGGTAGCCGTCTCCCGCGATCACGTTCACTCGGCCGTAACCGCACGCCGCCAGCGTGGCGCGCGCCGAAGCGGCGAGCTCGGGCACGATCTCGATCGAGTGCACCTCCGCACCCAGCTCCGCGAGCACTGCGGCCTGATAACCCGAGCCCGTGCCCACCTCGAGCACGCGCTCGCCGGGCGACACGCCAGCGAGCTCCGACATCAGCGCGACGATCAGCGGCTGCGAGATCGTCTGGCCGGCCGCGATCGGGAGCGGGCGATCGGCGTAGGCGCTCGCGCGCTCCGCCTCCGGCACGAAGCGGTGGCGCGGGACGCGGCGCAGCGCCGCGAGCACGCGCGGATCGCGGACGCCGCGCGCCTCGATCTGCTCGGCGACCATGCGCTCGCGCTCCGCCGCGCGCTCGGCGGCCGGCTCGGCCTGGCCGACGGAGCAGCCGACGCAGAGAGCGAGCGCGGAAGCGATCGGGCGCATGGCATTCCTCCCGGGTCGCGACGCGCAGCGCGGCGCCCCGCGCCGTGCGTGCGGATGTAGCGCAGCGCGCCACCGGCCCCGCGGCTCACGGGCGTGGCGCCGCGAACCCGCGCCGCGCGCGGTTGCTCTCCGCGTGCGCGGCGCGCACGGGCGAGGGCACGCGGAACTCGGGCGCGAGGTGCAGCACCCAGCGGCGCGCCGTCGCGAGCGAGACGCGGTGCCCCACGCTCACGTAAATCGGCGCGACGCCCGCCTGCGTACGCAGCGCGGAGCCGATCGTGACGCCGCCGTCGCGCAGCGGCGCGAAGGCGCCGCGCGCACGGCCGGGCGCCGCGTGCTCGCCGACCAGCAGCGACTTCGCGCAGCCGAGCGCGGGCAGATCCAGCGCCACGCCGAGGTGCGAGGCGAGCCCGAAGCGGCGCGGGTGCGCGCGCCCGTGGCCGTCGCACACCACGAGGTCGGGCGCGACGCGCAGCTTCGCGAAGGCGGCGAGCAGGGCGGGCAGCTCGCGGAACGACAGGTAGCCCGGCACGTACGGGAAGCTCGCGGGCAGCTCGGCGGTCGCCCAATCCACGCGCGCGAGCGTCCGCGCGTCGAGCACCACGACCGCGGCAAACAACGTCGGCGCCGCGCGGTTCCACGACACGTCGGTGCCGGCCACGAAGCGCACGCGCCGCCCGAGCGCGTCGCGTGCCACGACGCGCGCGCGCAGCCGCAGTTGGAGGGCGCGCGCTGCGGCCACGTCGCTCGCGGTGGCGAGCGCGCGCGCCGCCTCGGCGGCGCGCGCGAGCGGACCCCCGGCGCCGGGGTCCGCGCTACTCGTCGAACGCCGCGTGCAAGAACGCGTCGAGCTCGAGCCGGTGCACGCGCGCGGAGCCGACCGCGGGGCTCGCCGCCGCCGGCCGCCCCGCGTAGGCCAGCTTGGCTTTCGGCGGGAGCAGCGCCTGCACGCGCTCGCGCACGAAGGTCCAAGCGCCCATGTTCGCCGGCTCCTCCTGCACCCACACCACGCGCGTCGCGTTCGGGTAGCGCGCGAGCGCCGCCGCGAGCTCCGCGTCCGGCCACGGGTAGAGCTCCTCGACGCGCACGATCGCGACGTCGCCGCTCGCCTTGCCCTCGCCGAGCTGGTCGCGCTCCTCGCGCCGGTGGAGCAGGTCGTAGTAGACCTTGCCGCTGCACAAGAGCGCGCGCTGGACGCCCGCGCCGTCGGCCACCGCCGCGTCGTCGACTACCGGCAGGAAGAGACCGCTCGCCAGATCGGCGACGCTCGACACGCAGCGCGGCGCGCGCAGCAGGCTCTTCGGCGTGAAGATCACGAGCGGCGCGCGCCAGTTGCGGCGCATCTGGCGCCGCAGTACGTGGAAGTACTGCGCCGGCGTCGTGCAGTTCACCACCTGGAGGTTGTCCTCTGCGCAGAGCTGCAGGTAGCGCTCGATGCGCGCGCTCGAGTGCTCGGGGCCCTGCCCCTCGAAGCCGTGGGGCAGCAGCATCACGAGGCCGCTCATGCGCCCCCATTTCGCGTGCGCCGACGCGATGAACTGGTCGATGATCACCTGCGCGCCGTTCGCGAAGTCGCCGAACTGCGCCTCCCACAGCGTGAGCGTGCGGGGCGCCGCGAGCGAGTAGCCGTACTCGAAGCCGAGCACCCCGGCCTCGGAGAGGTGGCTGTCGTACACCTCGAAGCGCGCCTGCGTCTCCGCGATGTGGTCGAGGGCCGCGTACTCGTGCCCGTTGGTCTGGTCGACCACCACCGCGTGGCGCTGGCTGAAGGTGCCGCGCGAGGAGTCCTGCCCGGACAAGCGAACGGGCGTTCCCTCGGTGACGAGGCTGCCGAAGGCGAGCGCTTCGGCGAGCGCCCAATCGATCGGCCCGCCATCCGCCACGACCTTGCGCCGCCGCTCGAGCAGCGGCGCCAGCTTCTTGTGCACCTGGAAGCCGGGCGGCAGCGTGGAGATGCGCTCGGCCACGCGCGCCAGCCGCGCGGCGGGCACCGCGGTCTCGGCCGGCTCCGTCGGGCGCGTGCGCGAGATGCCGGCCCAGGAGCCGTGCATCTCGTACTCGTCCTCCGCGCTCGGCGGCGTGGTCTTGATCGAATCGAGCGCCTGCGTGAGCTGCTTGCTCAGGTCCGCCTCGATGTGCTCGACGTCGGCGCGCGTCAGCACGCCGCTGCGCACGAGCTGCTCGGTGTAGAGCGTGCGCAGCCCCGGCAGCGCGCGGATCTTCTCGTAGAGCAGCGGCTGCGTGAAGCTCGGCTCGTCGCCCTCGTTGTGGCCGTGGCGCCGGTAGCAGACCATGTCGATCACCACGTCGTCGGCGAAGCGCTGGCGGAAGGCGAACGCGAGGCGCGCGCAGTGCACGACCGCGTCCGGGTCGTCGCCGTTCACGTGGAAGATCGGCGCCTGGATCATCTTCGCGACGTCGGTGCAGTAGAGCGTCGAGCGCGCTTCCTGCGGCGTCGTGGTGAAGCCGATCTGGTTGTTGACGACGAAGTGCAGGGTGCCGCCGGTCGAGTAGCCGTTCAGGTGCGTGAGGTTCAGCACCTCGGCGACCATGCCCTGTCCGGCGAAGGCGGCATCGCCGTGGATCAGGATCGGCACGAACTGCCGGCCCTTCGCGTCGCCCGCGCGCACCTGCTTCGCCTTCGTGCGGCCCTCGACGACGGCGTCCACCGCCTCGAGGTGCGAGGGGTTCGCGGTCAGCGAGAGGTGCACGCGACCGCCGGATCGCGTGGCGCGATCCGTCGTGTAGCCCTTGTGGTACTTCACGTCGCCGGAGCCGAACGGCGCCTCCGCCTCCTCGATGTCCTCGAACTCCGAGAAGATCGAGGCGAGCGACTTGCCGACGATGTTCGACAGCACGTTCAGCCGCCCGCGGTGCGCCATGCCGATCACCAGCGAACGCACGTGATGCGCGGGCGCGTCCTCGACGATCGTGTCGAGCAGCGGGATCAGCGCCTCCGCGCCCTCCAGCGAGAAGCGCTTCTGCCCGACGAACTTCGTGTGGAGGAAGCGCTCGAACAGCTCCGCAGCGCAGATCTTCTCCAGCACGCGCAGCTTCTCCTGCGTGGAGAGCGGCGAGGCGTTCTCGCTCTCCTCCATGCGGCGCATCAGCCACTGGCGCTTGCCGGGATCCTGGATGTGCGTGAACTCGACGCCGACCTTGCGGCAGTACGTGGCGCGCAGGCGCCCGAGAATCTGCGCGAGCGACTGGATCGGGCCGCCGGGCAGGTCGCCGGCGAAGAACAGCGCGTCTTCGTCCTCCTTGCCGAGCCCGTAGTGTGCGGGATCCAGCTCCGGAAAGTACGGGGCGCGCGTCCCGAGCGGATCCGTGTCCGCGATGCGATGACCGCGCGCGCGATAGGCGTGGATCATGCGCAGCACGCGCGCGTACTTCTCCGCGATCTGCGGGCTCGCGAGCGAGGGCGGCGCGCCGGGCTCTTCCGGCGGCAGCGGCGGCTCCTCGCGATCGCGTTCGGAGTCCCGATCGGGATCGAACAGATCGGCCCAGCTGGCGTGTACCGAGCGCGGGTCGATCTCGTAGCGCTGGCGGATCTCGGCGACGATGCCGGCGTTCACGCCGAAGGATTCGAGCAGCTCGCTGGGCTCTTCCGCCGGGCCGTCGTCCCGCGCGCTCTCGTCGCCTTCCAGCATGATCGCATCGTCCTCGCGCTCGCAGCCGGCGAACTCTACCCCTGCGAGCTGCCCGCGCGAGGGCGCGCGGAGTCTTCAGCGCTCAGGCGCCCGCCTTCATCAGGGCTTCGAGCGTCGCCGTCACCTCGGCGGTCGTCGCCGGCCGGCCCTCCGGATTCTTCGCCATCAGCTTCGCCACCAGCGCGGCGAGCTCCGGCGGAATCCCGGGCACCAGCTCGCGCAAGTCGGGGGGCGGCGTGTGGCGGTGGTGGTAGGTGACGTCGCCGTCGCGGAACGGCACGCGGCCCGCGAGCAGCTCGAACAGCGTCACGCCGAACGCGTACAGATCGGCGCGGTGGTCGACGCGCTCGCCGAGCGCCTGCTCCGGGGCCATGTAGTACGGCGTCCCGCCGATCACGGTGGCCGCCTTGCGCACCTCCTCGACCATCTTCGCGAGGCCGAAGTCCATGATCTTGACCACGCGGTCGCGGGTGAAGAACAGGTTCGCGGTCTTGATGTCGCGGTGCACGATCCCGCGCTCGTGGGCGAACTGCAGCCCGGTCGAGATCTGGACGCCCATGCGCACCGCGTCGCGCGGCGAGAGCTTGCCGCGCTTCTTCAGGATGGCGTCGAGCGGCATGCCCTCCAGGAACTCCATGGTGAGGTAGTAGTTGCCGCCCGCCTGATCGGCGTCGTAGATCGTCACGATGTTGGGGTGGTTGAGGGCCGCGGCCGACTGCGCCTCGCGCAGGAACAACGCCACTGCGGTCGGGTGATCGCGCAGGTTGTCGGGCAGGCGCTTCAGCGCGACGACGCGGCCGAGGCGCCGGTCGCGCGCCTTGAACACGATGCCCATGCCGCCGCGGCCCAGCTCGCCGAGGATCTCGTAGCGGTCCTCGCTCGCCGCCGACGGCGCGGTCGCGGCGCCCGTCGCGCGCTGCGTGGTCGCGCCGGCGGCCTGCGTGCTGAGCTGCGACTGGCGCTGCGTCTCCATCACGTTCAGCCGCTCGCGCAGCGAGCGGATGCGATCGGCGACGCCCGCGTACTGGTAGTCGCGCTTGCGGATGCCTTCGAACGTCTGCAGCGCCTCGGCGAGGTCGCCGTTCTTCTCGAAGGCGTCGCCGAGCTGCTCGTACAGCTCGAGCGGCGCGGCCTCCTCGCCGATCGTTTGCAGCGCCTCCTTCAGGCGGTCGATCGCGAGCACCCACTCCTCGCGCTTCGTGAACAGCCCGGCGAGCGCGGTGCAGGACTCCGCGTAATCCGGGTCGCGCAGGTCGACCTGCTGGAAGTTGCGGATCGCGCGATCCTCGTCGCCCTGGGCGAGGGCGCTGGCGCCGGCCTCGTGGTGACGACCGACCTTCTCCAGCAGCTCGAGCACGCGCTCGTTCTCACCCGCCTTGCGGTACGCCTCGATCGCTTCGGCGAAGTCGTAGATCGTCTCGAACGCCTGCGCGGCCTTCAGGTAGTCGCCCGCCTCGAGGTAGCTCGTCGCCGCGCGGCGGTGGTCGCCGGCCTGCTCGTAGAGCTCCGCGGACTCGGCGCCGCCGCCCGTCTCCGCCGAGAGCGCCGCCGCCTGCGTGAGCTGCCCCGCCTCGCGGTAGAACTTCGCCGCGGCCTCCTTGTCGCCCTGCTGCTCGTGGTACTTCGCGCGCAGCTCGGCGGCCTTCTGCGTCATGCCGGCCTTGTCCAGCGCCCGCGCGCACAGCGCGAGGTCGCCCAGCAGGAACGGCTCGATCGCCTCGCGCACCCCCTGGAAAACGGCATGGCTCGGGTCGCCGAGGCCGATCGTGACCTGGTGCGGCGTCAGGTCGCGGATCTCGACCCTGCGCTCGTACACGCAGTCGCCGTAGCCCACCACCACGCTGTAGTCGCCGCGGCCGACGTAGAACATCGCGTGCTCGTCCTTGACGAACTTGAGGCTCGACGGCACGCCGTGGAGCGCCACGCGAGCGACTCCGTTCGCGTCGCCCTCGGGCCGCTGCAGCCGCACCTCGAGCGAGGCCTCCTTCGGCCGGAAGTCGAAGCTCACTTCGAGCGTCTGGTTGCGCGGGATGCGGACCTTGCGCTCCTCGAGGTAGTTGCCCACCACGGCGCCGGTCTCGTCCTGCATGATCCCGTGCACGCACACGTAATAGGTTCGCGCGGGAATCATCCGGAACGAGGTCTCGCGCTGCACCATGTATCGCTTGAAGCGCGACCAGGCGACGCCCTTCTTCTGGTAGACCGCCGTCTTGCTCTGCGAGCCGGAATCGCGCTCCTTCTTCGCCTTGCCGGGGCCGCGCGAGATCTCGATCGCGAAGAAGCCCTTGGTGTTCTTGCGCAGCTCGTGGTCGAGGTGGACGGTGAGCTTCCCCCAGCCGCGCACGAAGGGAGCCGCGATCAGCGCGAGCAGCAGCCCGTAGGGCAGCAGCGCGCGTGGGTTCCAGCGCATGTAGCGCTCGGGATCCGGAACGTTTGCCGCGATCGCGAGGATCTCGACGGCATCGAGCGTGCGGCCCACGTGCATGCGCATCTCGAGCTGGAGATTCGCGGGCGTCATCGGCGAGTCGATCGCCGTGGGATGCCTGGGCGTCACGCGCCCGACGAACGAGGCCTCGACGCCGAGCTCGTCGTTGACCAGTGAGAGATCCGAGCGCTCCGTCGAGAACGAGAGCACGCGCTCGTAGAACGGCAGCGCGAGGTCGCTGATCGCCCCGGGCGGCACGAGCGCGTAGCGCTCGGCGAAGGCCCCGCGGATCTCCTCTTCGAGCGCGCGGCGGTCGAACGTGCGCGGCAGGAGCCAGGAGCGCAGCTGCTCGACGAGCGTCAGCTCGCGCGTAATGCCGATGAACGTGACGCCCGCGAAGTCGCGGCCGTCGCGGCGCACGGCTGGGAAGCCGACGGCCAGCGGCCCGAAGCCGCCGGCCCCGAGCTGCTTGCGCCCGTCCCGCTGCTCCTCCGCCGTCTTGCCCTCGGTTACCGCGACGCCCGTCAGCGCGGAGACGCGCGCCTGCTCGCGCGCAGCCGCCTCGGCGTCGCCCGTCTCCTCGTAGACGCGCGCCAGCGCGCTGCGCAGCGGCGTGTCGTCAGGGGCGATCGAGACCGCCTTCTGGAGCGTGAGCTTGGCGCCCTCGATGTCGCCGCCCTCGGTCTGGATGCGCGCAGTCTCGAGCAGCACCTCCGGCTGGTCTTCCAGCGGGATGCCGTCGGTCATCAGCGCGTCGAGCGCGGCCTGCCGATTGCCAGTGGCCTCGTGCGCCTTCGCGAGCGCCGTGCGCACGTCGACGTTCCCGGGCGAGAGGTCCTTGGCGCGGGCGAGCGGAGCCACCGCCTCGGCGGCCTTGCCCTCGGCGAGCATCAACTCGCCCTGACCCTGGAGCGCGAGCGGCTGATTCGGATCCGCGCTCAGCGCCGTGGCGTAGGCTTCCTTCGCGCCCGCGGCGTCGCCGGCCGCCGAGCGCACCTCGCCGAGGCCGGCGTACACCTCGGCGGCGTTCGCGCCCAGTCCTTCGGGTCCCTCGGCGCCCAGCTCCTCGTAGGCGAGCAGCGCCTCTTCCGTGTCGCCCACGCGCGCGCGCGCGCGCGCAGCGCCGAGCTTTGCGCTGGCAGCCATCTGCTGCGGCGCGAGCGCGGCGGCCTGCTGGTAGAGATCGACGGCTGCCAGGCTATCGAGCATGCGCGTGCGCGCGTTTGCCAGCTCCATCACGTGTTGCGCGCGGTCGATCGGGCTGAGGGTCGGATCGTGCGCCAGCGCCTCGCGCGCCTTCAGGTTCTGGGGATCCGCGGCGAGCACGGCCTCCCATTCGCCGCGCGCGTCGGCGTGGCGGTCCAGCTCGGTGAGCGCCTGCGCGCTGCCGACCCGCGCGCGCAGGTCTTCGGGCGCGATCGCGAGTGCCTGGCGGTGCAGCTCGAGCGCGCGCCCGTGCTCGCCGCGCGCCTCCGCGTTGGTCGCGCCGGCGAGCAGCAGCTCGACGTCTTTGCCGTCGATGATGCCCTGCCGCACCTGGAGCCAGCCGGGGTCGGTCGCGCCGGTGACGCTCGCGAGGCGCGAGCGCTCGGGCAGCGAAAGCTGCGGATCCTCCATCGCCTGCTCGAGCGCCGCGCGCAGCGCCTCGGCGGTGCGCCCGCGCGCGCCGACCAGCAGCGGCACGCCGTCGGCAGGGCGCCCGCTCTCGAGCGCGGCGGCCGCTCGCTCGAACGTGCTCAGCTCGGACAAGCGCACGGGCTCGGGCTCGCCCGCGATCGCGAGCGCCTTGCGCAGCGGCCGCGACGCCTCGCCGAGCAGGTCGCCGAGCTTCGCGAGCTTGCCCTTCGCGTTGCCCGCCGCGATCGGCAGATCGCCGCTCGCGAGCGCATACAGCCGCGTCCAGACCTCCGTCGTGCCGCGCCGATAGCGCAGCTCCGTCGTGATCACGTGGGTCGCTTTCGCCTGCGTCGCGATCGCCGGCGTGTCGGCGCCGTAGAGTGCGCGCTTCTCCGGGCCCGCGACCGCCGCGATCGCTTGCTCCGCGTCGCGGCGCGGCACGAGCTCGACGCCGCCGGCCGCCAGCTCCGCCATCCACCACTCGCGCACGCCGCCATCGACGCTGCGGAACATCTCGCCGGCGCTCGGAGGCAGGACCACGACGCGCGGCTTCTCGGCGGCAGCCGCCGGCGGGGCCTTTGCTGCTGCGGCTGTGGGCTCCGTCGCCTGCGCGTTCGCCGTGACCGTCGCGAAGGCGATCGCGAGAGACACGAGGACAGTACGCGCACGCGCAGACATGACGCCGGTTCATCGGCCTCCGGCGCATGCAGGTTGATGGGGACTTGCCGGTTCCTGGGACGCCCGGGGTGAGACGCGCAATCTCGCGCCTTGCGACCCTCAGTGCCCCGAGAAGCGCAGGGCGGCGCGTGCGACGAGCTCCGGCTGCTCCATCACCATCAGGTGCCCCGCGTCGAGATCCACGTACTCGCAAGCCCGCATCCTGGCGGCAAGCGAGCGGCACCACTCGTCCGGGAAGTTGCCTTGGCCGGCGCGGAGCCAGAGCGTTGGCGTCGGGTGTCCCTCGGCGATCGAGACCACGTCGAGGTCGCGGCCCTGCTCGAAGATGGCCGCCTCGACCGCGCTGGGGCACTTGAGCGTCACGCTGCCATCCGCTCGCGCGCGCAGCCCGTCGAGGGCGTAAAGGTCGAGGACCTCGGGCGGCCAGGCGGCGAACACGGAGCGGGTCCCCCACTTGCGGCGCGCCTCCGCCAGGCTGTCCCACTCCGTCTTTCGCCGCCGCGCGCCCTCCGCGAGGGGGTTGGGCCGGCCCTCGCCCCAAGCCGCCGCGGGCGGAGGCACGACGGGATCCGCCAGCACCAGCCGCTGGAAGAGCTCGGGGCGCTCCTTGGCGGCGCCGAGCATCGCGGTGCCGCCGAACGAGTGGCCCATGCCCAGAGCGACCGCGCCGTGCTCGGGCGCGAGGGCGGCAGCCGCGGCCGCGAGGTCGCGGGCGAACTCGGGCCAGCGGTAGGCGGCGGCCCCCTCGAGCTGCGAGGAGTCGCCGTGGCCGCGCGCGTCCAGGGCGACCACGCGGAAGTGCGGGCGCAGGCGCTCGGCGATCGGCGCCCAGACTCCTTTGCAGAAGCCGGTGGCATGGTGCAGGAGCGCGAGCGGACCGGGGCCGCCCCAGTCGAGGAGCGCCAGCTCCACCCCGCGCTCGGGCAGCCGCAGCGTGCGGCGCTGCGCGCGCGCCAGCATCGCGCGCGCCTCACGCATGTCTCTCACGCGCCCACTCCCTGATCGTGAAGTGCGCTGTTGTAGCTCGCGGAGGGCGTGCCGCGCCGCGGTCGCGCGCGCGGAATCGACCTACGTTCCGGCGCGTGGAGACGCTGATCGCAGAGGTGCGAGCCAACCTGGAGCGCTTCGCGCCGCGCCGGCGGAGCCACCCGCTCGACGGTCGCAAGCACGCTGCCGTGGCGCTCGCATTGATCCGCGGCGACGACGGCGCGCCCAGCTTCGTGCTCACGCGGCGCGCCGCGAAGCTGCGCCGCCACGCCGGCCAATGGGCTCTCCCGGGCGGCCGCCTCGACGCTGGCGAGGCGCCGGAGCGGGGTGCGCTGAGGGAGATGCGCGAGGAGGTCGGCCTGGCGCTCGAAGAGACGGCGGTGCTCGGCCGCCTCGACGACTACCCGACGCGCTCGGGCTTCGTCATCACGCCGGTCGTGGTGTGGAGCGGCGAGCGGGCTGTGCTGCGCCCGGACCCCAGGGAGGTCGCCGCCGTCTACCGCGTGCCGTTGACCGAGCTCGCGCGCCCGGGGATCCCGCACCTGCGCCGGATCCCGCAGAGCGAGCGCCCGGTGATCTCGATCCCGCTCCTCGACACGCACATCCACGCGCCCACCGCCGCGATCCTCTTCCAGCTCCGCGAGGTGGCCCTCTACGGCCGCGACACGCGCGTCGACCACTTCGAGCAGCCCCTGTTCGCGTGGAAGTGAGGGGGTCGGAAGCGCGGCCGCGGTGCGGGTCGGAGATGAGGAAGAGGATCCGGAGCATCGAGGCGGGGGGGGGGGGGGGGGGGGGGGGGGGGGGGGGGGGGGGGGGGGGGG
>CAYWRY010000029.1:0-36718 GCA_964460485.1 uncultured Spirochaetales bacterium
CTGCTGCGCACGCTCGCGAACCAGAGCGCGATCGCGATCGAGAACGCCAAGGCCTTCGACGAGATCGCCCAGCTCAACAAGACGCTCGAGGCGCGCGTCGAGGAGCGCACGCGCGAGCTGCGCGAGACGCAGGCGCAGCTCGTGCAGTCGGAGAAGATGCGCTCGCTCGGTCAGCTCGTGGCCGGAGTCGCCCACGAGCTCAACAACCCGATCGGCTTCGTGCACGCGAATCTGCAGCTGCTCGAAGAGTACGTCGAGCGCCTGATGCGGTCCGAGACGGACCCGACGCGGCGCGCCCGCACGCGCGAGGCGATCGAGAAGCTGCTCTCGCGCAGCCAGGAGGGCGCGGGACGCGTGAAGCAGATCGTGCAGGATCTGCGCACCTTCTCGCGCACCGACCAGGCCGAGCTCACGCAGGTCTCGTTGAACGACGCGATCCAGCGCACGCTCACGCTGATCGAGCCGCGCACCAAGGGCGGCATCACGGTCGAGCGCGACTTCGGCGAGCTGCCGGACGTGCGTTGTTATGCCGGCCAGCTGAACCAGGTGTTCATGAACCTGCTCATGAACGCTTGCGACGCGCTCGACGGCCGCGGGAAGATCGGCGTGCGCACGCGTGCCATGCCCGCCGGCGTGCAGCTCGAGTTCTGGGACGACGGGCCCGGCATGAGCGCGGAAGTGCGCAATCGCGTGTTCGAGCCGTTCTTCACCACGAAGCCCGTCGGCAAGGGCACGGGCCTCGGCCTCTCGATCTCCCACGGCATCGTAGAGCGCCACGGCGGCTCGATGACGGTCGAATCGGCGCCCGGCGAGGGCGCGCGCTTCACGATTCGCCTGCCGCTCGAGCCGCCGCCCGAGATCGCGAGCGGCGCTGCGTGAAGGTCCACCGCGCGACCTCCTTTCAGCGCGCGACGGGCCTGTTTGCCGTCGCGTGGGCACTGGCCTCGCTCGCGCTCGTAGTCTACGGGCAGGCGACCGCGCCGGAGCGCGCCGAGGCGCCGATCTACACGACGTCGCTCGGGGGCCTCGTCGTAGTGAGCACTGCGGAGCCGTCGGCGGAGGCGCGCGGCGTGCGGCGCGGGCAACGCGTGCTGGCGGTCGACGGCGTGCCGGCGCGGCAGTGGTACCGCGAGCGCGGCTGGGAGCGCATCCGCGAGGACGTGCCCGTGCGCTACCGGCTCGAGCAGGCGGGCGGCCGCATCGCCGACGTCGAGTTGATGCCGCGAAAGTCCGGCGGGGCCTACGAGCGCCTGCTGGTGCCGGTCTTCGCGGCGTTGGTCGCGGCCGGCGCGATCTACCTGCTGGTCGGCGCGTTGGTCTGGCGCCTGCGCTCCGGCCGCACCGAAAGTTGGGCGTTCTTGCTGTTCTCCGCGTCGATGGCCACCACGCTCTTCAGCGCGGTGCACACCTTCGACGCGTGGCTCGGCTACGAGCGCATGGCGATCACGCAGCCGCTGCTCGGCGCGACGATGCTGCACCTGTTCACGCGCTTCCCCAGCGAGCCGCCCTGGCTGCAGGCGCGACAGTGGCTGCGCGCGCTTCCCTACTCGGTCGCCCTCGCGATCGTCTCGTTGCTCCCGCTCGAGCGCTCCGGACTGATCGCCCAGGGCGCGACGATGGTGCTCGGGCTCGACTACGCGTTCCTGGCCGCCCTCGCCTCGATCCTGCTGCTCGCCGCCGAGCGCTGGCGCATCCGCGGCACGCGCGAGACGGCCGCGGCGGATCTCGTGCTGGCGGGCGCGCTGGTGAGCTTCGTGCCGATGGCGGCGTTGTTCGCCCTGCTGCTGATGGCGCCGATCGCGGTGCCGATATCGGCGGCGCTGATCTGGTTCGGGGTGTTCCCGCTCGCGGTGGGCTACGGGATCGTGCGCGGGCGCCTGTTCGACGTGCGCAACTTCGCGCGCTCCTCCGGCGCCTACGGCGCGGCGACGCTCGCGATCACCGGCCTGTTCGCCGCGCTCATCAGCTTCGCCGACGCCGCCTTCCGCCGCTTCAACGTCAACGCCGACTCGCCGCTGTTTTCGGTCGTCTTCCTGTTCCTCGCGATCCTCGCCTTCAACCCGCTGCGCAACCGGCTGCAGACGATCGTCGACCGCATGTTCGACCGCGACCGCGCCGGCCACCGCGACGCGCTGCGCGAGATCTCCGAGGCGATGGTCTCGATGCTCTCGCTCGGGGAGATCAGCGAGCGCCTCTTGCTCGCGATCCACGAGACGACGCTCGCCTCGCGCTCGATGGTGCTGCTGCTCGACGAGGAGTCGCGCGTGCTGCGGCCGAGCGCCTGGCGCGGCGAATGGAGCGGCGATGCGCGCCAGTTTGCGCTCGAGTCGAGCCATCCCGTGGCGCGCCAGCTCTGGATGCGGCGCCAGGAGCTCGCGCCGGGGGATTTCGAGAGCAACGCGGACCCGGAGACGCGCGCGCGCTGCCGACAGGTGTTCGGGGCGCTCGAGGCGCAGCTCCTGGTGCCGATCTTGTTCGGCGTCGACCTGCTCGGCGTGATCGTGGTCGGCGAGAAGCTGTCGGGCGAGAAGCTGTCGCCCGAGGACCGCCAGTTGCTGCGCACGCTGGCCAACCAGAGCGCGATCGCGATCGAGAACGCGCAGGCCTTCGATGAGATCGCCAAGTTGAACGAGACGCTCGAGTCGCGCGTCGAGGAGCGGACCCGCGAGCTGGAGCGTACGCAGACGCAGCTCTTGCAGAGCGAGAAGATGCGCTCGCTCGGGCAGCTCGTTGCCGGCGTCGCCCACGAGCTCAACAACCCGATCGGCTTCGTGCACGCGAACCTCCAGCTCCTGCCCGGCTACGTGGACAAGCTGATCGAGGCGCAGGAGACCCACGGCGACGTTCAGAAGCCGCGCGAGGCGATCCGCAAGCTGCTCTCGCGCAGCCGCGAGGGCACCGAGCGCGTGAAGAACATCGTGATGGACTTGCGCAGCTTCTCGCGCATGGACCAGGCCGAGCTGACCGACGCCGACCTGAACGCCGAGCTCACGCGCACGCTGGGGCTGATGGAGCCGCGCTTCAAGGACGGAATCCGCGTGGAGCGTGAGTTCGGCCAGCTGCCGCCGGTGCGCTGCTACCCAGCGCAGCTCAACCAGGTGTTCATGAATCTGGTGATGAATGCTTGCGACGCGCTCGATGGCCGGGGAACGGTCCGCATCGTCACCGAGCCGCGCGAGGACGGCGTGCGCATCTCCATCGCCGACGACGGCCCGGGCATTCCCCCGGAAATCCGTGCGCGCATCTTCGAGCCGTTCTTCACCACCAAGCCCGCCGGCCAGGGCACCGGGCTCGGCCTGTCGATCTCCCACGGCATCGTCGAGCGCCACGGCGGGAGGCTGAGTCTCGAGTGTCCGCCCCAGGGCGGCACGGTGTTCCGCATCGACCTGCCGCTGGTGGCGAGGGCACCGGAGCCCGGCGAGGAGTGAGCGCGCGGGCGCGCGCGCCGGAGTACGATGCGGCTCCACGAAGGAGCAGCGCATGCGTCTCGGCCTGAACCTCGGCTACTCGGGCGCGGAAGCGTCGATCGACCTCGACAAGGTGAAGCGCGCGGAGGCGCTCGGCTTCGACTCGCTGTGGAGCGCCGAGGCCTATGGCTCCGACGCCATCACGCCGCTCGCCTACGTCGCCGCGCTCACCACGCGCATCAAGCTCGGCACCGCCATCATGCAGATGCCCGGCCGCACGCCCGCGATGACGGCGATGACGGCGATGACGCTCGACGCGCTCTCGGGCGGCCGCTTCATCCTCGGCCTCGGCCCGTCGGGCCCGCAGGTCGTCGAGGGCTGGCACGGCGTGCCCTACGGCAAGCCGCTCACACGCACGCGCGAGTACGTCGCGATCGTCCGGCAGATCCTCGCGCGCGAGAAGCCGGTCACGTTCTCGGGCGAGCACTACCAGATTCCCAACACCGGCCCCGGCACGACCGGGCTCGGCAAGCCGCTGAAGAGCATCCTGCACGGCCGCAAGGATCTGCCGATCTTCACCGCCTCGATCGGACCCGCCGGCATCGAGTGCAGCGCCGAGGTCGCCGACGGACTCATCCCGGTGTGGATGAGTCCGGAGCGCATGGACCTCTTGACGCCGCATCTGGCGAAGGGCTTCGCGAAGAGCGGCCGCAGCGACGCGGCGAGCTTCCGCATCGCGCCCTTCGTGTCCGTCGTGATCGGCGACGACCTCGCGAAATGCCGCATGCCTGTGAAGGGCATGCTCGCGCTCTACGTCGGCGGCATGGGCGCGCGCGGCAAGAATTTCTACAACGATTATGCGAAGCGGCTCGGCTACGAGGAAGCCGCCGTGAGGATCCAGGATCTCTACCTCGCCGGGAAGAAGATGGAGGCGATGGCCGCGGTACCGGACGCGCTCGTCGACGAGATCGCACTCGTCGGCCCCAAAGAGCGCGTGCTCGAACGGCTCTCGGTGTGGAAAAGGTCGGGCGTTACGGACCTGATCGCCGGAGCTGGGCAGCCGGAGGCCCTCGAGGTGCTGGCGCGCGGCGTGCTGTAGAGAGGAGGGCCCATGTCCGAGATCGTGTTCGCGCTGTATCGCCCGAAGGCCGGCCGCGAGGCGGACCTCGCCGCGATCGTTGCCGGCCACGTGCCCGCGCTCCGCGAGCTCGGGCTGGTGACCAGCCGCACGCCGATCATTGCGCGCTCGCGCAAGGACGGGACGATCATCGAGGCCTTCGAGTGGGCGTCCGCCGAGGCGATTGCGACCGCCCACTCGCATCCCGCGGTGCAGGCGATCTGGGCGCGCTTCGCCGAGTGCGCGGACTATCCGAGCTTCGGGCAGCTCGCCGAGGCGGCCGAAGTGTTCGCCGGCTTCGAGCCGGTGAACGCGGCGCCCCGGTCGGCTTCCCGCAAACGGGCCGCAGCCCGCAAGCGCGCGCGGAAGCCGGGGACGAGCGCGCGGCGCGCGCCGAGCAAGCGGCGCGCCGGAGGCAAGCGCCCGCCGAAGCGGCGCTGAGGCCGGACGCGCGCCTCGCGCGCCCGGCTCAGCCGACGCCGCGCAGCCGCGCGAGCGCCTCTTCGACGTCACCCGCGCTCACGTCGAGATGCGTCACGGCGCGCAGCCAGAACGCGTCGCGCACGCCGAGCAGGACCCCCCGCGCGCGCGCTTCTGCCACGAAGCGCGCGGCATCCGGCGTCCTCATCAGCACGATGTTGGTCTCGGGTGCGTTCGTCTCGAAGCCGAGCGCAGTCAGCCCTGCGGCGAGCTTGCGCGCGTTCGCGTGATCGTCTTCCAGGCGAGCCAGGTGGTGCTCGAGCGCGTGCGCGCCGGCTGCGGCGAGCACGCCCGCCTGTCGCATGCCGCCGCCGAGCCGCTTGCGCACCCGGCGTAGCTTCGCGACCAGGGCCTGCGACGCAGCGACGAGCGAGCCGACCGGCGCGCCGAGGCCTTTCGAGAGACAGACCGAGACGGTGTCGAAGGGGGCCGCCAGCTCCGCCGGCGAGCGGCCCGAGGCGATCGCCGCGTTCCAGAGGCGCGCGCCGTCGAGGTGGAGCGCAAGCCGCCCCTCCCGCGCCGCCGCGACGACTCGCGCCAGCGCGTCGGCGGGGAAGACCGTCCCGCCCGCCACGTTGTGCGTGTTCTCGATGGCCACCAGCGTGGCCGGGGCGAAGTGGGGATCGTTCGGCGGCAGCGCGGCGCGCAGCTCGTCCGCGTCGAACCAGCCGTTCGCGCCGAGGGTGTGGACGTGGAGGCCCGAGAGCGCCGCGGCCGCTCCCCCCTCGTACTTGAGGACGTGGCAGTCGCGGCTCGCGAGCACGACGTCGCCGGGCTGCGTGTGCACGCGCAGCGACGCCTGATTCGCCATCGTGCCCGACGGAAAGAACAGCGCGGCCTGCTTGCCGAGCAGCGCCGCCACCTGCTCCTGGAGCGCGTTGACGCTCGGGTCTTCGCCATAGACGTCGTCGCCCACGGGCGCCTTCGCCATCGCCTCGCGCATCGCGGGCGTCGGCTTCGTGACGGTGTCGCTGCGCAGGTCGATGGTCCGCATGCGCGCCAGTCTACCCAGCCCGCGCTGCGCCCGATCTCCGAAACCCCCGAATTCGCGCGCCAGAGGCCGCAATGAGCGGTTTCGCGCTTGACTCTTCTCTGCGGACCTTCAAACATCCGCGCCGCGGCGCGCCTGGCTTCGTCGGAGGGATGGAGCGGGTCGCCGAGGTTCGAGCGACGACCGGGAGCTACGACTCGCGGCTCTCCGCGAGCGCCCGGCGGTGGGAGGTTCTTTCATGGCAGCGAAGAAGAAGGCCGCGAAGGGCGGCGAACTCATCATCTCGAAGTCGCGCACGAAGGCGGCGGCGAAGAAGTGCAACGTGGGCGGCGAGTTCTACGGCGCCCTCGACGCCGCGGTGCGCAAGCTCATCGCAGAGGCCGAGGAGCGCGCGACGGGCAACAAGCGCAAGACGCTGAAGGCGGTCGACCTCTAGAGGCGAGCGCGAGAGAGGAAGGGCCCGCGGGAGCGATCTCGCGGGCCCTTCGTGTTCGCGCGGTGCGCGGCGTCAGCTCTCGCCCGCGTCAGCCGCGGAGTCCTCGCCCGGCTCCGGCCGCGCGCGCACCGGCGCGATCAGCCCTTCGCGCACGGCTAGCTGATGGCCCACGCGGAACAGCCGCTCGAGCGTCGCGCGCCGCAACACATCCCCCAGGTCGGCGCCGTTCGCCTGCGCCACGTGCTCGAGCCCGCGGCTCGCGAACCGCACGGCCTTGTCGAGCGCCGCGGGCAGCGTCTCCGGGTCGCCGAGCGGCAACTCGTCGGCCATCGCGATGCGATTCGCGAGCGCCATCAGCTCGAAGGCGCGCGGCCGGCGCTCCGCTTCGTCCAGCTGCGCCAGCGCGCGGAACAGCGCGAGCTGCTGGTCGCGCGAGACGGGCAGGGTCGGCATCCACACCGGCGGGCTCCACTCGCCCACGGCCTGGAAGTCCTCGGCTCTCGGCAGCGCGCCAAGCTGCTCCGGTTTCAAGAAGGCGTAGACGCGCTTCGCGTCCCCTTCGGGCGGGAAGCCGAGATCCTGTAGCCGCCCGTCGCGCCAGCGCAGCGCCCACTCCTCTGCGTCGGATTCGAGCTCCCACTGTGCGCCCTGGAGCAGGCGGTAGTAGATCCAGTAGTCGTTCTGAAACAGCACGCGCAGGAACGTCAGCAGATCCGCGAAGTCGTCGTCGTCGCGCAGGGGCTCGAGGTAGAACTGGCCGTCGAGGGTGTGCGCGCCGACCGGCGGCTCCCAGCCGTCGTCGCCGTCCGGCTTCAGCGTGACGCGCGCGCGCGAGCGCAGCTCGAGCACCAGCAGCTCCGTGTCCAGGGCGCGCGCCGCGCGCAGCAGCGTGGGCTCGCCCGCGCTCGCGAGCGCGGCGATCCACTCGTCGAGCTTGCCGCGCTCGGGCGCGCCTGCGCTCCACACGTCGAGGTCGACGCAGGCGACCAGCTGCTCCTCGGTCGCGTGCTCGAGCAGCCAGCCCGCGTCGTGCAGGCCGACCGCCTTTGCCGTGAAGCACAGCTCGGCGGGCGGCATGCGCGGGATCAGCGCCCCCGGTTGCGGCGAGAGCTCGAGCAGCTCGGCACGCCGCGCGGCGGGCGCCTCGCACACCAGCGCGAGCTGCGCGTCCGAGTCGAGCGCCGCGATCGCGCGCCGCGCGGCGGCGCGGTCGCGACGCGCGAGCTCGAGCAGCTCGCGCGCCTGCGGCGAGAGGGCGGTCTCGAGCATCGCGCGCGCAAGGTAACGCGAGCGGCCGGCCGTGCTCGGCGCCGCGCTCCGGTAGCTTGCGCGGCCAGCGAGGGGTGCCGTTGCCGCAGAGAGTCTGGAGGCTGCTCGGGAGTCTGGCGGCGCTCGCGCTCCTCGCGGCCGCCTGGCACGCGAGCGATCTCGGACCGGCGCGCGAGGAGTCGCTGAAGGACGCCGTCCTCGATCTGGACGCGGGCGTCGCCTTGGAGGCGCGCAGTGCGTGCGAGGCGCGCCTGGCTGGCTTCGAGGCGCTCGCCGCCGGCAGCGCTCCGCGCCTCGACGCGGAGGCGCGTTTCGTCTGGTACGAGGCGCCGGGCGCGGACGGACGCCGCCAGATTCACCGAATCGAGCGCGCGACCGGGAAGGCCGCGTGCCTCACCTGCGACGAGCCCGGCGAGAACCGGCGGCCTGCGCCGCATCCGACCGGTCGCGCCGTCGTCTTCGACACCGATCGCTTCGCGGACTGGACTCGTCCCTTCGACCGCGAGCTGATGGTGCTCGCCACCGACGACGGGCCGCCGCGCGCGTCGCGCCGCCTCACCTGGGACGCAGCGCGCGACACCCACGCGCTCTACGACCCGAGCGGTCTCGGCGTCGCGTGGTCGCGCCGCGGGCTCGCCGGCCGCGTGGTGCGCGCAGCGATCCGGCTGGGACACGGAAGCCTGTCGCTCGGACGACGCGACGTGCTCGCACGCGGCGGCCTCGGGTGGGCGAAGCCGCTCGCGTGGTCGCCCGACGCGCGCGCCCTAGCCTATGCCGCCGGCTTCGGAGCCCCCTGCAGGCTGTGGCTCGTGGATCTCGGGAGCGGCGCGGAGCGCGCGCTGCCGGACGGCAGCGCGTTCGACGCGAGCGTGTCGTTCTCCGCAGACGGCTCGCGCATGGCGCGCGCGGAGCGCACCGGCGACGGCACGCGGATCTGGCTCGGCGACACGGATGGCGAGCAGGGCGCGCTGGAACTCGGCGAGCTCGCCGCCTGGGGCGAGCCGACCGGCATCGCGCTCGCTCCGCACGCCGACGCCTTCGCGCTTGCGCAGCGGCGCGGCGCGGAGGAGCGCATCGTCTGGGCTGCGCTCGCGTGCGCTAAGAGCGCGGCCGCTCGCGAGTGAGCCCGCGCGCTCGCAGCGCGCGGGCCTCGCTCAGCCCCCTGCCTTCTTCTCGGCGCGGTACTTCGCCCAGCGCTTCTTCGCAGCGCGCGAGATCGCGGCGCGCGCGGCGGGGCTCAGCTGCCGGCGTCGGCCCTTCGGCCTCCCAGGACCGCTGCTCGCGACGCCGCCGAGGCTCGCGATGCGCTGTCGCAGCTGATCGAGCTCGCTTGAGAGCCTCGCCTCCTCTGCCTTCAAATCACGCAGCGCGCGAGCGACCGATTTCTGCCAGCTCATTCCTGTGAACCTCCTCCAAGTAGGCTTGCATGTCGCGGGTTACTCTGTCGAGAGCTTCTCGCGCTTTCCCGCATCATTCGAGTGAGTCGAACAGAGAGGGAGGGGTGTCAGGGTTCCACGCCATGGCCAATCTCGCAGACATCCGCGGCGCATTTCAGGGTCACTCGCCGCTGCTGCTGGACGGATCGTCGCGCGCGGCGGTGGCGGTGGTGCTGCGCGAACGCGAGCACGGGCCCGAGCTGCTGCTGATCGAGCGCGCCGAGGTCGAAGGCGACCCCTGGAGCGGCCACATGGCGTTTCCGGGCGGGCGGCTGGACTCGGGCGAGACCGTCGAGCAAGCCGCGCGCCGCGAAACCCACGAAGAAGTCGGGCTCTCGCTCCACGACGCCGAGGCGATCGGCCGCCTCGACGACCTCACGGGACGCCGCGCGGGCACCTCCATGGGCCTCGTGATCTCCGCGCTCGTGTTCCACCATCACGGCGAGACGCCGCTCACCTATCAGGAGCGGGAGGTGCGCGAGGCGCTGTGGGTGCCGGTCTCCCTGCTGTCGGAGCCCGACCGCCACATTCACAGGCCCTTCCGTGGAACGGGCGGCATGGCTTTCCCTGGCATCGTCGTGGGTCACCCGGAGCGACAGATCGTGTGGGGACTCACTTACCGCTTCCTCGAGGTCTTTCACCGCGTCGTGGGTCGCCCGTTTCCGAACCGTTGGGGCGCGATCGAGAGCTTGGTGAAGTAGCGAGCGGCGCTGAGCGTTCGTCGCGAGTCCGCTTGGGCCTGAGATCGGCTACGCCGGCATCATCGCCACGTCGAGCACTAGGCGATCGGCCTGGGCGTCGAGCGCCTCGCGCAGCGCGCGCACGTCGCAGGAGTCGGGCACCTCCGCCAGGAGCTGCATCTCGTAGTTCGGGGCGCCGCCCGGGCCGGGGCGCGAGCGCGTGGAGAGCTCGACGATGTTGACGCCGTGCTCGGCGAGCACGCCGCAGATCGCGGCGACGATGCCCGCCTTGTCCTCGCCCGCCGCCTCGACGCGATAGAGGCGCGTGCCCGGCGCGGGCACCGCGGGACGCGGACCTTCTTCGATCCGGCGCAGCAGGATCGTGAGGCCGTGCTCGCGCTCGAGGCGCTTCGCGCCGATCGCCAGCGCGTCGGCGCTCGCCGCGCTCGCCGAGGAGCAGAGCAGGATCACGGCGAAATCGCTGCCGAGGATCGTCATGCGCGAGTCCTCGAGGTTCGCGTCGGACTCGAGCACGAGGCGCGCGAGCTCCGAGACGAGGCCCGGCCGGTCGCGACCGATCGCGGAGAGGATGAACCAGCGGCGCATGGGAAGCCTCCGAGGCGAAGGGGCGGAGCCTACCGCGACGAGTCGTCCGCAGGCGCGCTCAGCGCCCCGCGCGCGGCTCGCCTGGTTCGTGACCCTCGCACGCGCGCACCGGTAGCGTCGGGTAACGGCGGAAGCGCGCGTCGCGGTCGGCGAGCGCGCAGCGCCAGAAGACGCTTCCGCGCGCGCTCTCCTGGGCGCGCGCGTGCACGCAGGCGCTGCACAGCCCGACGGCCGCAGCGCGCCCCTCGAGATCGCCTTCGCCCACGGCACCGCTCCGGCGCCCAGCATCGCACGCGGGCGAGCGCCCCGGCCGGGGCGCGTCGGCCCGCCGAAGTCTCCGCGACGAAGGGCGCACGCGCGGCTCGCGCGGGAGCGCGCCGCGCTGTCCGACTCGCCCGCTGCGCCTAGAATGCGCGCCCGTGCCCGCAGACGACAACGCGGCCGAGCTCACTCAGCGCATCGCGCGCGTGCTCGCGCTGGCGGAAGCGTGGCTCGCGTCGCGCGTGACGGCCGCGCCGGACGCGGAGGTGTTCGCGCGGCACCTCGCGTTCCGCTGGGAGAGCCCGCGCGACGGCCGCGCGGGCCGCCTCGTCGCGATCGCCGATCCGGCGTTGCACGAGCTCGAGGATCTGCTCGGCGTCGAGCGCGCCGTCGCCCGGCTCGTGCGGAACACCGAGCAGTTCGTCGCCGGCCATCCCTCCAACCACGTGCTGCTCTACGGCGAGCGCGGCACGGGCAAGTCGTCCGCCGTGCGCGGCCTTCTGCCGAGGTTCGCCGGCCGCGGGCTGCGCATGGTCGAGGTGCACAAGTCCGACCTGCTGCATCTGCCCGACGTGCTCGCCACCCTGCGCGGCGCGCCCTACCGCTTTCTGCTCTTCTGCGACGATCTCTCCTTCGACGCTGGCGAGGGCGGCTACCGCGAGCTGAAGGCCGCACTGGAAGGCAGCCTCGAAGCGCCGCCGGAGAACGTGCGCATCGTCGCGACCAGCAACCGGCGACATCTCTTGCCGGAGCAGCAGTCCGAAAACCGCCAGGTGCGCGTCGACGAGGACGGCGAGGTGCGGCTCGGAGAGGCGCTCGACGAAAAGCTCGCGCTGGCCGATCGCTTCGGCCTCGCGCTCGGCTTCTACGGCTTCGACCAGGCGACGTACCTGCGCATCGTTGCGCACCTCGCGCGCAAGGCCGGCATCGCGCTGGACGAGACGGCGCGCGCGGAGGCGCTGCGCTGGGCGCTCGACCGCTCGTCGCGCTCGGGCCGCACCGCGCGGCAGTTCGTCGCGGACCTCGCCGGCCGGCGCGCACTCGGGGACGGCCGATGAGTCGCCTTCCGGCGTGCGCCGCGTGGCTCGCGCTGGCCTTGCTCCCGGCGTCTCCCGCGAGCGCGCTGCGCATCGCCCCTTCGCCCGAAGCGCAGCCCGACGTCGCGGCGCAGGTCGAGACCGCCGCGCCCAGCGCGATGCCCTTCGACGACGCAAGCGAGCTCGCGGCGCCGGGCGACGCGATCGAGACCCAGGCGCCCGCGGCCGCGGGGGAATACGGCGATCTCGGCGCAGGGGCGGAAGGCGAGGGCGCGCCGGCGCCCGAGGACGCGGCCCTCGCGGACGAGCTCGCTTCGATCGACGACGCCTTCCTCGACGAGGAGATGGGCGCCGATCCCGCCGAGCGCGACCGCACGCCCGGCTGGAACCGCCGCGTGTTCACCTTCAACGAGGGCTTCATCCGCCGGGTGATGCGCCCGATCTCGCGCGGTTATCAGGCGGTCGTGCCGAGATTCCTGCGCGACATGATCGCGCGCGGCTTCGACAACCTCGAGAGCCCGGTGATTCTCGCCAACGACCTGATGCAGCTCGACCCCTGCCGCGCTGGGCGCACGATCGGGCGCTTCGCGCTCAACACGGTCGTGGGAATCGCCGGCATGTTCGACGTGGCCGCCGAAATGGGCGTCCCGCGCCACGACACCGACTTCGGCGAGACGCTCGGGCGCTGGGGCGTGCGCAGCGGCCCCTACCTCGTGCTGCCGGTGCTCGGGCCCTCGACCGCGCGCGACACGCTCGGCGAGCTGGTCGACACCACCCTGCGCCCCGAGATCTGGCTGCTGGGCGGCTTCCCGAGTCTGACGCTTACCGGCGGCGACGGCCTCTCGACCTACGACATCCAGTCGGAGCGACTCGACGCGCTGCGCGACACCTCGATCGACTTCTACGCCGCCCTGCGCAGCGCGTACCTGATGGATCGCGACGCGCGCGTCGAGGAGCTGCGCGGAGCGGGGCGCTGCGGGATCGGCCGGCGTGCGGCCGACTGAGGCGGGCTCACTGCCCCGCGTGGCTCGCCGGCACGAGGCTGCGTGTCTGCAGCGTGGTCACCAGCTTCTCGAAGCCGTCGCGCTCGATCACCGAGGTGTACTCGCTGCGCCGCAGCGCGAGCTCGCTCACCGTGCCGTTCAGGAAGATGTCCATCACGCGCCAGCCGCCAGCGCCGGGCCGCATGCGGTAGTCGATCGCCACCGGATCGTCGTTCGCGCGCTTCAGCGTCGTGCGCACGAGCGCGGTGCCGCCGGGCGCGTCCTGGACGGCGCCCACCTCGAAGGCGAGCCCGGTGTCTTCGTCGAACTGCTCGGCGTAGGTCTTCACCGTGAGCGCAGCGAACGCCTCGAGCCAGCGCTTCTGGTCGGCGGGGGCCATCGGTCGCCAGTGGCGGCCCAGCACCTTCGCAGCCATCAGCGGCAGGTCGAAGGTCTTGCCGACGACGGGCGCAAGCTGCTGACGGCGCGCCTCGAAGGAGAGGGCGCTGCCGGCTTTCATCGAGGCGCCTAGCGCGGCGTAGAAACTCTCGATGGGCGCCTTCGCGCCGTCGAGCGGCGCGGGGTCTGCAGCGGCGCGTACGGCGAACCCATGGGCAACGGCGAGGGCGAGGCACAACGGGAGCAGCAGGAGCGACGGGCGCTTCATGGGCGCGCACCTTAGCGGGACGAGCAGGCGCGCTCGCGCGGCGGCTCCGCGCGGGCGCTGGTTTCCTGGCGGCAGGCCGAGGCTCGGCGAGTGTGACGAGCGCCACTCTGCGCGCGGCGCTCACTCTCCGAGCACGAACGCGCAGACGGCCCGGTTGAAGCCCTCCGGGTTGTCGGTCATCACGGAGTGCGCAGCCTGCGCGACGACGGCGAGCGTGCCCTTCGGCAGCACCTCGTCGACCATCTTGTCCGCGACCTCGGGCGACATCACGTCGCTGGCCGCACCGCGCACGACCAGCGTCGGGCAGGGGATCTTCGCCAGCGCCTCCCACAGGCGCTTCGTGGTTTCGCGCTCGCGCGCCAGCGCCTCCGCCTCGCTCTGCGCGCGGCCGGCGTGAAACTTCGGGTCGAGCTTGCGCTCCCAGCGCCCGTCGGCGCGCTGCCGCAGCTCGTGCCTCGCCATGCGCGCGAGGGAGTCGGGGCGGCCGGCCGGGAAGTTGTGCGCGAGCAGCCGCTGGTACTCGGCGACCGACGCGACCGATCCGTCGCCGCGCGCCTCGGCCTCCTGGCGGATGCGCGTCGTTCCGCGCACGTCGAACTCCGGCGCGCTGTCCACGATCACGAGGCCGGCCATGCGCTCGGGATGCTTGCCCGCGAAGAACATCGACGTTCGACCGCCGAGCGAGTGCCCCACCAGCACGAGCCGCCCGATGCCGAGTGCGGCTGTTACGGCCTCGAGGTCCGCGACCAAGTCGTCGTAGTCGTAGCGGAGCTGCGGATCGTGAGAGGAGTCGCCGTGGCCGCGCTGGTCGACGGCGATCACGCGGTAGTGCGGGGCGACGAGCGGCGCGAAGTCGTCCCAAATGTGCGCCTCGTTGCCGAAGCCGTGCACGAGCACGAGCGGGACGCCTTCGCTGCTCCACTCCAAGCAGTGAATGCGGTTGCCGTCGGCGCCGGGGACGAAGAAGTCGCGCGGTTGCATGCGGCGCACGGTATCGCGCCGCGCGCGCAGCGTCCGCGCACGGCGCGCAGCGCGCGCGACGGCGTTGATTCGCTCGTCCACGTTGACCCAAGCTCCCAGCCGGACGGAGCGGAGCGCTCGGCGCTGCTAGCTTGCGCGCCGGTTTCCGCGGCTGCTTCGCCGCGCGCCTCCTCTCCCGCGTTCAGGAGACTCGCATGCCCGCCATCGAGACGACGCCGGCCCTGGTCCGCAGCACCTACGAGGCGGTCGAGCGCAACCTCGCCGTCGTGCGCAGGCGTTTGGGTCGGCCGCTCACCTACGCCGAGAAGGTGCTGCTCGGGCACCTCGCGCACCCGGACACGCAGGAGCTCGAAGCGGGCAAGTCGTATCTCGAGCTGAGCCCCGATCGCGTCGCGATGCAGGACGCGACGGCGCAGATGGCGATCCTCCAGTTCATCTCGTCCGGCCGCGAAGAGACCGCGGTGCCGTCGACGGTGCACTGCGACCACCTGATCCAGGCGCATCAGGGCGCGTCGAAGGACATGGCGACCTCGAACGTCACGAACCGCGAGGTGTTCGAATTTCTGCGCACGGCGTCGGCGCGCTACGGCATCGGCTTCTGGGGACCGGGCGCCGGCATCATCCATCAGGTTTTGTTGGAGAAGTACGCCTACCCGGGCGGCATGATGATCGGCACCGACTCGCACACGCCGAACGCTGGCGGCCTCGGCATGTTCGCGTGCGGGGTCGGCGGCGCGGACGCGGTCGACGTGATGGCCGGCTTCCCCTGGGAGGTGCTCTATCCGCGCCTCGTCGGCGTGCGCCTCACGGGCAGCCTCTCGGGCTGGGCCGCGCCGAAGGACGTGATCCTGAAGGTCTGCGCGCTGCTCACGGTGAAGGGCGGCACGAACCGCGTGGTCGAGTACTTCGGCCCCGGCACGAAGTCGCTCTCGTGCACCGGCAAGGGCACGATCACGAACATGGGCGCCGAACTGGGGGCCACGACTTCGATCTTCCCGTACGACGAGCGCATGGCGACCTATCTGAAGGCAACCGGGCGCGAGGAGATCGCCGAGCTCGCGGCGAAGCACGCGCACCTGCTCGCGTCGGATCCGGAGGTCGAGCGCGCTCCGGAGAACTTCTACGACGAGATCGTCGAGATCGATCTGTCGAAGCTCGAGCCGCACATCGTCGGCCCGCACACGCCGGATCTCGCGCGCCCGATCTCGCAGATGGGCGCCGACGTCGCGAAGCACGACTATCCGGCACGGCTCTCCTCCGCGCTGATCGGCAGCTGCACGAACTCCTCGTACGAGGACCTCTCGCGCGCTGCCGACGTCGCGCGCCAGGCCGCCGCCAGGGGCGTGAAGTCGAAGTGCACGCTCTGGGTTTCGCCCGGCTCGGAGCAGATCCACCAGACCATCCAGCGCGACGGACAGATGGCGGAGCTCGAAGGGATCGGCGCGATGGTGCTGGCCAACGCCTGCGGCCCCTGCATCGGGCAGTGGAAGCGCGACGACGTGGCGAAGGGCGAGGCGAACTCGATCCTGACTTCGTTCAACCGCAACTTCCCGGCGCGCAACGACTCGAACCCGAGCACGCTCGCCTTCATCGGCAGCCCCGAGATCGTGATCGCCTACGCGCTCGCCGGCACGCTCGCCTTCGATCCACAGCGCGACGAGCTCAGCGCGGCCGACGGCTCGCGCTTCAAGCTGAAGGCGCCCGCGCCGGCGCCCGAGATCCCCTCGCGCGGCTTCGTCACGAGCTTCGAGGGTTATCAGGAGCCGCCCAAGGACCGCTCCGGCGTGCGCGTGGCGGTGGCGCCGGGCAGCGAGCGCCTCGCACTGCTCGAGCCGTTCGCGCCCTGGGACGGCGAAGACCTGCTCGACATGCCCGTGCTGCTCAAGGCGAAGGGCAAGTGCACGACCGACCACATCTCGGCGGCCGGGCCGTGGCTGCGCTTTCGCGGCCACCTCGACAAGATCAGCGACAACCTGTTCCTCGGCGCAGTCAACGCCTTCACCGGCCAGGCCGGCGAGGGCCTGAACGTCCTGACCGGCGAGCGCGCACCCTTCCCGAGCGTGGCGCGCGCCTACAAGGCGCGCGGTCTGCGCTGGATCGCGATCGGCGACGAGAACTACGGCGAAGGCTCGTCGCGCGAGCACGCGGCCATGGAGCCGCGCCACCTCGGGGCGGGCGCCGTGCTGGTGCGGAGCTTCGCGCGCATCCACGAGACGAACCTGAAGAAGCAGGGCCTGCTGCCGCTCAGCTTCGCAAACCCCACGGACTACGAGAAAATCCAGGAGCGCGACCGCATCTCGATCACCGGGCTCGCCGCCTTCGCACCGGGTGTGCCGCTGCGGGTGACCGTGAAGCACGCCGACGGGAGCGCGGACGCCTTCGACGCGAAGCACACGTTCTCGGCTGAGCAGATCGCGTGGTACAAGGCCGGCTCGGCGCTGAACATCCTGCGGAAGGCGAAGTAGCCGCGCGATCTAGTCTGGCGCGTGCTTCTCGTCGAGATCCGAGGCGAACGGCAGCAAGCGCGGCCTCCCTGCTGACACTTTGCCTGCGCCGAGGCACGATGCGTGTGAACTCCTTCACGAGCGCGAGCCGCCCGTCCGCACGCCTATGTCCCGCACGCTCCTCGTCGTGAACCCCGCCTCGCGCGCCGGCGCCACCGAGCGCGGCTTCGCGCGCCTGGAGCGGGCGCTGCGCGAGGCGCTCGGCGACTACGACCTAGCCTGGACGAAGGGGCCGCGCGACGCCGTGCGCATCGCAGGCGAAGCCGCCACCGCGGGGTACGCGCGGCTCTTGGTCGGCGGCGGCGACGGGACCGCCAGCGAGATCGCGACCGGCTTGCTGTGCGCGGAGCGCGGCGACGACGTGACGCTCGGCTTCCTGCCGCTGGGCACCGGCGGCGACCTGCTGCGCACGCTCGGCGTGCCGCGCTCGCTGGGCGGCGCGCTCGCGATCCTGCGCGCCGACTGCCAGCGCACCATCGACGCGGGCCGGCTCGACTACCGGGACCACGACGGCCTGCCCGCCCAGACCTACTTCGCAAACGAGGCGAGCGCGGGCCTCGCGGGCTTGGTTGCCCAGCTCGTGACGCGCTCGTCGAAGTCCCTCGGCGCGACGGGCAGCTTCCTGGTCGGCACGCTGCGTGGGCTCGCGCGCTACCGCCCGCACGCCGCGCGCGTGCGCGTCGACGGCGAGATCGTTCACGCCGGCCCGCTCGTGCTCGCGACCGCCTCCAACGGCCGTTACTTCGGGGGCGGCATGCACGTGGCGCCGCACGCCGACCTCGCCGACGGTCTCTTCCACGCCGTCGTGATTCCGGGCCTCTCGAAGCCCGAGCTGCTCGCGCGGCTGCCCTCCCTCTACGCCGGGAGGCATCTCGCGGCGCCCGGCGTTCGCGAGCTGCGCGGTCGAGTGGTCGAGGTCGAGCCGCTGGGCGACGCCGCGCACCGCTTCGAGTGCGACGGCGAGGCGCTCGGCAGGTCGCCGCTGCGCGCGGAGATCGTGCCGCGCGCGCTGCGGGTGATCGCGCCGGAGGCGGCGTGAGCGGAGCGCTGCTGCCCGACGAGCCGCTGTTCGCGTTCGTGCGCGAGGCCTGCGCGGAGGTCGCGCGCCGCGCGCGCTTCGTGAAGATCGAGAGCGCGGAGCTGGAGCTCTTCGCCTCCATGCTGTCGCAGCACAGGCCGAGCTCGCCGTCGCTGGACCCCGCGCACGTGGCGTTTCCCGACGACGCCACGACCGTCGCCTTCGCCGTCACGCTCAACGCGATCAACTTCGGTTCGGGCTGGTTCCCGCACCTGAAGAAGAGCGGCGAGCTCTCCGGCTACCGCACGGTCGCGACGGCGCTGCGGGCGCGCTTCGAGCGCGAGGGCGCCTTCAGCGCGGCGGAGCTCTCGCGCGCGACCCCGGCCGCCTGCGCGCAGCTCTTCGGGCAGGACGCGGACGGCGCAGCCGGCGAGCTGATGGCGCTGTTCGCGCGCGCCTGGAACGAGCTGGGCGCTTGGCTGGCGAGCGGCTACGGCGGCGCGTTCGAAGGTCCCGTCCGCGAGGCGAAGGGCAGCGCCGAGCGGCTGACGCGGCTGCTCGCGCGCATGCCCATGTACCAGGACGTCGCGATCTATCAGGGCTTCCGCGTGCCGTTCCTGAAGCGCGCGCAGATCACCTGCGCCGACCTGGCGACGGCCTTGCGCGGGCGCGGCCTCGGGCGCTTCCACGACATCGAGCAGCTCACGATCTTCGCCGACAACCTGGTCCCCCACACGCTGCGCATGCTGGGCGTGCTGTCCTACGACCTCTCGCTGCTCCAGCGCATCGAGCGCGAGGAGGAGCTCGCGAGCGGGAGCGAGGAGGAGATCGAGATTCGCGCCTGCGCGCTCCATGCCGTCGAGCTGCTGTCCGCGGCGTGCGCGCGGCGCGGCTTCAAGGCCGCGCCGCACAAGCTCGACCTCTTGCTCTGGTCGCGGGGTCAGAGCGCTGCGATCAAGTCGCGCCCGCGGCACCGGACGCGCTGCACGTTCTACTAGGGCAAGCGAAGGCCGCAGCGAGGCGGAGTCTGCGGAGCCGAGCGGAGTCGAACAGTGGTCTCGGCGTGCGTTGGCTTCTCGAGAATTGCGCATCCCGCGTCGGCCGAGCGAGGCGCTGCGCGCAGGCTCGGGTTCCCTATCGTGCACGACGCATTCAGGAGAGGGACATGCCGGCGAAGAAGATGAAGAAGTCGAGTGTGAAGCGCAGCCCGAAGAAGCCCGCGGCGAAGAAGCCCGCGGCGCGGAAAGGGCCGGAGATCTCGTCGGACCTGCGCAAGGTCGCGCTCGCCCACGCGCTGCGGCGGCTGAAATAGCGAGGCGCAAGCAACGCGTGGCGGCCGCCGCGCCGAGGTCGCGGCACCCCCGGCCGCCGATCGGCGCCACGCCCGGCACGCTCGCGATCCCGGCCGACGCGGCGCCCACCCGCATCCACGTCTACGAGTACACGGTCGGGATCCATCGCGAGCGCGATGTCGAGGATCCGGCGGATCTACGCGCGTACCTGAAGGCCGAGACGAACGTGTGGGTGGACGTCCAGGGCCTGCGCGACGAAGCGAAGCTCTGGCAGATCGCCGAGATCTTCGGCCTGCATCCGCTCGTGCTCGAGGACGCGACGAACGTCCCGCAGCGCGCGAAGTCCGAGGTCCACGCGCACGAACACGTGATCGTGTGCCGCGTGCCCGTGCTCGATGCCGCTGGCGAGCTCGACACGCCGCAGGTGTGTCTGATCCTCGGCCAGGGCTGGTTGATCACGGTGCAGGCGCAGCGCCGCGGCTTCCTGGATCCCGTCCGCCAGCAGATCCGCGACGGCGTGGACGAGATCCGCAAGCGCGGCGTCGACTACCTCGCCTACGCGCTGATCGACGCGGTCGTCGACCGCTACTTCCCGGTGGTGCAGGACCTCGCCGAGCGGCTCGAGGACCTCGAGGCCGAGGTAGCGGAGAACGCGACGCCGACGCAGCTGGTGCGCATCCAGCGCGTGCGCCGGGCTCTCGCGGTGATCCGGCGCGTCGGCTGGCCGCAGCGCGAGGCCCTCGGCGAGCTCGCGCGCGAAACGTCTCCTTTCGTGAGCGAAGGCGTGCGCGTCTACCTGCGCGACGCCGAGCAGCACATCCGCCAGATCATCGAGCTCGCCGACTCCGCGCGCGAACTCGCCGGCCTCGCGACCGAGATCTATCTGTCGCAGGTCGGCCAGCGCACCAACGAAGTGATGAAGGTGCTGACGCTCGTCTCGAGCATCTTCATCCCGCTCACCTTCATCGTCGGCATCTACGGCATGAACTTCGACTACATGCCGGAGCTGAGCTGGAAGCTCGGCTACCCGCTCGTGCTGCTCTTCATGGCGGGCGTCGCGGGCGCATTCAGCGTCTGGTTCTGGCGCCGCGGCTGGTGGGATTAGGGCCGAGCCGGCTCACGCCGCGCGCTGGCGAGCTCGGCGAGCGCCGTCGCGAGCTTCGCGCGCTCCGTCTCGTCGAAGCCGGGCAGCGCGTCGCTGCGCGCCTCGAGTTCCTCGGCCAGCGCGTTTTCGTCGAGGCGAATGGGAAGCTGCGGCAGCAGCGCCGCGATGCGCTCGGTGATGCGCTCCAGCGCCGGGCGCAGCTCGCGATCGAGGTCGTGGATGCGCTCGCCCGCGCCCAGCGCCGACGGCTTCGCCAGCACCGCGCTCTGCACGGCGCGGCTCGCTTCGAGCAGCGCGCCGAAGAACGCCGCGAGCGCGCCCGGCTCGGGTGCGGCGAGCCCGCTCGCGCGGGCCGCGCGCTGCACCGCCGCGGCGGCGGCGGCCAGCACGGCGGCCTCGCGCTCCGGCACGAGCACGGGCGCGCCGCTCGCGCGCTTCGCCTCCGCGACCATGGGTGCGAGGGCGAGGCGCTCCGCGAGCGCGGCCACCAGCGCGAGCGCCGGCGCCGCGGGGCGCCGCTGCGCGGCCTGGGCGCCGAGCCAGTGCGCGCGCAGCCGCGCCAGCGCGCCGTTCGCCTCGTTGGCGAGCAGCCACGCGTCCAGCTCGGCGGCCAGATCCGCGCGGTCCGCCGGCAGCCAGTAGGCCTTCGCGTCGCGAGACAGCGGGCCGACGGCCGCCGAGTCGCGCGCGAGGGCGCGCCAGCGCGGCGCTTCGAGGGTGTCGGTGACGACGGCGCGCGCCGCGCCGGAGGCGAACGCGTCGCGCACGGCGCCGTTGTCGGCCAGTGCCAAGAGCGCCGCCAGCGGGAAGCGCGCGCGCGCGAAGCGCTCGAGGTGGCCGCCCGCGTTGACCGCGAGCGCGACGCCGGGCTGCGCCAGCGCCGCCTCGCTGGCGAGTTCCGGATCGCGCACGAGCACGACCGCGCCCGACTCCGCTACCGGCAGCGTGAAGCGGCCCAGCGCGCTGCGGTCCGCGCGCACCGTCACGCCCGTCATCGCCACGTCGAAGCGTCCCG
This sequence comes from uncultured Spirochaetales bacterium, assembly GCA_964460485.1. Classification (GTDB taxonomy): domain Bacteria; phylum Myxococcota_A; class UBA9160; order UBA9160; family UBA6930; genus VGRF01. The sequence goes on from CAYWRY010000029.1 coordinate 21,286, forward strand.
CGGCGAGCCCGGCGGCGAGGTCGGGCCAGGTCACGGGCACCCACGCGATCGCGTAGCCGCGCTCGCCGGCGAATGCGCGCGCGACGTCGGGGTCGAGACCCTCGTAGTCCCCGTTCGCGCTCCGCTCGCAGAGCGGCGGATAGTCGCCGGTCACCGCGACGCGCAGCGTCCTCTCGGCTGCCCGCGCCGCGGGAACCGCGAGCAGCAGCGCGGCGAGAAGCGCGGGCGCGCGACGCGCGCTCGCCCTCATGCCAGGGCCACGCGCAGCAGCTCGGGGATCTCGTCGATCACGTGATCGGGCCGCAGCGCGTCCGGCAGCTCCGCGGGGCGGTCCGCGATCCAGGCTGTGCGCATGCCGAGTGGCTTCGCGCCGGCGAAGTCGTGCTGCGGCGAGTCGCCCACGAACAGCACCTCGCGCGCGGCGACGCCCCGCGCCTTGGCGAGTGCGACGCGGTAGATGCCCGGATCGGGCTTGCACGAGCGCGCTTCCTCGCTCGTGGTCGTGGCGTGGAAGTACTCGCCGATGCCGAGCTGCGCCCAGATCGCGCGGAACTGGTCGTCGTCGATGTTGCTCACGACGCCGAGGTGCAGGCCGCGCGCACGCAGCGCCGCGAGCGTCTCGCGCACGCCGGCACGCAGCGAGATGAAGCGTGCGCCCACCTCGCTCTGCCCCTCGTAGAGCGCCTCGCTGTCGCGCGCCTCGAGGCCGTACGCGTGCAGCAGGCCGAGGTAGGCGGCGCGGAACATGTCGCGGTGCAGGTAGTAGGGCCGAGCGTTGAAGTCGGCGCCGGCCGCCGTCATCGCCGCGCGGTACTTCGCGCGCACCTCGGCAAAGGGCTCCGCGATGCCGTGCTCGCGAACCAGCGCCTCGAGCAAGCGGTCGAAGTGCGGGCGCGTCGCGCGGTAGCTGAACAGCGTCCCGCCCAGATCGAAGAACACCGCCCGGATCGCCATCTTGCCGCCGCTCCTGCGAGAGCCCGCGACGGTAGCCCCGCCCGACGGACCGCAGCCCCCGGTTTGACCCTCCCCGGCCCCTCGCCTAAGGTGCGCCGCCTTTCGCGCCGTCCGAGCGGCTCCCCACTTCGCCGCGGCGCCAGCGCCGATCGCGCTCCACTTCGAGGTGCTCGCCATGCTTTCACCCGACGAGATCGAGCCTGGCTCGTCCTGCACCCACAAGAACACGGGCCTCCGGTACAGCATCGTCGACGTGAGCAAGGACGAGGTGCTGCTGTCCGCGGAGAGCAGCGGCATGACCGACCTCACGGTGCCGATGCAGCTCTTCTTGAGCGAGTTCGCGATCGGCGCCTACTCGGCGCGACGCGGCGGCGGCCCCGGCGGTCCGCGCCGCAGCAGCCGGCCGCCGGCGAAGGCGTCGGTCGCGCCCGCCGGCCCGAGATCGCGCGGCAAGATCAAGAAGATGGTGCGCGACCGCGGCTTCGGCTTCATCCGCGGCGAGGACGGCAAAGAGGTTTTCTTCCACCGCTCCGGCATGAACGGCAGCGACTACGACTCGATGGACGAGGGCGACACCGTCGAATACGTGATCCAGGAAGGCCCGCGCGGCGCGCGCGCCGAGTTCGTGAAGGCGGTGAGCGAAGCGGCGGCGGCGCCAGAGCCCGCGAAGGTCTGATCGAGTCGCCCGGCGCGGCGCTCGTCTACAGCTGATACCGATGCACGATCGGCAGCTTCCGGCCGCTGCCGAACGCCTTGGTGGAGACGCGCAGCACGAGCGGCGCCTGTCGTCGCTTGTACTCGTTGCGGTCGACGCGGCGCACGATGCCGGCGACGGTCTCGCGCGTGGCGCCGGGCGGCGGAGTGATCATCGGCGCGGCGCGCTCGCCCTCGATCGCCTGCTCCAGCACAGCGTCGAGGATCGCGTAGTCGGGCAGGTCGTCGGAGTCCTTCTGGTTCGGCGCCAGCTCCGCGCTGGGCGGCTTGTCGATCGTGCGCCGCGGGATGATCTCGCGGGCGCGATTCGCGTGGCGCGCGAGCGCGTAGACGTCGCGCTTGTAGACGTCGCCGATCACGGCGATGCCGCCGACCGTGTCGCCGTACAGCGTGCAGTAGCCCACCGAGAGCTCGCTCTTGTTGCCGGTGGCGAGCACGAGGCGGTTCTCGGCGTTGGAGATCGCCATCAGCGTCGCGCCGCGGATGCGCGATTGGATGTTCTGCTGCGCGAGGCCGTAGTCGTGCTTCGCTCCGAACAGCTCTGCGAACACGCGCAGGTAGCTCGCGTAGATCGGGTTGATGTCGACGGTGCGGATCGCGATGCCGAGGTTCTTCGCGAGGGCGTGCGCGTCCTCGATGCTGTGGGGCGAGCTGAAGGGGCCCGGCATCGCGACGCCCGTGACCTTCTCTCGCCCGAGCGCCTCGACGGCGAGATGCGCCGTTAGGGCGGAGTCGACGCCGCCGCTGAGTCCGATCACGGCTCCCGGCGGCAGGCCCTGCTTGCGGAAGTAGTCGCGGATGCCGAGCACGAGCGCGGCCTCGAGCTGCGCGACGCGCTCGGGCTCGGCCACCGCGTCGGGTGCGATCGCGGGCGCGTCGTCGAGATCCACCACCGCGAGCGCCGGCTCGAACAGCGGCAGCGCAGCGCGCACGCGGCCGCGCGCATCGGCCAGGAAGGAGCCGCCGTGGAAGATCAGCTCGTCGTTGCCGCCCACCTGATTGCAGAACGCGATCGGCACGCCGCGCTTCGCCGCGAGGTCGCAGAACAGGCCGCGCAGATCGGCGGCCTTGCCGAGGTGCCACGGAGAAGCGCTCAGGTTCGCGACGAGTTGGGCGCCGGCGCGCGCCAGCTCGGCGGTCGGGTCGGCGCTGTAGCCGATCCGATCCACCCAGCCGTCCTCGCACACGGTGAGGCCCACACGGGTGCCGCTCGGCAGCGAAACCACCTCGCGCCGCTCTGCCGCCGCGAAGTAGCGCCTCTCGTCGAAGACGTCGTAGGTGGGCAAGTGCGTCTTCGCCTGTGCGAACGCGCGCTTGCCCCCGGCCAGCAGCACCGCCGCGTTCGAAAGCGTCTTGCCGTCGCGGCGTTCCGCCGGGAGCACGGCGCCCACCGCGATCGCGACGCCGCTCGACGCTGCGGCGAGGGTGTCGAGCTCGCGGAGTTGGTCGCGCACGAAACCGTCGCGCTCGACGAGATCGAGGGGCGGGTAGCCGGTCAGCGCGAGCTCCGGGAGCACCACCAGCTCGGCGCGCTCGGCGGCCGCCCGCGCGGCGGCCTCCTCGATGAGCTTTCGGTTGCCGGCGAGGTCGCCGACCGTCGGGTTGATCTGGGCGAGGGCGACGCGCATGGCGCGGAAGCTACCGCGCGGGGAGGGCGGCGCCGCGCGGCGCGCTGCTGCGGCCCACGCACCGCGCCGCGCGCGGGTTCCGTCGCCGCACCGCTACCGTGCGCTCGCCCGGGAGGACGGATGTCACGCGACGCGGACCTGATCGGACCCAGCTCTAGCTTCTACGTCTCGCAGCGCTTGCGCATGCACTACGTCGACTGGGGCAACGAGTCGGCGCCGCCGCTGCTGCTGATCCACGGCGGCAAGGACCACGCGCGCAACTGGGACTGGGTCGCCCGCGACCTGCGCCGCGACTATCACGTGATCGCCCCCGACCTGCGCGGCCACGGCGACAGCGCCTGGGCCGTGGGCGGCTCCTACGCGGTGGGCGAGTTCGTCTTCGACATCGTGCAGCTCGTCGACGCGCTCCACCTCGCGCCACTCACCATCATCGGCCATTCGCTCGGCGGCGCGATCTCGCTCCACTACGCGGGCCTGTTTCCGCAGAACGTGAAGAAGCTGATCGCCATCGAGGGCCTCGGCCCCTCGCCCGAGCTGGAGCGCAAGCTCGAGGCGTCGCATCCCTCCGTGCGCTTGATGGAGTGGATCCAGTCGCAGAAGGAGATCGCGAAGCGCCAGCCGCGCCGGTATCCGTCGATCGACGAGGCGGCGAGGCGCATGCAGGAAGAGAACGAGTTCCTCTCGCCCGAGCAGGCGCGCCATCTCACCGTGCACGGCGTCGCGCGCAACGAGGACGGCACGTTCTCCTGGAAGTTCGATCCCTACGTGCGCAGCTTCGCCCCCGTGCGCTTCCGGGGCGCCGACGTGCGCTCGCTCTGGGAGCGCATCACCTGCCCCACACTGCTCGTGCGCGGCGAAGAGAGCTGGGCGAGCGATCCGACGAAGGACGGCCGCATGCAGCCCTTCCAGAACGCCCGCCTCCTGAACGTCGCCAAAGCCGGCCACTGGGTCCACCACGACCAGCTCGAATACTTCCTGCAAGAGACTCGGAAGTTCCTCGCGGAGTAGTCGAACGTCGCAGACACGCGCAGGCCTCGGCGCCAGCGAAGCTCGGGCGCCTCGACGGCGCCCGAGCTTCGCCCCTCCTCACTCGAACGTGCCGTGTGGAACGGGTTCCACCGCGCAACGCCGGCCCCTCGCGCCGCCTCGCTGCTCTCAGGCGAGGCGGCAGGCGAATCAGTCCTCGCCCCCATTCCCAGGCGCTTCGTAATAAACCAACAGCATGTCCCCAAACGCAGCCGGCTTCTTCTGTCCTTCGATCTCGAAGCTCACCGCCATCGTCGCGCGCACGCCGCCCGGAACGTTGCGCAGATCCTTCAGCGTCGCGTGCATGCGGATCTTGTCGCCGCAGCGCACGGGCGAGCGCAGGCGGATGTGCTCGACGCCAGGGTTCACGATCAGGCGCACGCTCTGTACCTCGAGGATCTGCGCGAGCAGCATCGGCGCGAGCGAGAGCGTGAGATGGCCGTGCGCGATCGTGGTGCCGAAGGGCGACTCGCGGCGCGCGCGCTCGGCGTCCACGTGGATCCACTGGTGGTCGCCGGTCGCCTCGGCAAACAGGTCGATGCGCCGCTGCGTGATCTCCACCCAGTCCGAGGTGCCGAGCTTCTTGCCCGCCTGCTCGCGGAGCGCGGCGATGTTCGGCAGCACGAGCGAGGCCATCGGCTTCTCCCAGGACGTCTCCCAGTCTATCGCCCGGTGCGGCGCGAGGAATCTGCTTGACACACCCACCGATCGGCGCGCCTGATGAGATCAGCGAGAGTCCGGGATGACCTCGCGCGCCTGCAGCCGGCCTGCCACGAGTGGAGCCCGCGGCCCGAGGACGGCGCCGCAGCGCGCTGAGAGCTTCGCGAGGAACGCGCGCCGTCAGCGCGGCTCGACGTTCACGACCTCGAGCCAGTGCTCCGTCGTCGTCTCGTGGCGCATCACGCTCTCGCGCGCGAAGTAGCGCGCGGGGAGCGGTCCGAGGCGCCGCACCCAGAAGCCCGCGCCGTCGGCGACGACGTCGGCGACGAAGTCGAGCGCATGCACGCCGTCGTCGGTCCAAGCGGTGAAGCGCACGCACGAGCGCGGCGCGGCGCTGAGCACCACGCGTCGGCCGAGCGCCGCTGCGAGCGCAGCGCGGGCGCCGAGCGGATCGCCGAGCCAGCGCGAAGGGGGGCCGCCCGCCGTCAGGCGCGCCGCGCGCAGGAGACGCGTGAGCTGCGCGAGGCCGCGCGCCGATTCGAGCGAGAGCGGCGCGCCGAGATCGAGGAAGTCGCAGAGGGGCGCCGGGCCGTGGCGCAGGAGCTGCGGCGCGAACTCGACGGCGAGCCCGCAGTGGCCCGGCTCGCGCGCGACCTCGAGCCCGGTCAGCGTCGCGGGGATGCGCAGCGTCGCAGGCAAACGAGTCGGCTCCGGGTTCGCGCGAGGGCGCCGTGCGCGGCCCTCGCTTGGGCGACAGTATCGGCGCGCCGAAGCGGCGTCTCGACGGGAGACGGCGCGGGAAGGCGGGAGGCTCGCACCTCGATGAGCTCGCTCCGGACGTTCGGGCAGGAGCCGCGCGCGTGAGGCTCGTGCTCGGCGCCCGCATCGCGCCGCGCGACGCGTCGCCCGGCGCGCTCGCCGAGTGCGTGGCTCTCGCGCGGCGCGCGGAGGATCTCGGGCTCGCCTGGGTGGGCGTGGCGGAGCGCTTCGACGCCCGAGGCGGAGTGCCCGACGCGCTCAGCGTGTGCGCTGCCTTCGCCGCTGCGACGCAGCGCGTGCGCATCGCCACCGCAGCGCTGCCGCTGCCGCTGCATCATCCGCTGCGCGTGGCCGAGTACGCGGCGACGCTCGACTTGCTCTCGGCGGGACGCATCGAGCTGGGCGTCGGTCTCGGCGCGGCCGAGACGCCCTTCGCGAGCTTCGGGCTCGAGGCCGACGAGCGCGCGGAGCGTTTCGCCGAGGCGCTCGCGCTCGTGCGTGCCGCATGGAGCGACGCCCCCATCACGTTCCGGGGCAAGCACTTCGCGTGCGAGTCCGTGAGCGTTTACCCGAAGCCGCTGCGACCCGCCGGGCCCCCGCTCTGGCTCGCCGCGAGCGCGGCGCCCGCCCTGCGCCGCGCCGCGCAGCTCGGCGTGGGCGCGATGTTGCCCGTCGAGGCGGATGCGGGCCCCTATCTGGCGGCGTGCGCCGAGTGCGGTGCGCCCGCGCGCCTCGTACTGCTCGCGGGCGCGAGCGCGTCGCGCGACCTGCTCGCGGGCGCGCTCGCGCGCTGCCGCGACGCCGAGGAACTGGTGCTCGCGCTCGATGCGAGCGCGGAGGATGCGCTCGCCCGCGCGGCGTCGCTCGGCCGCGAGCTCGGCGGCACGTAGGGGCGGAGCCTCGCGCGCTCAGCGCGCCCCACCGGCGGCGCGCGCGATGAGCCGCGCCAGCTCGACGTCGCGCTGCGTGACGCCACCTGCGTCGTGGGTGAAGAGCGCGATCGCGACGCGGTTCCACACGTTGGACCAGTCCGGGTGGTGATCCTGCTTCTCGGCCTCGAGCGCGACGCGCGTCATGAAGGCGAACGCCTCGGAGAAGTCCGCGAAGACGTAGGTGCGCTGCAGCCTGCCGTCGCGCAGCTCCCAGCCGGGCAGCTCGCGCAGCGCGGCGGCGACCGCGTCGGGGGTCAGCAGCGCTCGCGCCATCTAGAAACCACCCTGGAGCGCGACGGTCCGGTCGCATCGTTGCGCGGAGGCCACTGTTCGACTCCGTTCGGCTTCGCCTCACTGCGCGGCCGCGCTGTGCGCGGCCTTGCCGTCAAGTCTCGTGGATCGCGCGCACGAAGGCGTCGTGAAGGGCGCGACGGATCGTGGCGGCGTCCGCCTTCTTGTACTTCGCGCGGAACGCCTTCAGCGGGATGATTCCCTTCGCCATCGAGCGGTGGCCGCCGCCGATGCCGAGGCCCTCGACCACCCCGCGCACCACCTCCCCCGCGGCGCGCACGTAGCCGACGTTGCGCACCGAGAAGACGAGGTCGCTGCCGACGATTCCCGCCGCGATCGACCACTCGGCGCCCTCGGCCTGCAGGCCGAGATCCGCGACTTGTGGAATCACGTCCTCGCGCACGCGGCCGAGCGCGAGCAGGTGGATGCCCTCCTCCACGCGCGTGGTCGCCAGCGCGCGGCCGAGCGCGCGCAAGCCGTCGAGGGGCAGCGCGGGGCGCTCGATGCGCCGTAACAACGCCGGGCTGTGGAACGCGTGCACCGTGGCGAAGGCGTCGATGTCCTGCGTCTCGGTGTCGCGGCCGAGCAGCTGCGTGTCGCTCTTGATGCCGTAGAGCAGGCCGGTCGCGAGGCGCGGGCGGATCTCGAGCGCCGCGGCGGTCAGGTACTCGACGAGGATCGTCGAGGTCGCTCCGTAATGAGTCCGGATGTCGCAGATCGAGGCGTCCCAGCCGCCGCGCTCCGGGTGGTGGTCGATCACCAGGTCGACGTTCTGCAGGCGCGCCGGGATCGGGTCGCCGAACACGTTGGGCTGCACGTCCACGAGCGCGATGCCGTCGAACTCGTCGAGCTGGTCGAGGTCGATCGTTCGAACCTCGAGGCCGAGCGCCTGGATCATCGCCACGTTCTCGGGCCGCTTGGCCTCGCCGAACGACACGAGCGGCGCGGTGGGCGACTTGCGGCCGAGCAGCGCGCGCAAGGCGAAGCCGCAGGCGATGCCGTCTGGGTCGGGATCGGGCTGCAGCAGGATCGCGATCTTCTCGCGCTGCACGAACAGGCGCTGGATCTGGGCGACGCGGTGCAGGTTCGTGAGGTGCGCGAACTCGCGGTCGATGTCGTGCCGCAGGCCCTCGCGCAGCCCGGTGAGGCGGATGCACAGGTGCATGGGCAGCTCGTCCGCCTGCAGGTGATCCGAGCACACCAGGATCGGCACCGTGGGCAGCGCGGTGCCGATCACGGCCACGGCGTTGCGCAGCCACACCGGGTCGTCGGCGATCACCGCGAACTCGTCGCCCTCGCTGGCGCCGAGGCGCCCGAGGCCTTCGGGAGTGAACGGGTGGCCGAGCGAGCGGAAGCCCGGCGGGCGCGCGCGCTGCTCGTCCTCGCGCGGCACGAAGACGAGCTCCTCGTCCTTGCCCGAGAGAATCTGCGCCCACTCGCGCGCGAGGTGCGCGCCGTCGCAAACGATGTATCGCCTGCCCAAGTCCGCTGCTCTCCGCGAAGCCCGGGGTGAGCGCCGAGCCGTGGCTTCGGGGGTCGCATTCTAACCGCGGCGCGCAGCGAATCCGGCCGATTCCGTGGACGGCGACGCGTTCGGCGTCGAACGGGGATCGCACGCAGTGGCCGGCCGTGCCGGATGGGGCGCAGCGCGGGCCCGAAATCCCTCCCGCGGCACGACTTGGGGCACGAAGTTGCCGCCCGGTAGGCCGGCCCGGCGCTAGAAAATCCCCGGTGGTGCAGCGGGTCTTCGTCGGAGACGTGCAGGGTTGCGCGGACGAGCTGGACGCCCTGATCGCCCGGGCTCGCGCCGAGCTGGGGCCGGACTTCGAGCTGCACTTCACCGGAGATCTGGTCAACCGCGGCCCCGCAAGCCTCCGGGTGCTGGAGCGAGTGCGTGCGCTGCAGGACGGCGGTCGCGCGCTTACCGTGATCGGGAACCACGACGCGTGGCTGGTGACGGTCGCCCTCGGTGCGGCGCAGCCGGCGAGCGGCGACACCTTCCGGGACGTGCTCGAGCAGCCGGACTTCGCGGAGTGGGTCGACTGGCTGCGGCGCCAGCCGCTCCTCGGGTCGGGTCGACTCGGCGGCTCGCCCTTCGCGCTCGTGCACGCCGCGCTCGCACCCGAGTGGACGCTCGACGCCGCCAGGGCGATCGCCGCGGAGCTGTCCGCGCGCCTCGCGGATCCGAATCGCGCAGCGGCGCGGGCATTCCTGGCTGCGGCGCACGCGGCGCGCCAGGCGCGCAAGCGAGGTGCGCTCGCGCTCGCCGAAGCTTCGCGCGAGCGGGAACCCGCCTCGGAGGAGGCGCGGCTGCTCGACGCGTTCGGCCGCTTCGTCTCGGCGCGCACCTCGACACCAGACGGCGGCTGGTCCGAGCGCTTGCCCGAGGAAGTGCCCGGCGGTGAGCCTTGGCACGCGGCGTGGCTGCGGGCGGGGCACGCGTTCGGAGTCGTCTACGGCCACTGGGCGCTCCAGCGGCTGCACGTCGCAGAGCGCCTGCGCGGCCTCGACACGGGCTGCGTCCATCACGGCCGCGGCGGCGACGGCTTCCTCACCGCCTGGCTCCCCGATCAGTCTGCGCCCGACCCGTTCGCGCTGCCGGACGTGCGCTTCTGGCACGAGCGGGCACGTCGGCGCTACTGGGCGTGACCCGATTCCCCACCTGCCGTCCCTGCGTGACGCCGCGGTTCGCGCGCCGGCAGCGCCCCGATCCCGGCTCGCCCGAGCTCGCGCAGGAGGGGCGAGGCATCTGCGGTCCACTCCGCGTAAACGGTGCGCAGGGCCTCGGCGTCGTAGTCGGCGGCGAGCAGGGCCGGCAGCGCCGCAGCCAGAGCGTGCGCCTCCGCATCGCTCGCGATCGCCACGACGTCTCGCGCGTCCCCGGCGAGCACGTAGGGTGGACGCGCGCCGCGCAGGAAGAGCAGGGCGCGGTCGCCGGCGGCGAGGGGCGGTGGGCGCAGCGGCGAGCGTTTCAGCGCGAAGCGCGCGGGCGACGCGCCGCGCACGGGGACAGCGCCCTCGATCGCGATGCGGCCGCGCTCGACGTGCGCGACGACGCCGATCGCGACGATCTCCGCCTCGCGGGCGCGCTCGTGCAGCGGACGCTGCGGCGGCGGGATCGGATGCGGCGCCTGCGCGCTCGCCGCGGCTGCAAAGCCGAGCGCCGCGGCGGCCGCGAGCCGCAACGCCCGACCCGGCCGGCGGTCGGATTTCCTTTGCATCGCGCCACCCTACGCCTTGCCGGACGCAGCGTCAGCGCCTTACGCTGCGTGGCTCCTGGAGTCCGCATGCCCCTGGTCCGCGTTCCGCCCCCCTACCGGGGCCCGACGCTCGGCACCGCCGAGATCGAAGCGGAAGGCGCGACGGTCGGCGTTGTGCTCGACTGGGTCGAACGCAAGTACCCCGGCTTCCTGGCCCAGGTGCTCGACGAGGACGGCAACGTCCACGGCTTCGTGAAGCTCTTCAAGAACGGAGAGCACCTGGTGCGCGACCCGCTGCGCGCCCCGCTCGCGAAGGGCGACGTCGTCGAGATCATCGCTGCAATCGCGGGCGGCTGAGCGCCCGCGCCCCACTTCCAACGCCCGAGAGCTTCCGTGCCCAACAAGGAGATCCCATGGCCGATCGGATGATCTACGTCGACATGACGAACCAGACCGTCGAGCTGAAGCCCTTCCCGGCGAAGTGGCAGCTGCTCGGCGGCCGCGGGCTCTCGGCGAAGATCCTGCTCGAGGAGTGCAACCCGAAGTGCGATGCGCTCGGCCCCGACAACGTGCTCGTGCTCGCGCCGGGCGTGCTCAGTGGCACTGCGGCGCCCACTTCGGGCCGAATCTCCGTCGGCTGCAAGAGCCCGCTCACCGGCGGCATCAAGGAAGCGAACTCCGGCGGCCAGCCCGGTCAGCACCTCGTGAAGCTCGGCTACCGGGCGATCGTGGTGAAGGGTCAGCCGAAGGACGCGAGCAAGCGCTACGCGCTCGAGGTGACCGCCGACGGCGCGAAGGTGGTCCCCGCGGACGAGTACAAGGGATTGCTCAACTACGCGCTCTGCGAGCGGCTCCACACGAAGTACCCGAAGACCACGTCGTTCATCTCGATCGGCCCGGCCGGCGAGATGCGCCTCACGGGCGCTTCGGTCGCCACCACCGATCAGGACAACCGCTATCCGGCGCGCCACGCGGCGCGCGGCGGCGTGGGCGCGGTGATGGGCAGCAAGGGCCTCAAGTACGTGGCGGTCGACCCCGGCCGCGCGTCGGTGGTGCAGGCCGCGGACAAGAGGAAGTTCGGCGAGCTCTGCAAGGACTACTCGCAGGCCTACCTGTCGGGTCCGCTCATGTTCAAGCACGGCACCAGCTCGGTGGTGCCCGTGGCGAACATGCTGCACACGTTCCCGCACAAGAACCGCGTCTCGGGCCAGTCGCCGGACGCGAAGACGCTCGACGGCGCGCGCATCGTCGAGAGCTTCGAGTCGCGCGGCGGCGGCATGCACAACTGCATGACCGGCTGCATCGTGCGCTGCTCGAACATCGTCCACGACAAAGACGGCAAGTACGTCACCAGCGCGCTCGAGTTCGAGACGCTCACTCTTCTCGGCTCGAACTGCGCGGTCGCGAGCTGGGAGGACGTCGCGGAGATGGACCGGCTGTGCGACGAGCTGGGCCTCGACACGATCGAGACGGGCTCGGCGCTCGCGGTGCTGATGGACGCGGGCCAGATCCAGTGGGGCGACGCCGCGGAGATGAAGAAGCTGCTGCGCGAGATCCCGAGCGGCACCGAGCGCGGCAAGGCGGTCGGCAACGGCGTGGTTGCGGCCGGCAAGTTCACCGGTCACTGGCGCATCCCGCACGCGAAGGGCCAGTCGCTGCCGGCGTGGGATCCGCGGCCGCTGAAGGCCACCGGCGTCACCTACTGCACGAGCCCGATGGGCGCGGACCACACGGCCGGCCTGATCATCAATCCGGGCCTCACGCAGGACAAGTTCGCCTACGAGTCGCAGAAGGTGCAGATCGTGAACGCGGTCTGTGACTCGTCGGGCTTCTGCCAGTTCCTCCAGCCGAGCCTCGACAACATCCGCGCCTTCTACGGCGCCTTCGTAGGCAAGGAGGTCTCGCGCAGCGAGATCTGGGATCAGGGCTGGTCGGTCCTCAGCGACGAGTGGGAGTTCAACAAGCGCGCGGGCTTCACGGAGAAGGACGACGTGCTGTCGGAGCCGCTGCGCAAGGACCCGATCGGACCGGCGAACGCCGTGTTCGACGTGCCGGCGGACGTCATCCGGCAGGTCTACACGAAGATGACGCCGGGCGAGGACGCATTCAGCGCGAAGGCTTCGGGCTGAAGCGCGGCTGTTAGGCGAGACGGCGGACGGCCGGGGCGACCCCCGGCCGATTCGCTTTGGCGGCGCGGCCTGGCTCGTGGTCGCACGCGCCGCGGTTTTCCGGCACGGTTCACGTCCCGTGACGCCTCCCCCCTCCGACGACCGTTCCGCACCCCGCGACGTGCGCCTGCGTGGCTTCGCCGCCCGCGCCGACGTGGAGCAGGTCGAGCGCTTTCTCGCCGCGCGCAGCGAGCCCCTGCCCCCCGAGCGCGTTCCGCTGCTCGCATGCGCGGGCCGCGTGCTCGCCGAGGACGTGCGCGCGGCCGCCGCGGTGCCGGGCTTCGCGCGCTCGGCGATGGACGGCTTCGCGTTGCGCGGCGAGGACAGCTTCGGCGCCTCGGACTACGACCCGATCCGGCTGAAGCTGCTCGGGCAGGCGCTGCCCGGCCGGCCCTTCGCAGGCCGCGTCGGCGCGGGCGAGGCGGTCCGCATCATGACGGGCGCGCCGCTGCCCGAGGGCGCCGACGCCGTGGCCATGGCAGAGGTCTGCCGCGAGGAGGGCGGGCTCGTCGCCATCACCGAGCCGGTGGCGCCGCAAAAAAACGTAGGCGCGATCGGCGAGGACGTGCGCGCCGGGGAGATCGTGCTGCGCGCGGGCCGGCGGCTGCGACCCCAGGACGCCGGCCTGATCGCCTCGATCGGCGTCGCGCGCGTGCTCTGCTACCGGCGCCCGCGCGTGCAGCTCGTGATCACGGGCGACGAGCTGCTCCCGCCCGGTGTGACGCCGAGCGGCGCGCGCATCGCCGACAGCAACTCGGTCGTGCTGCGCGCCCTCGTCGCGCGCGACGGCGGCGTGGCGCGCGACGCGGCGCCGCTGCCCGACCGCCGCGAGGTGATCCGCCTCGCGCTCGCGAGCAGCGACGCCGACGTGATCCTCGTCTCGGGCGGCAGCTCGGTCGGCGTCGAGGATCACGCGCCGGGTCTCGTCGCCGAGCTGGGCACGCTCGACTTCCACGGCATCGCCATGCGCCCGTCGAGCCCAACCGGCGTCGGCCGCCTCCCGCGCCGCCGTGAAGGCGCTTTGGGGTCAGACCCCAAAGCGCCAAGCGAGCGTTTCGTGTTCCTGTTGCCCGGCAACCCGGTGAGCTGTCTGTGCGCCTACGAGTTCTTCGCGGGGCCGACGATCCGCGCCCTCGGGGGCCGCTCGCGCACGTGGCCGCATCGTCGCGTGCGCCTCCCGCTCGCGCGCAAGCTGGCGTCGCAGATCGGGCGCGTGGACTACGTGCGCGTCGCGATCGAGGACGGCCGCGTCGCGCCGCTCGCGACCGCCGGCGCCAGCATCCTCTCTTCGACGGTGCGGGCGGCCGGCTGCGTGATCGTCCCGCGCGGCCGCGAGGGCATGGCCGAGGGCGAAGAGGTCGAGGTTCTGCTCTACGACGACGAGCCTCCGGGTGTCGCTTCGCCCAGCCCTGAAGCCGCCTCGCTGCGCGCTTCGCTCGTCGCGGACCCGGAAGGCCCGCGATGAAGCAGCGCCAATTCCTCGACGTGCTCGATCGCGACGAGGCAGAGCGACGTTGGCGGGAGGCGATCCGCGTGGCACCCCTGCGCGCGGAGGAGGTCGCCCTCGCGGACGCGCTCGGTCGCGTGCTCGCCGAGGACGTGCGCGCGGACGTCGACGTGCCCGCCTTCGATCGCTCGAACATGGACGGCTTCGCCGTACGCGCGGCCGACACCTTCGGGGCGAGCGAAGAAGAGCCGCGCCGCCTCGCGTTGGCTGCGGAGACGATCCCCACCGGCGTCGCGCCGCGCGGCGAGGTCGACCCGGGCTGCGCCATGACGATCGCCACGGGCGGCATGCTGCCGCGCGGCGCCGACGCCGTGGTGCCCGTCGAGCAGACCGACGCCTTTGGCGGTGCGCTGGCCGTGCGCCGAGCGGTCGTGCCCGGCGCGAGCGTCTCCTTCGCGGGCACCGACATCGGGCAGGGCGAGACGGTGCTCTTCGCCGGCACGCGCCTCAGCTCGCGCGAGACCGGCGTGCTCGCCGCGATCGGCCGCGCGCGCGTCCCGGTCGTCTCGCGCCCCGTCGTAGCGATCCTCTCCACAGGCGACGAGATCGTGCAGCCGGGCGAACCGCTCCCATCGGGCGGCGTCTACGACAGCAACGCGCGCATCCTCTCCGACGCGGTGCGCGAGCTGGGCGGCACCCCGCGCTTCCACGGCGCCTTCCGCGACGACGAGGCGGCGCTGCGCGGCGCGCTCGCCGAGGCGCTGGTCGGCGCAGATCTCGTGCTGCTCTCCGGCGGGACGTCGAAGGGCGAGGGCGACCTCAACGCCCGCGTGGTCGCAGACCTCTCGCCGGGCATCGTCGTGCACGGCGTGGCGCTGAAGCCCGGCAAGCCGATCTGTCTCGCCGCGCACGGCGCGCTCCCGGTCGTCGTCCTGCCCGGCTTCCCGACGTCGGCGATCTTCACCTTCCACGAGTTCGTGGCGCCGGTGATTCGCGAGATGGCCGGCCTCGCGTCGGCGCGACGGGAGACGGTTCGCGCGCGCCTCGCGCTGCGCACCCACTCCGAGCGCGGCCGGCTCGAGTATCTGCTCGTCGGGCTCGTGAAGCGCGGTGACGGCGCGCTCGCCGCGTATCCCATGGGCAAGGGCAGCGGCTCGGTCACCACCTTCTCGCGCGCCGACGGCTTCGTGCGCGTCGAGCGCAACGTCGAGATCGTGGACGAGGACGCCGAGGTGGAGGTCACACTGCTCGGCCGCGAGCTGGCGCCCGCGGACCTCGTCGTGATCGGCAGCCATTGCGCGGGCCTGGATCGGATCGCCGGCGCGCTCGCGCGCGAGGGCATCACGGTGAAGGTGCTCGCCGTCGGCAGCCAGGGCGGCCTCGCCGCCGCCGAGCGCGGCGAGTGCGACGCCGCGCCGATCCACCTGCTCGACCCGCGCACGGGCGCCTACAACACGCCCTTTCTGCGCGCGGGCCTCCGACTGCTGCGCGGCTACACGCGCATGCAGGGCGTCGTGACGCGCGCCGACGAGATGCGCGACACGCAAGAGCTGCTCGCCGACTCGAGCCTGCGCATGGTGAATCGCAATCGCGGCGCCGGCACGCGCGTGCTGATCGACCAGCTGCTCGCCGGCCGACGCCCTCCCGGCTTCGC